>JACQUC010000208.1 GCA_016210495.1 Chloroflexota bacterium
AACGGCGTTCGCCCTCAGCGATGGCACGCAGATGTGATAATTCGACGTGTACACCGATGCGGGGGGCATCGGACGGACGTTTTGAACTGGACGGACGTGTCGGTCGGATCGAGGGACCGCGCGGGCGAACGCCGTTCGCCCCTACATTATGATGGTCGAACGCCTATCTGTCTGAGAGCAGCTTAAGTTGATGCCTGTAGAGACGACCCGGCGGGTCGTCTCTACAGGCATCAGACTGGGAGAAGTATGAAAATACTGCTCGTCTACACAAACACCAATCGCATGTTGGCGCCAGCGCCACTGGGGGCCTCGCTGGTGGCCTCGCGTCTCAGGCGGGATGGGCACGTCGTGCGCTTCGTTGACCTTATGTTTGCCAGAGCGCCTGCGATGGAGGCTGCACAGGCAGCCCGGGAGCTCGAGCCCGATCTCGTCTGCTACTCGATCCGCAACGTGGACAACCAGTCGTCGACGGAGTTCTTCGATCCTTTGCCCACCATCAAGTCCATTGTCAGCGCCGTCCGCGCGGTCTCCTCAGCGCCGACGATCCTCGGGGGCACGGCGTTTACCTCGTTCCCCGTTCAGTTCCTGGATGAGCTGGGCGCGGACTACGGCATCGCCGGGGACGACCTCGACTTGATTTCGCAGTTCGTCGCGTCCCTTTCCTCGGGCAAGCCGAGTCTCACGTCGCCCGGGCTGGTCTATCGTGATCGTGGCAAGGTCATCCGCAATCCATTCACGATCCGTGGCTACGCCGATACGCCTTTCGACGGCTGGGGCTTCATCGACCTGCACGCCTACCGGCGCTCGCCGATGGCATTCTGGGACGCCGGGCTGGTGACGCGAACAGGCCGCCCCTTCAAATGCGTGTACTGCGACACTTACAAGACGTCCGGGCGGGAGTGGGTTTCTCGCGATCTGCGCCGGGTGGCGGAGGAGGCCGCCGCGCTGCAGCGCCGGGGGGGCGCGTTCGGTTATCCTCGCCGACGCCGGCTTCAACCGCCCGCTCGACCACGCCAAGGAGGTGCTCGAGGAGCTGATTATCGCCCGCGTGCACGTGAATCTCACGGCCATCTTCGAGCCGGGCGAGGTCGACGAGGAGTTCGCGCGGCTATACCGACGCGCGGGAGGGCGCAACGTGGTCTTGTTCGCCGGCAGTCTTTCCGAGCCGGTGCTGGCGCGCTCGGCGAAGCCGTTTCAGGTGGACGACGTGCTGCGGGGGGCGGAGATATTCCGCAAGAACGGCATCGGCTACTTCCTGAACCTGATGCTCGGCGGGCCGGGAGAGACGCCCGCGACGATCGAGGAGACGTTCGCGACGGCGTCGCGCCTTCGCCCCACGCACACCATTCTGGACTGCGGCTACCGCATCCAGCCTGACACGGAGCTGCACCGGATCGCCGTCGCCGAGGGGGCCATTGCGCCGGAGGACGATTGCTTCAAGGCCAGATTCTACCACTCGCCCGACACGCCAGCGCCGCTGCTGAAAGACCGGCTCAGGTGGTATCAGGCCGAGCACCGTCTTGCCAACTGGCGCGCCATAGGCTGGATGCTGGGGCTGTGGTGGCGGAAGTACCGGCCATGAGCGATGCCGGCTCGACGTCTCTCAAAACGCGTCGCTACGCGGCCTGATGCGGATGCCGTCTTCCGTCGCTACGACGAAGCTCCCTATCAAACGATCGGTGTGTTGCTCCAACACAGCCCTGAGCACGCGCACTCGATTGGCGGGGCTTTCGTCTCGAAGCCGGAGCAGCACAACACCCGCGTGTGGTTGACCGCTGCGGAAAACCAGATCGCCAAAACCCTTGTCGTTGGTAATGACGACCCGTCCCTCGCTCGCGGCCTGGGCCAGGATTTCCGTATCCTCGGCCTGCGGAATCATCTCGGCGACGGCAAACACGTCGTGGCCGAGGCTGCGGAGGAAATCAACCGTGGCGGTGCCGGAGGACTCATCGACGAGGATATGCACGTTAATTGCTCAACCCCGTGTCGCCACCGGGAAAACCTCTTCGTGGGCCAGCACCTCGGCGGCGTAGGCCAATGCCGCGCGTATGTCTTCTTGCCGCAAACGCGAGTACTCACGCAGAATGTCGGCTTCCGGAATGCCCTGGGCCAGCATTCGCACGATAAGCTCCACCGGTATGCGCGTTCCCCGTATGACCGGCTTGCCGGCCATCACCTTGGGGTTCAGGCTGATGCGCTGCCGAAGGTGTTCGTCCAAAGCGTTCTCCGCACTCCCTTGAGACGACTAATCGTCCCTCGAACCAGTATAGGTGATGTCGAACGCAACTGTCAATTGCAGCACCCAAGCCACTCACCTATTCCACCCCGTACAGCTTCCTCATGCTCCGGATCTCTTCCTTCGGCAGCGGAGCGTACATCCCCATCCTTCTTCTGGTGATGCCCATCGTCTGGTGCAGGTCCACCATCATCTCCGCCATCTTCACCAGGATGCCCAGCGAGTCCAGGATGCGAACGCCCTCGATCTCGGTTGTCCCCTGACTCACAAAGAGCATCGTCATCATATTCCCCGCGCATATCAGAACATTCGCGCCCTGCTCTCCTATTTTTTTCGCCTCCGCCGCCAGCAGGTCGATGGTGGGGCCAGGATTCTTGAATGCCAGTTGTAGCTCTCTCGGCGTCAGGTCGACCCAGCCTCCCGGCGTCAAACGGTCCCCGAATCCGTATGCTCTGGCGCGTTGATTGAGACGGTTTAGAAACGGGCGATTCTGCGTGAGAAAAGCGACCTGTGGCGCCAGCAGAGTGGCGATGTGCAGCGCGGTCTCGATGGGAAATACCACGGGAATTTCGACCAGTTCCCTGATCTCGAGGAAGCCCAGGTCGAACGAGCCCGTCTGAACGAAGGCATCATAGCCTTCGCGCTCGGCCTGAAGCGCAGCCTCGACCACCAGCGATGTGTGCAGGTGTGCGGGATACTGATGGGTCACGATCGCGGGGCTGTAAACCCTGCTGCCGTGCAGACAAATCTCCGTGCCCGGCCTCGCCACCTGACGGAAGTGTGCGTTAAGAAGCCGGTCGTAATCCTCCCACGCCGGATCGGCGCCGATAGCCCCCGAGGTCTGTATCCAAAGCTTCATTCCTCTCCCCTTTCTCCGTATCGTACGGAAATACGTCAACCGCAAAGGGCGCAGAGAGCGCAAAGAGAATCATATGAAATCTTTGCGTCCTTTGCGCTCTTTGCGGTGAGCATCTTGGAAGACGATCCACCGCTACACCGGTTTGCCCGGCGAAAGCCAGCGAGCGATCGCCGTCGAAACGAAGTAGGCGATGGCCAGTACTGTAGCCTGCACCATGCCCAGAATGATGGCCGCTTCGATCTGGCCTGCCGACGACAGGCGGAATATGGTCGTGGTGATCAGCGTGGTTTCCGGAGAGTGGAGGAGTAAGACGGTGTCCAGGTCCTTCACGGCGTAGCTGAACAGCAGTATCCAGCCCGCCAGAAACCCGGGCAGCACCAGCGGCAGAACGATGCGGGTGAAGGTCTGCGGCCACGAAGCGCCGTGAATCTGCGAAGACTCCTCCAGCTCCCGGGACAACTGAACTATGGTCGACGTCATCGTTCTCGTCCCGAGCGGAAAACCCTTACAGATAAGCGCCAGAACCAGCAGTGCCATTGTTCCGTAAATGGTTAGGCCAAAAGGAAGGGGCAAGAAGATATAGGCCCAAAGGAATCCTAACGCGAGAACTATCGCCGGGATAGCCCAGGGGACCCAGACGATCAGGTCCAAGGGTCTCCTCTCTTGGAACCCCGTCCTGACCACAATGTAAGCTATAAACGAGCACAATATCATTCCGATCGTAGCGGATGCGCCGCCCATAATCACCGAGTTCCACACCGCCTTGAGCAGCTCAGGACTGGCGAAGGCTTTGCCCCAGTGGCTCAGCGTATACATATCGGGCATAAAGACGCCGGCGAACTTCATGAAAGAGCTCCAAATCAGAACCCCCATCGGCAGGGCCAGGTCGACGAAGATGAATGCCACGACCCCGAAGAAGACCAGCCATTTCGAACGTCCAAGGTCTAGCACCTGAGCCCGGTAACCCTTGCCCGTAACCGTGACATATTCCCGCTGCCCCAGAATCCTCCACTGGCCGGCCACCAGCAGAAAGGCCATCATCAGCAGGGCCGTGGCCAGGGCCATTGCCGGCGGGTACAGCGGCGGCTCAGTGCGTGCGACGTAGTGGTAGATCTTGGTCGTCAGCACGTAGATGTTGGCCGGTATGCCCAGCATCGCCTCCACCTCAAACGACTCCATCATTCTGACAAAGCCCAGCGTCGAGGCGGCGAGGAGCGCTGGCGTCATCATCGGCACGTTGATGCGCCAGATGGTGCCCACCACGGATGCACCGGACATCCGGGAGGACTCCTCCAGGTTGGCGTCCATCGCCTTAAAGGCGGGGACCAGCAGGATGAACAGGATCGGTATCCATCCCAGGACGCTGACAAAGATCACACCCCCGTACGAGAATATGTTGAGGCCTTGATCGCCAAGAGGGAGAAAGAGCCTTAGAAATTGATTGATGAGACCTGTCCTCGGGCTCAGCATGACGATCCAGGCCAGAATCCTCGGGAGGAGTGGCAAGAAGAAGATCAGCACTATCAGCCACTCAAGATGACGCCTGAAGGGGACATTGGTGCGGCTCACCGCCCAGGCCAGGAACACCGCTCCGACCACCGTGAGTACTGTCCGCACCACCGCCAGCCAGAAAGTTGTCAGGAGGAGCTCATAGGTCTCGCGATTGGTGAACACCTCGACGTAGCCGGCGAGGCTGAAATTGCCAGCGTACCCTGGCGGGGTATCTCTGACGCTGCCGTAAAAGATCATGCCCATCGGGTACAGCACTTGAAATGCGACTATGATCAGCAGCGCTATGACCAGCAATCGGCTCAGGCTAAGCGTTCTCATTTCCACCGGTTTTCGGCAGCGGCGCGGGCCCCCGCGGCGCGGCCGGAAGTGATGCACTCGGCAAGGTTGCCGCCCCCCTGGTACAGCATCCCGAATATCGAGCCCAGCTCTCCCGCCGAGTAGAGGCGGGGGACTGGGTTGCCATCAACCCTCAGCACCTGCCCCGCGCTGTTTCGTTTCGGTCCCCCCTGCGTGTTGGCTCCTCCAGGCCACAGCTTGACGGCATAATAGGGCGGGTCTTCGATGGGCTGCAGCCATTCCCTGGGCTTGTGGAAGTCGAGGTCCTCGCCCCGATCGCAGTATTCGTTGTACCGCCTCATCGTCGCCCGCAGGGTGGATAGACTCATCAGCTCCCCGTTGTCCGGGTCCGCCAGAATGGCCCTTGCCAGGCCCTCGACGCTGTTGGCCTGGACGATCCATCCGCGATCGATTTCCCGGCGGTTGTCGGCGCTCCACTCGTAGAAGACGTCACCCCCCACTCCGCCAGGGGGGTTACACGCACCGTGATCGCCGGCTAAGGCGCACAACGACCTCCTTTTCTCGTCGAATATCCAGTAGGAAGGTACTCTGGGATAGCACAGCGCGTAGCTATCGTAGCCGGTCAGCTCGTAGCCGAACGCGTGGTGCTTGACCTTCTCGTTGGTGTACCGCGCGCCTCTTCTGTCGACGAAGATCGAGGCCGTCTCCGACCGCTGCGGCAGGAAGGCGATAGGGAAATCGGGGAAGTGCAGGGTGGCGCGCCAGGCGGCGTCGTTCATGTGCCACAGGGCAGCCCCCACCTCCATCGCCATGCTGACGCCATCGCCGGTACTGGCGGGGTTGCCCGCAAAATGGATGGGGCTGACCCGCAGATAGTTCTCCTTCATCCACTCGTTGAACTCGAAGCCACCACAGGTCAGCACTACCGCCCTTCTGGCCTTGATTGCCAGCTCCTTGCCTCGACTGCAAGCGGCTATTCCTCGCACATCACCACTCTCGACTACCAGGTGCAACCCCCTGGTCTCCCACAGCACAGGGATGCCCCTGGCTTCGACGGCATTGGTCAGGTACTTGAAGAAGGCTGCGCCGTAGCGGTAGCGCTCGGTGGGCTTGGGAAAGAAAAAGCCGCAGCCTTCGGAGCCCGTCAACTGGGGGTAGTCGGCGTGCGGATAGAAGTAGCGGCCTTTCTCGTCCGTATGGCCCCGCTTGGCAGCGCCGGCGCTCAGGTCTTGAGGGCCTGCGACGAGGATGCCCGCCTTCTCCATCCATTCCGAGTTCTCGCCCAGAGCGCGAGCGAAACTGGCGATAAGCTCTTCCCTCTCAAGAGTAAGGCTCTCGCCGGCAGCTTTCGCCATTTCGCCAAGGTAAAGCCGAGCCTTCCCGGTGTCGGTGGGCGATAAGCAACCCCCACCGCTAAGCCTGGTGCTGGGGGTATGCCTGGTCTCGGTCGGGGTATCGGCGGGTTGTCTTTCCAGGATAAGCACGGAGGCCCCGCTGTCGTGGGCGCTGATAGCCGCCACGGCACCTGCACCACCGTAGCCCACCACAACCACATCTGTCTCTTCAGTCCACGTGAGCTCAGCCACACTCATCTGGTATACTCAGCCCCAGATTTGCTCGGCAAACTCGTCGAGGCCCACGCGTTTGAGCGTGCTTCGCCAGGGCTTCCCGCTCTTCTCATCCCAGCCCATAAGGCGGTAGTATTCGTCGATCATTCCCCTGAGATAGGGTCGGATGGGCGGGGCGCCGGACGGATCGCTCTTTTGGCCCTCGGTCAGCCGGGCGGGCACGTCGTAGTCATCCTCTGGCGTCAGCCCGTGCCTGATGTTGAACAGGCGCTCGAAATTGAGCATCCTCTCGCCGTACGCGAGAAGCTCGTCGCGGGTGAAATCCCATCCGGTCACCGCGGCGATCATCTGCGCAGACAGCTCGGTTCCACGAGCATTGCCCCAGGTGCAGTACCAGCAGACCCCCGTGCTATCGAGCGCGTACTTGGTGATGCCCGTCTTCCTTACCTCGAGGGGTTTCTCCCTGTGATCGAACGGCGCCGTTCTTTCGGGATAGCCCGAGTCCGGGTCCGGCCGGGTGAGGTCCGCCCCCGGTGCCGGCCATCCCGAGCCACCGCCGACGATCTGTCCCAGCAGGACTCCCCATCCCCTTCTCCAGTCGTGCAGATTGATGCCGGATCCCTTGATATGAACGGCAAAGTCGGCGGCGTCGCCGCCGATGGCCTCGGCAGCCCTTTTCGGTCCCTGAGCCAGGATGTCGCCAAAGCCGCTGCGGTCGACGTATTTTCGCAGCATCTTCTCGACGAGACCGGCATCGCCCCATCTGAGCTCGATCCCGTCGGTATCCTCTTTCGTGATCAGGCCCTTCTCGTAGGCCTCGAAGGCCATCGCCAGCGTGCAGCCCGCCGTGCTTCCTTCCAGTCCAAGCCGATCGAAGAGGTCCGTGAGGTAGAACACATCGCCAAGATCGGCCACGCCGAAGATCGCCGACGCGCCCTCCAGCGCTTCGCCGCCGCCGCAAAGCGAAGCCACGTAGCCCTTCCGTGGACCTTCGGCGATCTCCACGTCGTAAGGGCAGGCGATGGGACAGCCATAGCAGGGCTTGGGCGTTATCTTCTGTCGCGACCAACCGTCGCCAAACCCCTCGAGGTTGCCGGTTTGCATGTTGTGAACGCTGAGGCCGTACTTGGATTTTATGCCTTTGTAGTCGCCCTTGGGAATGGCCCCGTGGCCCACGCGCTGCCAGGGGGAGTCCGGGCCGTAGTCGAGCGAATCTCGCCACTGTCTGGCGATCGCGCGCTCGGCCTCTTTGTTAGCTACCGGAAGGGTCTGTGTGCCATACACGGCGATAGCCTTCAACCGCTTGGAGCCCATCACGGCGCCCAGGCCGCTGTGCGCCATCGAATGGTTGTGGTCGTTTTCGATGAGCGCCCCGGCGCACAGGTTCTCGCCGGCCGGACCGATAGCCGCCACGCTGGCCTTGGACTGCCCGAGCTCCGCCTTGATGAGGTCTTCGGTCTCGTGAGTGTCCCTGCCCCAGACCCTGGCGGCGTCCTTGATCTCGACCTTGCCTTCGTGTATCCAGAGGTACACCGGCCTATCCGCCCTGCCGGTAACGATCAGTCCGTCATACCCGGCGAACTTGAGGTTAGGCCCGAAGAAGCCGTGGGTATGCGAGCGTCCGACGGTGAAATCCGTGTCGGCGTTCTTGGTCGTCAGCGTCAGATTGGTCGCCCCCGGCGCGCGGGTGCCTGTCAGCGGGCCGGTGAGGAAAATCATCGGGTTTTCCGGTTCGAGGGCCGAGGTGCCCGGCGGGCACATCTGATTCAGCAGCCACAGCCCCAGACCGAACCCACCCAGGTATTTTCTGAGGACATCCTCGCTCGGGAGCTCTTTCTCGGCGATCTCATTTGTCGAAAGATTCACCTCGATGATCTTCCCCATGTAGCCACCAGGCATGCTTATCTCTCCTTCACGTTGATTAGTTGTGTTGTTCACAGTGCCCGGGTCAGATGCAGCTTTGAGCTCTCCCGTGGCGCGGTGTGATTTGGTTTCCTGGCGAAGTTCGCCAGGATAGCCTTGGATGTGGTCGACATGTTAGACGGAATGATAAGTGTTGTCAATCAATGGGTCGGGTAGTGAAATGAGATCAAGGGGAACCTAAAAAGAATCGCTACCCGGTCAAGCGACCAGGTAGCGATAGCTGTAGCCCGTAGTCAAAATGGGGCAGAATCCACCAACTTCAGGTAACTAACGCGGTAAGTCCCTGAGTCGTCGGGGTTTTCGTCTCCGCGTGGACGGAGCGTCTTTCCTTGACGGCAGTGATTGTACATCGCCGGGCGTTCTTTCCGCAGGAGGACTGTATTGGCTTTCACTTTGTTTGCGTGTTAGCCTAAGCAAGTCCTCGGACTGGCGCGTTTGTAGGTTCGAGTTCATTCGACTCACTCCCTGATTCCCCTTCTCTGGTCGGGTTTGATTCGTCTTCGCGGCCAGACAAGAAATACATTATGGGCTCATCAGACCGATAGCTTATGGATCGGCGGGCTAATTCATCCAGGCTGTAAGCCAAGCCCCGCTCAAGCTCATCGGGACACCGGACGGTTCTAAATAGGTCCAAGGCTTCTTCCCTGTCAATCACGAATCCTTGCGACGGGTACCCTGACACCAACGCATCAAGAGCTCCGGGCTGCATGTTGCGACTGTGCTGATCAAGAAGGCTGCCGTAGCGGTTAGCGATGCTCATTTCTCTTCCCGCTTTACCCACATGCATAGGGTCAATTTGCTGAAAGACAGGGCCAAACAAGCCTGTTGTAAGATTGGTCGCTATGTTCGCTGCTGTGCGTGTTGTAATAGTGAACCCGCTCGCCCTTAGCGTAGTCAAAAAGAAGTGCTCGAATGCCAAAAACGCATGTCCATAAAGCCTATGGATTGCGGTAAACGCTACGGCGCCGGACTCCATCCCAAATAATTCATCTTTCTTGGATAGTTGGATGTCCAACGGGCCTAACTCGCCATGGTCGCACATAATAAGTTCATCTGCTCCAATGGCAAGAAGAGTGCCAGCACTTTTGCAGTATCCAGATACGTAGCATATAAACTTTTCGTAGTCACGTTGCAGCGCCCGCGCCATTCTATATGCTGCATCGGGATCGCCACCCTCCGTCACCAGCATAAGGATCACATTCGCGTGTGCTTTCTGCTTTCGCACCAACTCAATGAATTCTTGGTCGTAAGGCCGTGCTATGATGCCATTATATAACAGGACATCGGCTTCTTGCTTGGCAGCGACCTTGTTGGCTATCTCCGTCGGCTTCGAGCTCGCAGACTCCGAGCCGTTAATTACCGGCTCTACACATTGAGCCATTGCGCCAGGGGGCTCGTCCCTCTCGTGTCCATCTGCCCTCGCAACGGCGTCCGAATTCGAAACGGATGTCAATTTGGGCATTCTCCTATTTACTTATGCGAGCACTCATTCGTTAGGCCCTATTATACTAGCGCGAGCCCCGGCCTGCAATAGGTGTTGGCGCCACCCGCCCGTGTTGACACCATCGCCTCACGGTGGTAGACTCTGCAACTAGCCATAGGGACAAACCGGCGATAGGTAGTTTATCGATTCTTTGGCTCCAGGCTCGCATTTATGCGGTCATCATTTGGTAACCTGGCGGCAGAATTAGCGGCCTATCAGTGCATTCTGATGGTGCATACCGACGTGCGGCGATTGCGGGAACAGGTTCGAGAGATCGCCCGCGTATACAACTGGCCGTTCTTGTCGGTTGGCCGTGAGTTGAGCGACGCGCTTCTGGATGAACCACCCTCAAGGCGCCCACAGGCAGCAGACCAGTTTCTTAAGAGCACGATCACGGCAAGCGCGCCAGGCCCGTTGGTGTGTGGCGAGACGGACATATGGTTCGAGCCGAGCCTGGAGTTGGATCCGTTAGCGTTGCTCCGTCACGCTAGCCGAATAACACGGCTCCTGGTCGCCTGGCCTGGTAGCTACACGAACGACGCTTTGGCCTATGCTGTGCCCAAGCACAGTCACTATCGTGTGTGGAAGGACCCCCAGGCAAAGGTCTGGGCACTCGACTGAGAAGAGAACTTCGAGAACCGAGGTGGGCACATGCGTTATCGCGATCTGATCCAATGCGAGCCGATTGAGACAGTCATCCAGCTCCGCGAGGCCGATCAGAAGACAAAAGCCGAGCACCTGGTGAGAACGTATGTCATCTCGGACCGGATGGCGGATCAGCTTGCCAACGTGGTGATTCCACAGATCCAGTTCCTCGAGCCATCCGACAGCAGGGGCGTTCTGATCGTCGGCAACTACGGCACAGGCAAGTCACACCTGATGGCGCTCGTCTCGGCGGTGGCAGAGTTCCCCGACCTTTTGGAGCACGTGGGCCATCCCGTGGTGCAAAACGCCGCACGCTCCATTGCCGGTCGCTTCAAAGTGGCGCGCGTGGAAATAGGCGGAGTTAGAAGAAACCTGCGCGATATTCTGATTGCTGAGCTCGAGTCGGCGCTGGCAAACTGGGGCACGCCTTTCGCCTTTCCACCGGCTACCGAGCTAACCAACAACAAAGACGTCATCATCCAGGCCGTCGACGTCTTTCGACGGCGCTACCCTGAACAGGGTATCTTGCTGGTAGTGGACGAGCTTCTCGACTACCTCAGAACGCGAGAGGAGCGCGAGACAATCCTCGACCTGGGCTTCCTGCGCGAGCTGGGCGAGGTTGGCGCGCTCACGCCGTTCCGGTTTCTGGGCGGCTTACAAGAGACCCTGTTCGACAGCCCGCATTTTGTCTTCGTGGCCGAGCAGTTGCGCCGGGTGCGTGATCGCTTCGAGCAGGTGCGCATCGCGCGGGAGGATATCGCTTTTGTGGTCTCGCATCGCCTGCTCGTGAAGACCGACGAGCAGGTCGCTCGCATTACCGAACATCTGCGCCGGTTCACCCCGTTGTACCATCGGATGGCAGAGCGGTTGGACGAGTTCGCTCAGCTTTTTCCGATTCATCCCGCTTATATCGACACCTTCGAGCGCGTCTCCATAGCCGAAAAGCGGGAGGTGCTCAAGACCTTCAGCCAGGCCATCGTCGCACTTCTCGATAAAGATGTGCCGCGGGACCAGCCTGGGCTGGTCTCCTACGACCATTATTGGGACCTTCTGCGGGATAATGCGAGCATGCGCAGCGTCCCAGAAGTGGCCGCGGTAATGGAGAAGAGCAACGTGTTGGAAGGACGCGTTCGAAACGCCTATACGCGGCAGCATTTGCTACCTATGGCGATGCGCATCGTCCATGCCTTAAGCGTCCATCGCCTGACTACTAACGACATCTACGTGCCGCTCGGCGCGACACCGGAAGAGCTTCGTGACGACCTTTGCCTGTACGTTCCGATGCCTGAATCGACGCCTGAGTTCCTTCTGGATCAGGTGCAGGTGGCTCTGCGTGAGATTATGCGCACCGTGAGCGGGCAGTACCTGTCGTACAACGAAGCCAACGGGCAGTACTACCTTGACCTCAAAAAGGACATCGACTTCGATGCGAAGATCAGGCAGCGAGGCGAATTCATGGAGGAGAGCGATCTCAATCGCTACTTCTTCGATGCTTTGCGCCAGAACCTGAGTCTCGGTGACACGACGTACGTCACCGGCCATCGCATATGGTTCTACGAGCTTCCGTGGGACGAGCGCAAGGTCACGCGTCCTGGCTACCTCTTCTTTGGCGCCCCCGACGAGCGCAGCACGGCGCAGCCGCCGCGCGACTTCTACGTTTACTTGCTGCCACCGTTCCTGCGTCGCGATTGGCACGATGAGGAGCGCTCCGACGAAGTTGTATTCCAGCTTACGGGGCTCGATCAGAGCTTTGAGGAAAAGGTCAGGTTGTACGCGGGCGCGCGTGCCCTGGCAAACGAGGCCCCCGCTCATCGGGACACCTACGCACAGAAAGCCGACGAGTACTTAGGGAAGCTGTCGTCCTGGCTGCGCGATAACCTGGCAAATCATCTCCAGGTCGGACATCAGGGCGTGATGAGGCAGGTCGGCGATGTCCTGGCCGGGACGCGAAATACGGCAAGCCGAACCATCGAGGACTTGCTGCGCTTGATCGCGTCAAACCTGCTGGCGCTCGAGTTCGAAGAGCGGTATCCGCAGTACCCGGCCTTCCGACAGGCGCAGCCAATCAGCGAGGCTGCGCGGCCAACCGTCGCGATGGAGGCGGTGCGCTTCTTGTCTGGGCGCGGGCGCACCAATCTGGCCAGGGCTGTGCTGGAAGGACTGGAACTTGTGGACGACAATGACAACGTGCGTGTTCATCAGTCACGCTACGCGCGCCGCTATCTGGAGATATTGCAGAGTAAGGCAGAAGGCCAGGTGGTGAACCGCGGCGAGCTGGTCCAGCAGGTGGCCGGCGGTATCCAGCCTATCGAGAAGGACGTGTTCTTTTCTCTGGAGCCGGAATGGGTCATCGTGGTGCTCCTCGCCCTGGTTTACAATGGCGACGTCGTCGTCAACGCGGGCGGGCACGGGGAGCTGGATGCGGGCAGCATCGAGCGGGCGGCAACCATTGCCATCTCAGAGCTAGTGGGCTTTCGCTTCTACAAGACGCCACGCACGCTGCCGCTCGGCATCTGGACGACAATATTTGAAGGACTCGGATTGCAGCCGGGACTGATCCGCGACGAGAACACCCGGGAGCAGGCCGTGCGGGAGCTACAGCGCACAGTACAGGGTGAGCTGGAGCGCACCGCCACTATTCAGGGCCGTCTGCAGCAGGGGCTGCAACTGTGGAACGCGCCGGTCTTCACGGATCGATTCACAATCGAGGCTCAGTCCGGCGTGGTCGTCGGCAGTGACTTACCACCTGTGACGCTATCCACCACTCTGCTGTCGTCACATCTGCGCGGGTACAAGGACTTTCTGACCGAGCTGAGCAACCTGAACACAGTTGGCAGACTGCGCAACCTGCGCCTGAGCATGCCCCAGGTAAGCGACGCGCTGGACGACAGAAAGATCGTCGACAGGGCAGGAGACCTGCTCGCCCTGGTGGGCCAGCTCCAGCCGCTGGCGGCTTACCTTGCGGAAGCTCAGGCGAATCTTGCGCCCGATCATCCCTGGTCGCAGCGCGCGGCCGTCGCGCGCCAGCTCTTGCTGGACGACGTGCGCCGCTTTGGAAAGGGTGAGCGTGGCCGTGATGGCCAGGCGCTGGTACGGGAGATGGAGACGCTGAAGGCCGACTACGTTGCTGCCTACAGTGAGCTGCACCGCCGGTTGGTGCTGGGCCCGGCCGACGACGATCGCCGGCAGCGCCTTTATGCTGATGCACGCCTGGTCGCGCTGGCCACCCTGTCCGGTATTAACCTTCTGAACCCGAGTGAGCTGAGCACCTGGAAAGACGAGCTGACCGAGCTCGTCACGTGCCGGGAATTCCACGAAGGTGTGATTGCCGACTCGCCAACCTGCCCGCACTGCCATCTTCGTCCCGCACAGCGACCCCGTGGTGGTGAAGCCGCTCAGGTACTGAACACCCTGGACGCTCTCCTGGACGATCTGCTCAGGCGCTGGGGTCAGGCTCTGCGCGCCAATTTGCAGAGTGAGACCGCTCGGCGCAGCATAGCTTCGATGAGCGCGGGCGAAGCCCTGCCCATCGAAGCGTTCCTGGCTCAAGAGGACGACGGCACGGCTATCCCCGATGGGTTTGTGGTGGCTGCCGCCCAGGCTTTGCAGGGCATCGAGGCGTTGACGCTGCACGTCGACGCCTTGTTGCAGTCGCTCAGAGAGGGCGGGCTACCCTGCACCGTCGACGAGCTAGGGCGGCGCTTCGACGATTTTCTGCGCCACGCGATGCGGGGCCACGATGCACGGAACACGCGATTGACACTGGACAGGTAATCGGCAGGTACCGTGGCACGGTAGCGTAGGGGCGGACGTCCGCTGTCCGCCCCCCGGGGGGGGGGTGGCTGGGCACTTCCCCGATCTATGGTAAACTGCTACCGGTGCTAGGAGGCAGACTCTTGTCTGAGCAGCTCCCCCTTTTCAACGCAGGTACCGGAACGACGTCTGGCACTTCGGGCAGCGCCGCGTATCGCGAGCGCCTGCGAGAGTACCTGCACGATCCCGCCTTCCGCTCCATAGAAGGATTCCCCCACGGTGACGACGACCATATCTTGGCGCTTTCCGACGCGCCATACTACACCGCCTGCCCAAACCCGTTTTTGGGCGAGATCGTCGCGCGGTGGCGAGGCGAGCGCGCCAAGCAGCGTTTGGAGCTTGATCTGCCCGACGATTCCGACGATAACGGCAACGCCTCCCAATATCCCGTCTCGAAAGCGCCAACCGCCGGGAGTAAGGTGATCTACCGTCGAGAGCCCTTCGCCGTAGACGTTTCCGAGGGCAAGAGCGATCCTGTGTACAGCGCCCACGGCTATTACACCAAAGTTCCCCATAAGGCGATCATGCGCTACGTCCTGCACTACACCGACCCCGGGGACATAGTTTTCGATGGGTTCTGCGGCACCGGAATGACGGGGGTGGCGGCCCAACTGTGCGGGGATCGTGATGTCGTGGAGAGCCTGGGATACTTCGTGGACGGCGATGGCGTCGTCAAGGATGGCGATAGGATGATCTCGCGCATCGGAGCACGAAAAGCCATCTTGGTGGATCTCTCCCCCGCCGCCACGTTCATCGCCTACAACTACAACACGCCTGTGGACACGTCGGCCTTCGAGCGCGAAGCCCGCCGGATCATGCGTGAAGTTGAGCAAGAGCTGGGCTGGATGTACGAAACCTGGCATCCGCGCTGCGATGCCCCTGACCGCGTCAAAGGCAGAATCCGCTATACAGTATGGAGCGAGGTGTTCCTCTGCCCTCAGTGCAGCGGAGAGATCACGTTCTTGGACGAGGCGCTGGACACGGAAACGCTGAGGGTCAAAGAGGAGTTCCCTTGCCCGTATTGCGGCGCTGTCGTCAGCAAGCGTAATCTCGAGAGGTGTCGTGTAACGGCGTTTGACCCCGTATTGGGCCGGACAGTCGAATCTTTGAAGCGCCGCCCTGTGATCGTCGAGTACCGTGTCGGGTCCACCAAATACCAAAAGCACGCGGATGAGCACGATCTCGAGTTGCTGGATCGTATCGCTAGGCTGCCGCCTCCCGATAGGATACCGTCAAATCCGCTTCCCATACCACAGATGTATCACGGCTCCAGGCTCGCTCCGAAGGGGGTTACGCATCTCCATCAGTTCTTCCTTCCCCGTTCGGCCCACGCGCTGCACGGATTCTGGGGGAGGTCGACGGCTGTAGCTGACCCTCGTTTGCGGAGCTTCTTGGAGTTCACGGTCGACCAGACCATCTGGGGTATGTCCTTACTGAATCGCTATCAGCCGATCCAGTTTGGCCGCGCCGGTGGGAGTCAGGTAAACCGCTATCTCTCCGGAGTCTACTACATCTCATCGCTCATTTCGGAGGTCTCTCCCTGGTACATATTGGAGGGAAAGGTGGGCCGCCTGGCTCGCGCTTTCGCCTCCTTGCGTTACAGGCCAGGATCTGTGGCCATAGCCACGCAATCCGCTTCTGTGCCGCCGCCCGCGGAAGGTAGCGTGGATTATATCTTCACCGATCCGCCGTTCGGCGAGAACATCTACTACGCCGACCTGAACTACCTGGTCGAATCGTGGTATGGCGTGGTGACAAACAGCTCATCGGAAGCGATCATCGATCAGGCCAAACGCAAGGACCTATACGCCTATCAGCGATTGATGAAAGAATCGTTTCGTAGCTTCTACCGGTGGCTGAAGCCGGGTCGCTGGATGACCGTCGAGTTTCACAACAGCCGCAACGCGGTGTGGAACGCGATCCAGGAGGCGATCCTGGCCGCGGGGTTCGTCGTGGCCGACGTTCGTACCCTCGACAAACGGCAGGGTTCCTATCGACAGGTCACCGCCGCGACGGCGGCCAAGCAGGATCTGGTGATCTCGGCCTACAAGCCGCGCACCGGCTTTGAGCGCCGCTTTCTGGTAGAGGCCGGCACACCGGAGGGGGCCTGGGATTTCGTTCGCCAGCACCTGGCCCAGTTGCCGACGGTTGTGGAGAGGAATGGCGTGCTCGAGGTAGTGGCCGAACGGCAGCCGCATCTGCTCTTCGACCGCATGGTGGCCTTTCACGTGCAGCGTGGAGCGGCCGTGCCGCTTTCCGCCGCCGAGCTCTACGCCGGCCTGCGCCAGCGGTTTGTCGAACGGGATGGCACGTTTTTCCTGGCCGATCAGGTGCCGGAGTACGACCGCGCGCGCATGCACGCCAGCCGCATCGAGCAACTAGCGCTTTTCGTCGACGACGAGAAGAGCGCTATCCAGTGGCTCCGCCGGCAGGTCGATCCCAGCACCGGCGGCAGGCCGCAGACCTACCAGGAGATTCTGCCGCTGTTGATGCGGCAGCTTCACCAGGCGCCGCACGAAACTTTTCCGGAGCTGAGCGAGATCCTCGAACAGAATTTCTTGCAGGACGGGCAGGGACGCTGGTACGTGCCCGACCCCAATCGGGCCAGCGATCTGGAGAAGATGCGGCAGAAGGCGCTGCTGCGCGAGTTCAACAGCTACGTCGAGAGCCGCGGACGCTTGCGGCAGTTTCGCACCGAGGCGGTACGCGCCGGGTTCGCCGACGCCCTGCGCCGGCACGACTACTCCACCATCGTGCAGGTGGCCGAACGTCTTCCTCAGAATGTCCTGCAAGAAGACCCCGTCCTGCTGATGTACTACGACAGCGCCACGCTGCGGGTGCGGTAATGCTCGACAGCGTTCTGAGCCACTTCCCCGCACACACCCATCCCCTTACCATCGTCCACGATCCCGATGGGTTGTTGGCCGACGAGATGGTTCTGGCTGAGCTATCGGAACGAGGATTCAGTATCATAGTAGAGTCCGATCCGGTTCACCTGCGCCGTCGCGTCGAGCAAGATCAGCCCTTCGCCATCGACCATCAGGCCATCGTCATAACTCCCGGCCCGCTCAACGCTCTGCCCTATGATCTCTGGCAGCAGGGCCATCACGTCATGCTAGCTCTACATTCGTTCTTCCCCAATCTGGCGTATCCCGTGGTCCGCGGCCTTACCCCGGCGCAAAGATGGCACTTGAGCCTTCTTGCTCCCCCAGAGCGTCCGCTAGGCCGTCAAGCCACCGTCGACTACGTCCTTCGCGGCGTTTTCTCGGTGGATTTCGACGCATTGCGGCAGCCGGCTCATCTGTTGGCCTGGCTCAACCGCTATCACCAGCAAACCGAACCGACGCCCGCCGTGCTTATCGATCGGCTGCTGGCGCGTTTGCGATCCATTCCTGAGTACTCGAGCTGGCCACTTGACCGTCTGCTGGCGAATCGAGATGAGTTTGCCGAGTTTGTGCGGGAGCAATGGTCCGTGTTCGTGCAACGGCAGACCGGTCAACCGATCAAAGAGGCTGCGGCGCAGTACCTGTTGCACTTTGAATCCGATCATGGGCTGCGGGACGGCCTGCCGAGCCTCCTGCGAAGTGGCGCCCTGGAGCCCATCGCCGTGGATCAGTTAGACCGCTTGCCCGAGTGGGCGCGATTTGCGGTGCTTGGTCCGAATGACGATAGCCAGTCGCAGCGCCTAGCAGGATTGCTCTCGGTGCTGCTTGACCAATTGGGGACGCAAACGGCTGATCGCTGGCCAGAGTGGCAAGGGATCGCCCGAAGTTGGGCTCAGATCAATGCCTTGTTTCATTCCCTTCCGGGTGTTTCTTCGGAATCCGAAAGTGCGCTGGCCTTCTCTCGCCTGCAGAAGCGACTGGACACCGGTTTTTTGGAATGGCTGCGTCGCCATTACTCGCCCCTGGCCAGCCAGCGTTTGCCCGCGCCTAATCACGTTCACCACGTGCCGCACTACTTGGCTTACGAGCGTCGCCAGGGCCGGACTCGTCGGGTAGCCCTGCTCATCCTGGATGGGATGGCCCTGGCGGACTGGCAAATCATCGGCTCGACCTGGAAGGCGCGCCACCAAGAGTGGCGTCTTCAAGAGCATCTGCTTTTGGCCCAGATACCCACGATTACCGCTGTCTCGCGCCAGTCCCTGGTCAGCGGCAAGAGACCAGCCGACTTTGCTGGCACGTTGAGCAGCAACCAGGCCGAGGCGCACCAATGGGCTGCTTTTTGGAGACAGGAAGGGCTTGCGCCCAACGCGTGTCACCACGCGATCCTGCGCCTGGAAAGAGGCGATGTTCCTCCGGACATCGACAGTTCTTCTGCCGAAGCTGTTTGCCTGGTGATTGACGATATTGACGACATGATGCACGGAACGCGCCTTGGCGCGGCCGGTCTGGATGCCTCGCTGCGCCTCTGGCTGGATGTGCGCTCGGTGGCTCTGGAAACCACGATCGACGATCTGCTGTCGCGTGGATTCGTCGTCTACGTTGCGAGCGACCACGGTCACGTGGAGGCACGAGGCATCGGCCAGCCTTCGGAAGGCATTACAGCGCAGACGCGAGGACGACGAGCACGGATCTACGGCGATCCGCTGGCCGCCGCCCGCTGGCACCAGACATTCCCTCAAACCGTACTGTGGGATCACGACGGCCTGTTGCCGGACGACGTACGGGTGTTGATGCCTGCCGGGCGCTCTGCTTTCGCCGCTTTCGGGGAAACGGTTGTTACGCACGGTGGCCCGACGCTGGACGAGGTGGCGGTGCCATTTGTGACCATCACGCGAGGTTAGCACGTGAATAAGAACATTGGCTTCAACCGCAACATCTACCTGCCCTGGCTCGATGCCACGGCGGCGTTTTGCGCTGAGGTCGAGGATGCCGCTGACATTCGATCACGCCTAGATGCGGTGGTCGGCCAAAGTATTGGGAGCACAGAAAACCGCCGCAAGGCCATCGACATCTTGGTCAACATCTGGGTCAAGACGCGCGAGAAATCTCCCGAGCTACGATCCGAGGCCGTGGCCTTCTTCCGGTCCACGACCGCGACATCTGATCGCCTGTGGCTGCACTACGGCCTGTGCCTGCTCTACTACCCGTTCTTTCGCCAGACGACGGCGGCGTTAGGGCAGGTCAGCCGAAACGTGGACACTGTTACGCCGGCGCTGGTCAAACAGAGATTGGTGGCGGAGCGAGGCGCGCTTGGCTCTTTGGCAAAGGCTGTCGAGCGAATAGTCTTCTCTCTGCGCGATTGGGGGATTGTGGCCCGAGCCGATAAGCGCTTCGCGTACCGGCCTTGCGTGCGGACGTTGACGGCGAGCCGTGTCGGGCTCGAGACCTGGATCTTGGCCTGCGCCTTGCACGCACACCCGAGCGAAGACATCTTATTTGCCGATCTGGTGCGGCTTCCGGAGCTGTTCCCGTTTCGCTTGACGCTCTCTATAGATGATCTGCGCCGGGACCGTCGTTTCGGCGTCCAGCGCCAGGGCGCAAGTCTGGAAATGGTTCGGCTGGTGAAGCAATAGGTGCCACAGCTTCTGGTATAATAACTCCTATGGAAGATGACCGGCCAAACTCCAAGCGCCGGGCCTATCAAGGAGCGAATCTTGAGCGAGGACATACTAAAGCGCGACCCCAAGCTTGCCGAAGTCGTGCGCCGGCTCGTCGAGGCCTTTCAGCCCGAGCGCATCTATCTTTTCGGATCGGTGGCGCGCGGCGAGGCCGGGCCGGACAGCGACTACGACCTAATGGTGCTGGTTCGCGATGCGCAGGAGCCGTCGTATCGACTGAGCCAGCAAGCCCATTCCCTCATATGGGATCTAGGGGTCGCCGCCGACATTGTGGTCTGGAAGACGGATCGCTTCGACCGGCGTGCGCATCTACGCGCGTCCCTGCCGGCCACGGTCTTGCGGGAAGGAAGGTTGCTACATGCCGCATGATCCGGAACGAGTGGCGGAGGTCCAGGCCTGGCTGGCCAAAGCCCAGTCCGATCTCCGCGCCGGGGGGCACGATCTGGCGGCGGCTCCGCCATTCACGGGCGACGCGATGTTTCACGCTCAGCAGGCCACTGAAAAGAGTTTGAAGGCGCTCCTCACTTGGCACGATGTCCCATTCCGCAAGACGCACGATCTGGCGGAGATCGGCCGGCAGTGCGTCGCCATCCGTGCGTCCCTTGAGGCGCTATGTCGGCGGGCCGAACGGCTAACGGTGTTCGCCTGGATGTTCCGTTACCCGGGGGATATTGACGAGCCGCCTCTCACGGAGGCGGAGGAGGCGCTCGCTCTCGCCCGCGAGGTGTACGAGGCGATCATCGCCCGGCTGCCCGAGGAGGTGCGACCTTGAGACGGGACCCGCTGCTGGACGAGGACATACTGAAGCATGACCCCAAGCTCGCCGAAGTCGTGCGACGTCTCGTCGACGCCTTCCAGCCCGAGCGTATCTACCTTTTCGGATCGGTAGCTCGGGGCGAGGCTGGGCCGGACAGCGACTACGACTTGCTGGTGGTCGTGCAGGACGACGCGCCGCCAGAGCGCCAGGACAGCGATCTGGCCTATCGGGTGCTCAGGGGAACGGGAATCGCCGCCGATGTGATCGTCTGGAAACACTCCGCCTTCGAGCGACGCAAGCACGTGGTCACCTCGTTGCCGGCTACCATCCTTCGCGAGGGAAGGTTGCTCCATGCCGCATGATCCAGAACTGGTCGCTGAAACCCGTGCTTGGATCTCCAGGGCCAAGATGGATCTCGATACCGCGACCTTCGAGCTGACCCCGGAGCCGCCCTTTGCAGCCGACGTCGTCTTTCACGCGCAGCAGGCCGCCGAAAAGGCCCTGAAGGGGTTATTGACCTGGCACAGCAGTCCATTCCGGAAGACGCACAACCTGGAGGAGCTAGGTGAGCAGTGCGTCAGGTTCGATCCCGCCCTGAAGCCGCTTGCCGACAGGTCGGTACCGCTCACGAAGTACGCGTGGAAGTATCGCTACCCCGGCGAGCCCGAGCAACCGACCCGCGAGGAGGCCGAGTCCGCCCTGGCTCTCGCCCGCTAGGTCTACGAGGCGGTCCTCGCGCGGCTGCCCGACGAGGTGCGACCGTGATATGTGGCGGGCTCCCCTGCGACGCGAGGTGAAAGGAGGTCGATTATGAGCCACGCGGCCGGGCATGACCTGGAAGGTCGGGTTCGGCGGGAGTTGTCCCACATGAGCCCGGAAGATGCGCGCGAACTGGCGCGAATCCTCCAGAGGCTGATCTCTTCTCTGCACCCCGAGCGAATATATGTCTTCGGGTCTCAGGCTCGGGGGGACGTCACGCCGGACAGTGATGTCGACCTGCTCCTCGTGGTGTCGAGTGCAGACCAACCTGTGTATCGCCTCGAGCAGGCTGCTTACCACGCCATGGGCCGGCGCAATCTCTCGGTCGACGTGCTCGTTATGGCAAGAGACGAGTTCGACCGGCGCGCGCGCGCACTTGCCTCTCTGCCTGCTACAGTGCTTAGAGAGGGGAAGATGCTATATGCGGCCTGAGGCGTTGTTGGAGGCGCAAGATTGGTTGAACCGAGCGAGCCGGGACTGCCGGATCGCTGCGGCAAACCTGCGCCGGGACGAGGTCTTTACCGACGCTGTCGTCTTTTTTGCCCCGCAGGCGGTGGAGAAGGCGCTGAAGGCGTTTCTGGCAGCCTACGATCATCCCTTTCCAAAGACCCACGATCTGGAGCGCCTCGTCGGATGGTGCGAGACCATCGAAGGCGGATTCGCCGCATTCTTGGGTGCTGCGCGGACCTTGACTCCGTACGCCATCAAGTTCCGCTATCCCGGCGGGCCGCAGGAGCCTGAGATGGCTGAGGCCCAGGAAGCCCTTCGGTTGGCCGAGGAGATCGTCCAGTTCGTTCGCGACCGCATATTAGAGGAGTAAATCGTGGAAAAGGACTTAGCCATGGACCTGGAAACCCTCAAGCAGCAGATTCGCCAGGAGGTGGAGCGTTATCGCTCGGAGCTCATCGACCTGAGTCTGAGGATTCACGCCAATCCTGAGCTTGGTTACGAGGAGGCGAAGGCGTCGAAGTGGCTGGGTGACTTCCTGGCGGAAAACCGTTTCCAGGTGGAGACGGGCTTCTGCGGTCTGCCCACCGCCTTTAGGGCCAGCTACGGCCGGGGAAGGCCTGTCGTCGCGATGCTGGCCGAGTACGATGCCCTGCCCGACGTCGGCCACGGCTGCGCCCACAACATCCTGGGGACGTTGCACGTCGGCGCAGGACTGGCCGCCAGACCCGTCGTGGACCAGGCCGGAGGAACGGTCGTGGTTATCGGCTCGCCCGCCGCGGAGAAGCTGGGCAGCAAGGTGACCATGCTGAACCAAGGTGCCTTTGAGGGCGTGGACGTGGCGCTACAGGCGCACCCCAGAATGGGGGCCGCGCCGGTGGGCAGTAGATTTGTGGCCGGGCTCAATCTCGAGGTAGAATACTGGGGCAAAGCAGCTCACGCCGCCACCGGCCCCTGGCTCGGCATCAGCGCCCTCGATGCCCTCATCCTGGCCATCAACAACGTCAACGGCCTGCGCTGCCAGATGAGGGATGGGACGCGCGTCGCCTACATCATCACCGACGGGGGCAAAGCCGCGAATCTGGTGCCCGAGCACGCCGCCGGGGTCTTCACGATCCGTGCCCCCGACACGGCCATCCTGGACGACGTGGCGGAGAAACTGGTGAACTGCCTCAACGGCGCGGCAGTGGCCACGGGCACTCGCCTGGAGCACCGCATGGGCCTGAAGATCCAAAGCTCGCGCAACAATACTGAGCTAATCCGACTGTGGACGGAAAATATGCGGGCACTGGGCAGGACGGTGGCGGGGATTCAGAGCAGCAGCGGCGCCGGCGATATCGGCAACGTCAGCCAGGCCCTGCCGACGCTGCTCTCCTTCATCAGCATGTCTCCGGAAGACCTGCCCCACCACACGCGCGAATGGACGGCCATCGCCGAGGGCGAAAAAGCACACGAAGCCCTCGTCGACGGCGCGGTGGGCCTGGCCATGGTCGCGGCGGACATAATCACCCAGCCGGAAGTCCTGGCACGCATCAAGGAGGAGTTTCAGGACAAGGGCACGAAACCCTAAGACAATTGGCTGGGAGGAATTTGGGGGTGCGGGCGTCTCGCCCGCGAGGGGGCGGGCCCCGCTTTGCGGGGCGCTCCCGGCTCAACGTTCCCAGTCCGCTTTTGAGCGCCGTGTGGGATTAATGACCATGCCTCGCCTAAATAAGATCCACCTTATTCAGCGCTTCCGCGCCGTCCCGCGTTATCAGGAACGTTCCTCCCAGGAGCGCTCTGTACACGTCTTTCGCTTCAGCGGCAATGTGGCAGACGATGACCATCCCGGCCTCGATCGGGGTTTCATCCCAGCGATCACAGGAAAGGAACTCGTCCACGTCGAGCCCGATCGAGTGGCCACCCCGGCCGGGTGCCTCGTAGCCGGTAGCGCGAATGGCGTTGAACGCCGCCCAGTAGACGTCACAGGCTCTGGAACCCGGCCGCATGCTTTCGATGGCTGCCTCGTAGCCATGTTGCCAGGCGTCGAGCAGGTTGCGCTCCTTCACCGTATAGGGCGCCACCGGCGCGAAACCCCGGAGCTGGGCGTAGTAGCCTTCGTACGCCGGCGTGATCTCGACGTCGGCCCTGCCACCTGCGGGAAGTGCGTTGCCGACCGGAAGATACACGGAGTTCTTCTCGGCGCACTCGATGAGGTCCATTGCATAGTCGACCTGCGCCGCCGTTTCCAGCCTCTTTATCTCGCCCCAGATTTCCCAATCGGTCAAACCGGGGCGCACGATACTCTTTAGGTGCACATAGATGTCGTCGGCCACCTTTGCCGCTCTGCGGATACAGGCGATTTCCTCCTCGCTCTTTATCAGACGAGCCTTCTTGAAGATCTCTGTGGCATCGCGCACGGCGCCGTTTCCGAAGTCGCCCACCAAGTCCACGTACATTGGAATCGGCACCGTGTTTATTTCCACCAGCCCGATGCCGCCATCTCGCTTGAAGCGGCGAACCTCTTCCAATACCAGCATCTGCGGCTTGTGCTCGAGTCGCAGATCGTTAACCCACCCTTGCGCCTTGGGCGTAAGCGCCGACCGGCTGCCCGAGGAGAAGAACACCGGCTCGACTTCCTCTCTAGGGAAAACGACGTAGTGGTCGAAGGGAGCCACCACGCCATAGCCCGCAAGGTAGCGGTGGTTCCCCCGCCTATTGCTTCCGTCGCTGCCGGTTACCAGCAGAACATCCAGATCGCGCTGGGCCATCTCCCCGCGAATGAGCCTATAGCGCCGCTCGCGCTCGGCAAGTGATAGAGCCATGCTTTGCCCCCTGTTGGAGGCAGGTTTGATTCCCGCCCTGGGTAGGTTTCAATCCTGCCCAGGGCGGGTTGAAACCTACCCCTACTTGAACCCTAATTCGGCCAACAATTTCGACGCGTGCTCTCTCATCTTTGCTTTCGTCACCGTCTCGTCTTCGTAGCTGAAGGGTTTTAGCACATTCCACTTACTCAAGTCGTTAAGGTCGGAGTTCGGCTTCACATCCAGCCTCAGAGGCGGCTTGTCGCCGTACTTCATTTGAATCTCCTGGCCATCCTTCGACACCAGAAAGTTCTGGTAGAGCTTGGCGGCGGCGGTGTTAGGGCCACCCTTGATGATGGATCCGGTGCCGATGTTTAGTAGCATTGCGCCTGGGTCGATGAATCTTATGGGTGCGCCTGTGAAGCTCGCCAGCCACTTGGCGCTGGCGCCGTAGAACATAGCGAACTCACCGGTTGCTAGCTGTCTCGATCCAACGGGGATGTCGCGCACCAGGGTGACGCCGTTTGAGAAATACTTCCTGACGTACTCCTCGCCCTTGGTCTGATACATCTTGGTGTACCACGAATTGCCACTACCGGTTACCCGTGGGTCGTAGAAGATCATCTTGCCTTTCCACCAGGGGTCCAGCAGATCGTCCCAGTTCTTTGGTACCCGGTCCGCGGGCACCAGGTTTGTGTTGATGCCAGCCCCATAGATCGAAGAGTCTTTGTAGATGATCGCGTTGCCCAGCTTCGCCAGGGCCGGCTCTTTGCCAGGGGCCAATGGATCTGCCACCCACTTGACGCCGGGTTCCTTGGCCGCCGGTGGCGCATAGTCGAGGAAGTAGTCGGCGCGTAGCGAGAAGGGATAGTGAGCCGCCGGGCCGCTTTCGAAATAGTCCTGTGTGATCTTCCCAGCCGCCAGCTCCGCCTCCATCTTGGCCATGTTCTGCGTGGCACTTCCCGTCACAAATACGATGTCGACGCCCCATTTCTCCTTGAAGTATTTCGTCGATTCCGCTTCCTGGTCGGGAATGCTGGCTCCGAAGAGCACTACCACCTTGCCACCCGCCGCTTTTTTCGCGTCGTCGGCAAGTTTTTTCATCTCGGCATCATACTCGGCCTTCCATTTGTCCCCTTCGGTCTGCGCCGGCTTTGCGGCCTGAGGTGTCGACGGAGCGGTTGCGGCTTTGGGTGCCGGCGGGGCCGTCGAAGTCTTTGGCGCCGGCGCGGCGGTTGGCGTTGGGGGTGCCGGCGCCGGGGCTGGAGCTTGCCCAGCACAAGCAACCAGGAACAATGACCATACGAATACCAAGGCTGAAACCCCGAGGACTCTTAGCAGCGCAATCTTGCCCATTTCTGGCCTCCTACAGTGCAAATTTGTCTCCATCTAATTAGTGTGTTTTGGCAACTTGCCTAGCCTCGTAAGCTCGTCGGCAATGTCCTCCAAACCTACCTCGATCAGCTTTTCCGCGCTGGGAATGCCCGTCGCCCTGTCCCAGCCCCTCAGGTCATAGTACTCATCCAGCAACTGCCCGATTGCCGCTCTGGACAACACTGCGCCTTTGGTGGGTCCTTCGGGCAAAGGCTCTTCGAAAAACCGGTCGGGCCAGATGTCATCCTTTCTGGTCAGGCCAAGCCTGACGTCGTAGGCCTTGAGCAGGGTGAAGATTCTTTCTCCGCACTTCGTGATCTCTTCGGGGGTCATATCTAGACCGGAGAATGCCGAGAACAGACCGGAAAAATAGGTTGGCCCTAGGGCGAGGAGCGGGCCGCAGGTGAAGAAACAGAGCCCTAGAGCGTTGGCGATGGAATACATGTCTTCCAGCCACCGGGAGTGCATCGGTTTGCCTTCCCAGGTATCCGCGAATTGCTCCGGCGGCATGCTATATATTCTAGCCTTAACGTCTTCGGGCATATCGAATTTATCGACCCACCAATTGGCGGCGTACCCACGGGTCCGCCCGTGCGTGGTCTTCAGGTTGTCACCGCCCCTGGGATTGGTGAGATCGCCAAAGACGAAGCCCGTCGGCCCGGTTCTGGGCTCCATAAACATCATCTCCATACCTTTGACGGTCATGGCGTACCGCGAGGCTCCGCGGCCAAGCGTTTCTGCTGCTCTTACGCTGCCTTCGGCCAGGACGTCGCCAAATCCCTCGCGGAAGGCGATCTTGTGCAGCATCTGCACCATCGCGTCCTCGTTCCCCCAGCTCAACTCGATGCCATCGGTGTCCTGGGTAGTGATGATGCCATACTGAAACAGCTCCATCGCGAACGAGATGCACCCGGAAGCCGACACATAGTCCAGTCCCAAATGGTGACACGTTTCCTTGAAGTTCCAAATGGCGTGCAGATTGTCGAGGCCGCATTTCGCCCCGGCGTCCATTATTATGCCCGGCGCCGGAGCCCTGTTGACCTTTACTCCCGCGTACTTGCCCTCGTTCACCTCTGCCAGGAGAAAACACGTGACGGGACAAGCATAGCAGGTGCCGTTCGGCCCGGTGACGTGTTTTCGGTAGACCTCACGATGCGCGGTTTCCCTCAATCGCGGCATGACGCCGGTTTGAAAATTCCTGGCCGGCATGCAGCCCCGTGCCAGGTACACGTCCATCGGGTCTGGGAGAATACTCGCGGCCCCCATAAGCGCAACGTGGGCTTCTTTAACACGGTCTCTGGCGGCCCTGGCCGCCTCTCGAAACTCCTTGGGCCTGGCCATTTTGATGGCTCCGGTTCCTCGCACCGCGATGGCCTTCAGCTTCTTGGCCCCCATGACGGCGCCGGCGCCCGCTCTGGCGGCCGTGTGATGATACTCGTTGATAGGGCAGGCGTATGTCACCAGATGCTCACCCGCCTGGCCGATGGCCATCACGGCGATCTGGGCGGCTGGGGAGCCTAGCTCGGCCTGCAAGATATCACTGGTGACTGCTGTATCCTTGCCCCAAAGATGGCTGGCGTCTCTAATTTCGACGCTGTCGTCATTGACCCAGAGATACACCGGCCTTTCCGCACACTTTCGGACGACAATCTGGTCGACGCCAGCGCGCTTCAGAAGGGCTCCCCAAGAGCCGCCGGTGTTTCCCGATCCGACGATCCCGGTTAACGGGGACCTGGTTGTTATCTCAGTTCTGCCCGCGCAAGGAGCGCTAGTGCCCGTCAGCGGACCGTTGGCGAAAATAACTATGTTGTCCGGACTAAAGGGCTCGACGTCGGGCCCCACCTCGTCGTAAAGCATCCTGCAGCTCAGCCCCATGCCGCCAAGATACTTGCGAGCAAGTTGTGGGTCGACATCTTGCTTTTCGATCCTTCCCGTCGCCAGGTCTACGTTCAGAATCTTTCCGAATCCGCAAAGGTCCATCGACTCTCCTTCCCATGCTCCAGGGCCAGTTAGATAACCGATTGTGAGGTTGACGCGAGGATAATGGAGCGGAACGCATCCGCCACCGTGGCCCCGATGATAGCACAGTATGGCCGTAAGGTCAACGAATCGCTCGTGAGAGGAACGCCCCATTGCAAAAACACGGTTGAGAAGTTTGTCTACGGCGCCAGCGGATGTGCGAGCGGATAAGCGGATGGGTCTGCACATTTCCCCGAGGTTCAACAGGACGGGCTGGCGAGTTTCTGCCGCCAGCGCAGTCACCGCCGTGAAGACTGGGAGCCATATTGGCAGAAGTGAGCCAATAACAAGATGGTGCCCGGCATCAGGCAGCCTCCTGGGCCTTTTTCCGCACCCGGGGGCCCTTGTCAAGATGCCACCACCAGTGGGCGGAAGGCTCCTCAACAGAGCCCATCGACTGCCACTCCGTAATCAGCTTACGGTGCTTCACCAGCAAATCATCCGCCTTCGCGAGTTCGGCCTTCTCCTCCGGACCGAGGCTCATATCTGCTATCTGGTTGCGGATAAGCAGAAGTTCATCCACCTCACCAGGACCAAGCAATTCCAAGTACTCGTCCGGTGGAATCCTACTAGACTCCTCATCCAGGGTCTTAAGCAGGTGTCGGTATCGCCCTAGCAAGGAAGTGTCTAAATGTCCCATGATTCCCTGAACTCCCACCCGCGAGGCCCCCGTACGGCCTCCAGCCATTCAAGCCTATATCGTCTTAGCCTAAACTCGGGCAGTGCCATCCGGAAAAAGGACCAGACACGCTGCCGAGATTCATTATACAGCACCGTCGTCCCGCTCTCAAGATCGATCAACTCCCAGAACGGTACCCGTCGCCGTCCGCGGGGGTAAGTAAACACCCGAAGGTCTTCGCGGAACAGTTGGCTGCGCATCATATCCACGAGGCTCTTGATGTGGCGCATCGTCCTTGTGCAGTTGGGGTCCTGACATTTGCTCGCACCGCTTGACGGCGTTAGAGCATTCTGCTATCGTGCCGTCGACAAGGCAAAAAAGGCAGGCAACTCCATGCCCGGTCTGCGGCTCGTCGGCATCACCAAGCGCTTTCCGGAAGTCACCGCCGTCAACAACTTCTCGCTCGACGTTGGATCTGGGGAGTTTCTCGTGCTCGTGGGGCCATCGGGCTGCGGCAAGACGACCCTCCTGAGGGTCATCGCCGGACTGGAGAAGCCTGACGCGGGCGACATCTATCTCGGCGGTGTTTGGGCCAACGAGACCCCCGTCGGCAAGCGGAACGTGCAGATGATCTTTCAGAGCTATGCCCTCTGGCCGCACATGAAGGTCTTCGACGAGCGGGGTTACACCAACCTGAGCTTCCCGCTCAAGGTGCGCAATTGGACGGCCGAGAGCATCGCCACCTGGATCGGCGAGGTCACCAGACGGGCCGGTCTGGAAAGCACCCTGTTTTCGCGCAAGCCGGATACCTTGTCGGCGGGCCAGAAGCAGCGGGTCGCCCTCGCGCGGGCCATGGCCACGTCGCCGAAACTGTTCCTTATGGACGAGCCCATCACCAACCTCGATCCTCCTGCTCGGGTGAAGGTGAGACGCGAGATCAAGCAGTTACACCTCCAGCTTGGCGCCACAACCGTGTACGTCACTCACAACATGGCCGACGCCTTCGCCATGGCCGACCGCATCGCCATAATGCGCGACGGTCGACTGGTGCAGGTCGGCACCGAGCAGCACCTGCGGCAGCACCCGGCGGACGAGTTCGTCCAGGATTTTCTGGTGAGTTGATATGAGCTATGGCGAGCGAGCTGTGGCATCGCTGAGCTCGGCAAAGCTGTGGCTCGGACTCGAGCGCAAATGGTGGGTCCTGCTGGCCATCGGCCTCGGCAACTTCATGACCACTATCAACTCGGGAGTCGTGAACACGTCTCTGCCGCTGATCCTCAAGTCCTTTGGCGGCACGTTCTCCTCTATTGAATGGGTTGTTCTGGCCTATCTTCTCACGTTGGCCTCGCTCCTTCTTACCTTCGGTCGCGTGGGGGATATCGTCGGGCACAAGCCGGTCTACGTTGGCGGGTTCGCCGTGTTTATCCTTGGAGCGGTGTTGTGCGGCCTGGCGCCGAGCGAGTGGTGGCTGGTGGCCTTTCGGGCGTTTCAAGGGCTTGGAGCGGCTATGCTGGCGGCGAACTCCCCGGCGATCCTAACGAACGTCTTCCCGCCCAGCCAGCGCGGCCAGGCGCTCGGCTTGCAGGGGACGATCACCTATCTCGGGCTCATGGTGGGGCCATCTTTGGGAGGCTACATCGCCGATAGTTTCGGTTGGCAATGGATCTTCTACATCAACGTGCCGGTCGGCGTCGTCGCGACACTGCTCGCGGTGGCCGTGGTTCCGATTGTCGAATCGACTAAGAAACGTGAGGGCTTCGATCCGTTTGGCGCGGCGACGGTGACCGTGGGGCTCGCGCTGCTGCTGCTGGCGCTCTCGCATGGGCAGGAGTGGGGCTGGACCTCGCCGACGACATTCGCCACTCTGTTCGTATCTATAGCCTTGCTCGTCTCGTTCGTACGCATAGAGCGTCTGGTGCAGTTCCCTATGGTGGACCTGACGCTGTTTGGCAATCGGCTGTTCAGCGCGGGAACTACTGCCGCGCTGGTGAACTACATGTGTACCTATGCCGTCACTTTCTTGATGCCGTTCTACATGTTGCAAGGGCGCGGGTACTCCGCGACGACGGCGGGCCTGCTGCTAACCGGCATGTCTTTGACTATGGCTGTGGTGGCGCCGCTGAGTGGCGCTCTGTCCGACAGGATCGGCTCCCGATTGCCGTCTTCGCTGGGAATGGCCATAACCGCCATCAGCCTGGTCGACCTGGCCTTCCTGGGGCCCGACTCGACCTACGAGGCCATCGTGCTGGGCCTGGTGCTGGTGGGTCTGGGCGTCGGGCTGTTCGTGCCTCCCAACAGCAGCGCTCTTCTTGGCGCCGCGCCCCCTCAGCGAAGAGGCGTTGCCTCCGGAATCGTGGCCATGGCGCGGAACTCGGGCATGGTGATGGGCGTTGCTGTGGCGGGGGCGGTGTTCAGCGCCGGCATTGCCCGCTGGACGCCGCTGACACCGGAGTTGGCCCTATTCAACGCCACGCGTGAGGCATTCCTGGCACTTGCCGGCATCGCCGCAGTGGGGACGGCGGTCTCCCTTTTGAGAGGCCCTCAGCTCGCGAACGACGAGCCGCCCAAGGACAGAGCTTAGCGGAAGGGGGATGCGTATGTACTGTCCCCCTTGGCCTGGTGTATACTACTCCCATCAATTCGCAACCACGGAGGAAGTGACACTCTTATGGATTTCCAGAATATCCTCCTCGAGCGCGGCGACCAGGTCGCCACGCTCACGCTCAATCGTCCGGATCAGATGAACCCCCTGGACCGCGCCACCGTGAAGGAAATGCTGGCGGCGATCCGCGAGTGCGATGCCGACGACCAGGTCCGCATCGTCGTCATCACCGGCCGGGGCCGCGGCTTCTCGGCGGGCGGCGACCTCAAAAGCTACGTCAAGCTATACCGCGACGGGCCCGCTTTCGAGCGTTTCGTGCGCGATTTCCAGGCCATGTGTACGTCCATCGAGAGATCGGCCAAGCCCTTCATCGCGGCTGTAAACGGCTACTGCGTGGCCGGGGGCCTGGAGCTGATGCTGTCCTGCGACCTCGTGTTCGCGGCCGATAGCGCCAGGATCGGCGACGGCCACCTGAACTTCGGGCAGTTGCCCGGCGGCGGCGGCTCGCAGCGTCTGCCCAGGGCGATCGGCGCCCTCCGCGCCAAGCAGCTCCTGTTTTCGGGCGAGCTGCTGCCCGCCGGGGAAGCCGAGCGCATCGGTCTGGTCAACAAGGTCTTTCCCGTCGATCAACTGATGGCTAGCACCCGCGAGTACTGCGCGATGATGCTGACCAGGAGCCCGCTGGCCCTCAAGGGCGCGAAATACCTTGTCAACCAGGGGCTGCAAACCGATCTTCATGCCGGCATCGAGTTGGAGGTAGGCTACGTCTACAACTACGCCACGACGTCCCACGACGCCATTGAGGGGCTGATGGCCTTTGCGGAGAAACGCAGGCCGCAGTTCAAGGGAACGTAGCGGCAATTCTGCGAGGGGAGACATATGCAGGCTATGGTGCGACCCTCACCCTAACCCTCTCCCAAAGGGAGAGGGGGACTTGCGCTATGCTGATGTGCGATTTCGGCATGCACCGATCTGACTAGCCGGCGTAGGGGCGCGGTCTCCGCGCCCTCGTGCGCATCAGCCCAGGGCGAACGCAGATTCGGGTGACACCTGCCGGTTACATGGTTAACGTAGGGGCGAACGGCGTTCGCCCGCATCGTCGCTACGCAGATCAAATCAGAGATCGCCGCGAACCCTGACGAGATGGCGTCGGGCCGACGTTTTGCGCGCTAGATAGGCACTTCACCGGCTCTGGAGATCGTTCGGGCGAACGCCGTTCGCCCCTACAATAAGGCCGTACGTCCAAGGGTGAGAAGATTGCTAAGCCAGGGTGAGAGACCGAGGAGGTAAACCTCAATGTGGACCTTAAGAGATAAGTATGCCATCGCCGGCATCGGCTACACCCGCTATTCCAGTAACTCCGGGACGACTGTTCTGGCGCTGGCCCTGGAGGCGTGTCGGAACGCCATCGACGACGCGTGCATCGACCCTGGCGAGGTCGACGGCATCGTCAGCTACCACTTCGGCGACTCGGTGCCGGGCATCGCGGTCGCCACCGGTCTCGGCCTGCCCGCCGCCCGCTACGCCGTGGAGTTCTCGTCGGGCGGCAACGCCGCCAACCTGGTCGTCCAGACCGCCGCCATGGCCATCGAGGCGGGGATGGCCAGGAACGTGCTCTGTTACCGCGCTATGAACGGCCGCTCCGGCTATCGCCTGGGGGGCAGCCGCGACGTGAGCGCGCGGGGCATCACCCAGTACTCCGCGCCCTACGGCTGGATCACCTATCCCCAGGCGATGGCCATGTGGTGCCGTCGCCACATGATCAAGTACGGTACCACCAGCGAGCAACTGGGCGCCGTCGCCGTGACCTGCCGTACCAACGCGAGCCTCAACGAGCGCGCGATGATGCGCCAGCCAATCACCATCGATGACCACCAGAGGTCGCGCATGATCGTCGAGCCGTTCCGCTTGCTGGACATCTGCCTGGAGTCCGACGGCGCCTGCGCCATACTCGTGACCCCGTCCGAGCGCGCCCGCGACCTGAGGCATCGCCCCGTGTACATTATGGGCGCGGCCTACGGTGGCGGGCCGAATCAGGGCGACGATCTTTTCGATGCCATCCGCTGGCCGGAGCACGCCCACAACTACGCGAAGTACATCGCTGGCGACCTGTGGGAGAGCGCGGGTGTTACGCCGCGCGACGTCGACGTGGCCGAGATCTACGATTGCTTCACCTACAGCGTGATCATGCAACTGGAAGGGTTCGGCTTCTGCGCCGAGGGGGAGGGTGGCGCCTTCGTCCAGAATGGCCGCATCGGCCTCGACGGCGAGCTGCCCATCAACACCCACGGCGGGCTGCTATCCGAGGCCTACATCCACGGCTTGAACCACGTCGTCGAGGCCGTCGAGCAACTGAGGGGGAATGCGGGCGAGCGGCAGGTGAAGGATGCCGAGATCGCCCTGACCACGGCCGGTGCCATGACCGTCGGCAGCGCGCTGGTGTTGAGGAGGTAGCGAACAGTGATCGACTATCGGAAGCCCCTGCCCGCCCCCGATGCCATCAGCGCCCCCTACTGGGAGGCGTGCCTGCGCCACGAGCTTGTCTTGCAGCGGTGCGCCGAATGCGGCGCCTTCCGCTTTCCGCCGGCTTCCATCTGTGCACGCTGCCGGTCACCCCTCTCCGAATGGGTGCGCGCCTCCGGCCGGGGCAAAGTCTACAGTTGGATCGTCGTCGTCCATCCCGTTCCGAAAGACGTCTACGCCGCCGACGTTCCCTACGTCGTCGCGCTGGTCGAGATGGAGGAGGGAGTCAGAATGCCGACCAACATCGTGGGCTGCGATCCCGGTGAGATACGTGCTGACATGCCGGTCGAGGTCGTGTTCGAGGATGTGTCGGACGAGATCAGCTTGGCGAAGTTTAGACCCGCTTGACAGCTATGCCGCAGGGGGATTGTACGTTGCCGAGAAGATCGTGTCCGCCAGCCACTTGCGGAACGCGGGGTTGTCGCTGAACTGCTTGAACAGTTCCGTGTGATCGGCCAGCAGATCGATCACTACCCGCTGCAGCGCCTTGTCGTGCTCGATACGGGCGTTCTGCTCGTCCGAGTTCTTCATCGCGTTCTGGTAGGCCTTGTCGGCGGCCACCTTGGCCGGCGCGCAGGTCGGCGCGGTTGGGCTCCTCGGCCACCTGCTGCCGATACATGTCCCGCGCGTCCAGCGGGTGCATCTGACGCCCGTCGACCAAGCCCGTCTTCTGCACAGTCAGCCATTCGTCTTCCTCGGCCTCAGCATCCCGTCCGCCGCGTTTGGATGCAGCCACCCTTTTCAGCATTTCGGCCATCAGGGCGACATAGGCCATTCCTGCCAGCTCGTACTGGTCGACGGCGCCGCACTTGGGACATGTTATCCGCTGCGCGATGACGATCTCGCTGTAGGTCGTCTCCTCACCCTTCTGGCGGCGCTCCCAGGTGCCAAGGTCGAAGTACACCTTTCTAACGTGGTGCTCGCGCTCGTAGCCGCACGCCTTGCAGCGCAGCCTGAGTCTGCGTCGCCTCGCGTCGTCCGTATCTTCGGGCCGACGCTCGACCGGCAGCCCCAGTTTCTCGAGGGCGTGGTCAAGGTCAAGCACGCTTGTGTCGACCCGATCCTCATCGAATGCGCGGCGGATCTCATCCAGGGCCTCCACCGCGCCGAGGTCGAGAAGCGCGGAGATAGCAAAGGCGACGATCGTTTCGTCGTCGGGCGTTTGCGACTCGGCCGGGTCGAGGCGGGCCACCAGGGCGCTCACCGCTTTCGCCCGGAGCTCGGGATGGCGCTTGCCGATCTCGCTCAGCGCTTCCGTGGCGTGAATACGTGCCCACCTGTCGCTAGTGCGGTCCAAAAGGAGAGCGCACACCGGTGCGAGTGCCGGCTCGCCGATGCCGCCAAAAGCCTCTGTCAGCGTACGGAGTAGCCAATCGTCGTCCCTGCCCAACAGTGGGAGTAACGGCTCGACCGCCTTGGGTGCCCCCAGTTCGCCGAGGATATTGATGGCGTGCAGCGGCGCCCACACCTCCGGGCTCTTGGAGTCCGCTTCGAGGAGGTTCTCGTCGAGCGCCATCTCGATCAGCGGTTGCACCGCCTCCTGCCCATGGGCCTTTACCTGATCCAGAAGAGCCCGATTGGGCTTCTGGCCCGCCTTGCGCAGTTTTGCGAGCAGTTGGCTCAGGTCGATTGTGTACTGACCGGTCCATTTTCGAAGAATCATGCTCGTATTATGCAGCCTGCCAAGGGAAAAATCAACAGTCCTCCCTGACAAGCCGGTTGACAGCGCTGAGCAAATAGCTTATTATCTAGATAGACTAGATGGAGAATGCCGATGCCCTGGCAGTTGCAGGAAGCCAAACAAAGGTTCAGCGAGCTTGTCCGCAGGGCCGTACACGAGGGGCCGCAAGCCGTGACGCGCCACGGGGAGACGGTCGTCGTCGTCGTTTCCGCCGAGGAGTTCCGTCGCTTGACCGGCGCCAAGCCAGATTTCGCCGAGTTCCTGTTGGCGAGCCCTGACCTGAGTCTTCTTGACCTGGACCGAGCGGCCGATCTACCCAGAGAAGTCGACCTGTGAGCTATCTGCTGGACACCAACGTCTTGTCTGAGGTGCGCAAGCCCAACGCGAACTCGAACGTTCGTGCGTGGCTGGCATCAGTCAAGGGGATTGATCTGTACCTCAGCGTTCTCGTCGTCGGCGAGATTCGTCTGGGGATCGAGCGATTGCGCCGGCGCGACCCATCGCAGGCCGGCGTGTATGAGACCTGGCTGGCGACAGTTCATCGAGACTACGCCGACCGGATTCTGCCGGTCACTATCGACATCGCGGAGGAGTGGGCCCGTATGCAAGTCCCGAATGCACTGCCCGTGATCGACGGCTTGGTGGCTGCTACGGCGAAGGTACACGGGCTGACACTCGTCACCCGCAACACGGCACATTTCGTACAGGCCGGCGTGCGCTCGTTTAACCCATTCGAAGAGTCTGGCCCCGCCTGATCTGAAACTACTCATCGACGCCACCTCGCCGTCGCCCATACGGCGCGCAACGGGCTGAAAGTCGCGCTCTCGTCATAGCGCCGCCACCAATGAGCCCCCAGCCGCGGCGAAGACCACTACTAGCCACGGTGGCAACTTCCAGAATGCCAGCAGACCAAAGGCGGCTAGCGCCAGGCCAAAGTCTGCCGGCTTGCCGATGGCGCTGGTCCAGACCGGGTGGTAGAGTGCGGCGAGCAGCAATCCCACTACCGCCGCGTTGATGCCGCGTAGGCCGGCCTGAAAGCCGGCACGAGCCCGGAGCGCGCCCCAGAAGGGGAGTGCGCCGACTATCAGAAAGAACGACGGTAGAAAGATCGCCACCAACGCCAGCGCCGCCCCCAGTACTCCGTTAGGGTACGGCCCCATTACGGCGCCAAGGTAGGCGGCGAAGGTGAAGAGCGGACCGGGTACGGCCTGCGCCGCACCGTAGCCGGCCACAAACTTCTCGTTGGTTACCCAGCCTACCGGGACCACTTCTGCGTGCAGCAGTGGCAACACGACGTGCCCGCCGCCGAACACCAGCGAACCCACGCGGAAGAAGCTGTCGAAGACGGCCAGGGGCTGGCTTGGCGCTATCTGTCGCACGAGCGGCAGCCCGAGGAGTAGCACCAGGAAGACGGCCCACGCGCCCATCGCCAGCCAGCGGCCGAGGGCGATGCGCGTATTCGTCGCGGAGGGTGCTTCCGTGGCCCCCAGCAGCCGCCAGCCGACTATGCCCGCCAGAACGATGATCAATACCTGGACTCCTGCGGTGGGTAACGCCAGAGCGGCTATGGCAGCCAGAATGGCAATCGTCACACGCTGGCGGTCGGGCGCAAGCGTTCGGGCCATGGCCCACACCGCCTGAGCCACCACCGCCACGGCCGCGACCTTGAGCCCGTGCAACCAGCCCGCGTCCGCGACGCCGACCAACTGGAGGCCGTAGGCAAACACGACCAAGGCGATGGCCGAGGGGAGGGTGAACCCAAGCCAGGCTACCACTCCGCCGAGCAGACCGGCACGGAGGATGCCGATCGCGATACCCACCTGGCTACTGGCCGGGCCGGGCAGAAACTGACAGAGCGCCACCAGATCGGCGAAGCTGCGGTCGTCCAACCACTTCCGTCGGACGACGTATTCCTCGCGAAAGTAGCCAATGTGTGCCGTCGGACCTCCGAACGAGGTCAGTCCCAGCATCGTGGAAGCTACTAGCACCTCCAGTACTGAGCCAGGTGAGTTGCTGGCGGTGATTTCGGCCTGCTGTTCTGTCGTCAATTGGCTTGGCCCTCCTCGCTTCCGTGATTCGACCCACGCATCGGCAAACAGCATCACGCTAGGAGATACGTCCTTTGTAGATAACACCGTGTGAAGCGTCGCCATCGTCAAGCGGTTATTGTACAGTGGCCGGTTTGAGCGGTCAATACGGTCCGTGCCAGCGATGAGATGTAGGCAAGACCCGAAGAAGCAGGTATAATAGCAGCCGAATTCCGCAACGGGCAGGCACCTGCACCAGGAGGATTCTTTGCAGACAAAACCCGACGCGCCGACCGCCGCTCTTCCCGCATCGGCACAGCCGCCAGGTCCGGCTGCGGATGCGGGCAGGCAGCACTACGTGGGGGGCGTGGTGGGGGCATCGCACTTCTTGGTCCATTTCTACGGTGGCACCAGTTCCATCCTGCTCCCCGTCGTGATGACCGCCATGGGCTTCGATCTCTTTCAGTTGGGGCTGCTCTCCAGCTTCAACCAACTGGCGGGCAGCGGTATGCAGGTCGTCTACGGCGTGCTGTCCCAGTACTACCGCCGCCCCATATTGCTGGGGCTTGCCACGATAACTATGAGCGTTTTCTACGGCGCGGCGGGATTGGCCCAAACGTACGCGCATCTGCTCGCCGTGCGTTTCATGGCCGGCATCGGATCGAGCGCCCAGCATCCCCTCGGCGCGGCTATTCTGGCCAGCCATTTCCGCCACTCGATCGGGAAAGCGGTAGGTATCAACCACGCCATCGCCAATACGGGATCGCTGGTCGCGCCTTTGCTCGTCGTGGCCCTGCTGAGCTTCCTCGACTGGCGCGCCATCTGGATCATCCTCGCCGTACCGGGCTTGCTAATGGGCTGCGCCTACTTCTTCTTTGCCGACATTTCCGGCAAAGCCGCCGGCTCACGGTCGGGTCGCACCAGGACTGCCCTCGGCAGCTATCTTGCCTGTCTCCGGAACCGGCAGGTTATGGCCGTTTCTGCCATCCAGATGGTGGGAGCCGCCGGCCGTGGCACCGGCATCAACCAGACCTTCTTCGTGCCCTTCTTTATGGCCTGGCTGGGTGTCGACATCGTGGCGGCGGGATTGCTGATAGTGGTCCTTCAATGCGGCGGCGTCCTGGGGCCCATCGGCTTCGGCTGGCTGGCGGACAGGATCGGCCAGAAATGGGCGATCTTCACGGTGCTGTTTCTTTCGACCGTGTCGACCATCACGTTGCTCTTGCATTCTCAGATCTCCGCTGTGCTGGTGCTGAACCTGGTGGCCTATGGCGCCGTGGTTAACTCGCGTGATGCCTTGACTCAGTCGATGATATCCGACGCCGTTCCTGAGGCGCACGCCGACGCCGCCTTCAGTCTGTATTACTTCATCGGCTTCATCTCGGGACCGATGTGGACGGCACTGATGGGCTACCTCGTGCACACGGCGGGCTTTGCTTGGGCGTTTGTCGTCGTAGGCTTGACGTATCTGAACGGCATAGCGCTGCTGGCATTAGTGGGGCCGAAGAAGAAGTCGGTATCGAGGCCGGCCCGCACATAAACAGAACGGCACAGCAAACGGCACAGGCCCGTCCGGCAGTGCGCCCCTGGTAGGGACGTTGCACGCAACGTCCCTACCAGGGGACCGCGTGGCCGCTGGCTCCGAAAATGGACAAACCACAGGAGGAAATCGTGCAGACCGCATCTGATCCTTCGCCCGCGCCGCTGCCCGTAGCGGCGCAGCCGCCCAGCGTGACCACCGAGGGGCGCAAGCGGGCTTACATTGTGAGCGTCGTCAGCGCGTCACACGTCCTGACCCACATCCAGCTAGGTGCCAGCGGCATTCTGCTCCCACTGATGATGCGGGAGCTTGGCTTCGACGTTTTCCAGTTGGGCCTGTTGTCGAGCTTCAGCCAGTTGGCGGGCAGCGCGATGCAGGTCATTTACGGCCTGATCGCCCAGTACTATCGCCGCTCGGTACTGTTGGGCGTCGGCAACATCGTTCTGGGCGTTTGCCTTTCTGCCGTGGCGCTCTCCCAATCGTTCCTGCACGTGCTCGCCCTTCGCGCTGCGGCCAGCTTGGGATCGAGCGCTCAACATCCCCTCGGTGCGGCTATTCTCGCCATCAACTTCCCCAGATCCAAAGGCCAGATGCTGGCCATACACCACGCCGTGGCCAACGTCGGCTCGCTGGTCGCGCCTCTGCTCGTCGTGGCCTTGCTTGGCTTTCTCGACTGGCGGCCCATCTGGGTCGTCGTCGGCGTCCCAATGGTGCTGATCGGCTTCGCCTACTTCTTCTTTGGCGATGCGACCAGCGGCCCTGGTGGCTCGACCAAGGCGCGCACCAAGGTCGCCTTCGGCAATTACCTGGCGTGCCTCAGAAACCGCGATGTCATGGTAGTATCGGCCATCCAGATGGTCGGAGCCGCCGGACGAGGCTCCGATATCAACACCGCCTTTCTCGTGCTCTTCTTTGGGGAGTGGCTGGGCGTCGACATCACCGTGGCGGGAATCCTGCTGGCGATCCTCCAACTCGGCAGCGTGGGAGGGCCCGTCGCCATCGGGTGGCTATCGGACCGCACCAGCCGCAGGCTGGCGATTTTCGCGGTGCTGCTTTTGTCGACCGTGTCGACCATCGCCTTGCTGCTTCATTCGCAGGTCTCCGCCGTCTTGGTGCTTAACCTGCTCGTCTATGGCGCCGTGGTCAACTCGCGCGAGTCCTTGACCCAGTCGATGATATCGGATGCGGTTTCCGCGGTGCACGCCGATGCCGCCTTCAGCCTCTACTACTTCATCGGCTTCATCTCGGGGCCGATCTGGACGGCTCTGACGGGCTATCTCGTGTACACGGCCGGATTCGCCTGGGCGTTCGTCGTCGTCGGCCTGACCTACCTGAACGGCATAGCGTTGATCGGCCTGCTCAGCCCGAAGCCCAAATGAGTTCTGCCAGCCGGGGGCGCGATCAATCGTGCCTCCACACAGCGTGATTCTTTAACACTTTCTTAACATTTGCGCAACAGCAAGTTAATATCCTTACGCCAGAATGTCTCAAAGAGGAAGGGTACGTTATTCGCAAGGAAGGACAGTGGCTACGGCGGACGCGAGGGCCATTGGCAAGCATTCAGTTCTCCTTCCTTGATGAAGGCCGCCGGAATGGACTTTCCGAGCGGCCTTTGTCTGCTCAGCACAGAACACCCCCCCTGCGATGTTGACCTCGCCAAAGCCTGCCGAACGAGGAAGGAGGTGTCTTGCAGAATAAGTGCCACCGAACAATTAGCGGTGATTTGATATTCGTACTCGCAAGTGCAATCTCAATCGCGAGGAGGATCACGTTATGTCTCGAAATGTCGTAGTTGCGCTTGTCGTCATTACGACGATGATCGCCGGTATGGTACCGGCCTTTGCACAAACGCCTGGCGGAACCAGCCCGGGTGACGCCGTTCCACTGACAGGCACCCAATCGCGCACACTGGATCCTGGCAGGGACTTCTGGTATGTGTTCGGGGACAGCGGTACAAACTCGCCGCTGGGCGTGACGCTTCAGGTTTCGCCGGCTGAGCTCGACCCCGATCCGGTTAACAACCCGCTGGTGGGCTTTGATGTCTGGCTCATGTCTGGCACGAATGAACTAGTCAAGATTGGCATGTCTACGGTCAGCGGGCTGCCTGTGGACACCAGGTACTGGCGGGGCGGGTCGAATGAGTCCCATGCGTACCTCGTCAGGGTGTTCAACAACGCCCCTGCAATGATCGCCTACGGTATCGCCTTTACGGCCGCCGACTTTCCGCCTGCGCGCCTAACGATCACGCTACCTAGCGAGCCCGCCCCACCTGCGCCTCCGGCGCCACCTGCGCCTGCAGAGCCACCCGCCCCTAGCCCGCGCACGGGCGGCACCGGCCCCGGAGATGCCCCTGACATCCGCGGAACTATGGGCGGTCCACTGAGCCCCGGGCAGCACGCGTGGTTCAGATTCCCCTTTGACGGCAGCCAGGACCAGGGCATCGTGATGTTCTTCGTACCACCCGAGGTAGAGGACCTTAATAACGACAACGTTGTACGCTTCAGGGTGTGGACGAACGTCTGCGCGCTAGACGATCCCAACAACTGCCCGCTGACCGACGTCGGCGGCGGCACCCGCTCGGGACTGCAAATAGGCGCCAAATACTGGAGGACCGGCGGCCCAGGCCGCCTCTACTTCATCGAGGTGATCAACGACTCCGGCCAGGAGGTTCGTTTTGGTCTAGCCAACGCCGGCAACGTTTTCCCGCCAGGAGGCCTTTCGATCCCATAGCTATATGGCGTGCTTGTGTACTTTCATAGGGCCCTTCAGGAGACGTAGGCCTGTTGGGGGGCGGTTCGCGAACCGCCCCCCTTGCGCAACAACCTAAGGCCAATTCCGATTTGAGGGACATCGGCTGGGGACGCAGTTAATGTAGGGGCGAACGGCGTCCGCCCGCATCGTGAGTACGCAGATGTGGGAAGTTGATGCGCATGTGGCGGCTCGTGAACCACCCCTACTCGCTCGCGCCGATCACTTCACCCACGAAATCATTCTTTCATTGGCATAGTTATATGAAACCGGCGCATCGCTGAGTTTCTGCTGGCGGCTGCCGTCGGCGTCCATAACATGGATCTTCCACGCGCCTTCGCGGTTCGACACAAAGGCTATTTTGCCGCTGTCGGGAGACCACGCGGGCGAAACGTTTTCAGCCGGCTGGACAAACGGCGGGCTACTGGTAAGCAGCCTGAAGCCGTTTCCGTCAGGGCCTATCGTCCCTATCTCCCAGTGATCGTGCTGTCTGTACATAAAAGTGATGCGCTGGCCGTCGGGGGACCAGGCCGGGGAGGCAAACCGGGTGTCCGTATTTGGGATGTGCGTCACCGCTCCATCCTCGGAACTTATGTACAAACCTCGGATACCATCGAACACGATGCGCTTGCTGTCCGGCGACCACGAGGGCGAGAAGCTCTGCGGCTGGGGCGATCTCTCGCCCGGATCATTGAACGGAAGGTCGCTGATCTTCCCGTCCCCGAGCCTCAGTACCTTGATCGCCCAGTAGTCCTGAAGGATGCGCTCGGTTTGTCCCCGCACCGTCCTGAAGATCCAGTCTTGATAGTGCTTGACGAAGGCTATACGGCTGCCATCGGGCGCCCAGACTGGAGATTGTGCCTCTTCCACGTCGAAAAGGCGTCTTTTCTCCCCGCCATCCGCGCTCACGAAGTATATTCCAGAGGGATAGCCCCACTGGGCGAAGGCGATGTGGGTGCCGTCGGGCGACCACGAGGGATCGATGCCTGTGCCAATTGGCACTGGCGCATCCTCGCCGGCGTTCATCACGAAAACCATGCCGCCCGTGGCCGATTGAAAGACGATCCTCCCTATCAGCCCGGTCGGCCCGTCCATCGAAGACGAGACAGAGGAGTTCTCGCGACTTTCGTTCTGGCGCTGCTTGCCCTTCGCCTGAAGATACTCCTCGCCGAGGAGCCCGAGCTGCACCCGGTAGCCCCCCGCCTTGTCCGGGTGCCGCTCGAAGCGGGCGCGCTGGAAATATTGCACGAGGAGCCCGTTTTCCACCAGTTGCTCTGTGATGGGGTAACCGAAGATCCCCACGCCTCCGTTCCCCTCCCAGAAGCCCTTGAAGTCGAAGGCCACGGTGTGCCCTGTCTCGGAGAAATACCGCACGTTTGCGGTAGCAACCGGTTGGTAGCCTAGGCCGGGCTGGCCTCGTCCCAGCTCGACGGCGAGCAGGCCAAGCTGCACTCGATACGGCCAGGGGTTCTCGGGCCAAAGCTCCATCCTGGCACGTTGAAAGTATTGGACCGTCCGTCCACCCTCGACGGTCTCATCCGTCAGCGGGTAACCGAAGATGTCCAATCCCCCGAAGCTTTCGAAGAACATCAGGAAATCGCCGCTTACATCGTGTGCGGTCTCGTCAAAAAATCGGGAAGGCGTGGCGGCATCCAGGGGTGATGCCGGCACCAGCAGCGCTGTTATCGCGACGGCCGCGAACAACCATTTCTGTTTCCCAGCAACCAGTCTCAACATCGACGGCGTCCAAATCCTCTCCGTCTAATTCCACCGCAAAGTCAGGCGGCGCCTGCGGCGACGTGTCGTAGGGGTCCGCCTATGGCGGACGTGGTTGCCCTGTCGCTCCCAGGCCGCCAACGCCATTCCCGACGATCCCGTCTGTAGCGCACGCGGCCATCCCGTCAGTGCCTGTAGCGATCGTAAAACAACGTGTCGTAAAGCGCCTTACCAATGGAGCATACGACGAGCAGTGCTCCGATGGGCGCCTGAAGCATCTGCCAAAGCGGGTCGATATCCTCGGGCATGGGCAGCGCCATCACGATCAGACCGGCCACAACGCCAGCGGCCGATCCCTTGATCAGCCTGCCCAAGGATCCTAGAAATCGCATACCCTATGATGTCCTATCCCGTCGCACATCTATTCGTACCGCAAGGCCTCGATCGGGTGCAGCCGTGCCGCCCGCGTGGCCGGATAGATGCCAAAGAAGATGCCGATGGCTGCCGAAACTCCGACCGCCAGCACGACCGCATCCGGCGAGATCATGGTGTTCATCCTCTGGCCCCCCAGATTGATCTGGCTGATCAGTGTAGATAGACCGACTCCCAACAGAAGCCCGATGGCCCCTCCCACGAGGCTCACCACCGTTGCCTCGATCAAGAACTGCATCAGTATGTCGCGCTTCTTAGCCCCCACGGCCTTCCTGATTCCTATCTCGCGGGTCCGCTCGGTAACCGAAACCAGCATTATGTTCATGATGCCGATTCCCCCGACGACCAGAGATATGCCGGCTATGCTGCCGAGCAAGATCGTCATGATGCCGGTAATCTGCGTGGCGGTGGCCAACAGGTCCTGCTGGCTGCGGATGGTGAAGTCGTCCTGGGCGACGCGGTGGCGCTGGCGCAAGAGCTCCCCGATCTGCTCGACGGCATCGTCCATCAGCTCCTCGTCGGCCACCTGCACGTAAATCGTGTTGACGTTCTGCCCGCCTCTGGCGGTACGCTGGCGATTCAGCTTCTGCTGAAGCGTCGTCAACGGCACAATGATCTGGTCGTCCTGGTTCCCCATGGACTGGGATCCTTTGCTCTCCATCACGCCGATCACGCGGAAGTTGACCTGATTGATTCTGACGGTTTGGCCGATCGGGTCCATTCCCCCGAACAGATCGGCGGCCACGTTGCTGCCCAGCACGGCCACGGCCGATCTCGCGTCGAGATGCTGCTTGGAGATAAACTCGCCTTCGGCCACGTGAAAGTTCCGCACGTCCTCGAACGACGGCGTGGTCCCGGTCACGCGCGTGCGGGTGTTCTGTGGCCCGGCCACCACCTGGGCACCCATCATAGACTCCGGGGCCACCGCAGATATCGCGGGCACGTTCACGGGATCGGCCAGCGCTTCGGCGTCTTCGAGCGTGAGGGTCGGGGCTGTACCCTGGCCCTGGCGTATACCACCCTGTTGCTGATTCCCCGGGCTCACGAATAGCAGGTTGGTGCCCATCCCTTGAATCTGAGACGTCACCATGGCTTGCGCGCCCTTGCCCACGGACATGAGCGCTATTACCGCCCCTACCCCGATGATCATTCCGAGCATCGTCAGCGCCGAGCGCAGCTTGTTCGCCGCCAGCGCCCTCAGAGCAATCCGTATGCTTTCTCCAAGGTTCATTGCACAGCCTCCTCAGGCACGCGGCACGAATCCGCCGTCGACTCTGCCCCAATCGTTCTCGGTGGGCAGGCGTTCGAGCACGGCCGCCGCTATCCGCGGCTCACGAACGACTTCGTCGCTGTGAATGCGGCCGTCACGGATGTGAATGATGCGCCGCGTGTGCTGAGCGATATCGGGCTCGTGAGTAACGAATACGACGGTGATGCCCTGCTCCCGGTTTAGGCGCTGGAATATGCCCATAATCTCCTCGCTTGCCCGGGTATCCAAATTGCCGGTGGGCTCGTCAGCCAGGATGATGCTGGGCTGGGTGACGAGCGCCCTGGCGATGGCCACCCGCTGTTGCTGGCCACCTGACAGCTCGGTTGGCTTGTGGTGGATGCGGTCGCCCAGCCCCACCGCCTCGAGCGCCTCGAGCGCGCGCTGTCTCCTGCCCCGCTTCTCCCCCGCGTAGATTAGCGGCAGCTCGACCTGCTCGATGGCCGGCGTCCGCGCCAGCAGGTTGAACGTCTGGAACACGAAGCCGATCTTCTTGTTTCTGATCTCCGCCAGCTCGTCGTCCGAGACCTGGCTGGTCTCGATGCCATCCAGCTCATAGCTGCCGGAGGTTGGCTGGTCCAGGCAGCCGATGATGTTCATGAGCGTGGACTTGCCGGAGCCGGAAGGCCCCATAATGGATACCAGCTCGCCACGCTGCACGTCGAGTGACACGCCCCTGAGCGCGTGGACCTTGAACTCGCCGAGTGTGTAGATCTTTGTCAGCGCACGGATACGAATCATCGTGTGCCCCTCACCTTCGCGGCGTCGTGCAGACTGCCATCATTTGGTCATGATCATCGGACCAGTGCCGATTCCTCCACCAAACCCCGGCACGCGCGCCGGGGCGGTTGTGGTCGTCGGGATAACCACCTGTTCGCCCTCCTGCAAACCCTGGGCTATCTCCGTCATCTGCTCGTTGCTCAGGCCAATTGTGACCTGCCGCATCTCGGTCTTGCCGTCCGCCACCACCTCGACCACACGGCCCCTGCCCTGTGTTCGCACCGCTCGGTTCGGAACGAGCAGAATGTTGTCCCTCTGGTCGGCGACGATATTCACATTGGCCGTCATACCTGCCGGAAGGTATGCACCCTGCGTGTCGGGCTGGATGGAGACCAGGTAGGTGACCACTCCCTGCTGAACGGTGGCGTTGGGAGAAATGGCAATCACTTTGGCCTGAAGTCGAGTATCGGGAAGCGCGTCGAAAGCCACCTGGGCGGTCTTCCCGATGCCAACCTTGCTGAGATCGCTTTCGTCGACCGTGACGTCGACCCGGACGGAATTTGGGTCGACCAGGGTTACGGCGCTGGTGCCTGAGGTTTGCTCGCCAAGATTCAGATTGACCGTGGCCACCACGCCATCAAAGGGAGCTACCAGAGAGGTCTTGGCCAGGTCCAGCTCGGCTTGCCGGACGGCCAGCTCGGCCTGGTTTATCTGCTCCTGCGCGGCGGCCAAGTCTAAGTTGGTAGCAGATGCGGTCTTCAGCGCAAGCTGGGCATTGGCGCTGGCGACGGCGGCCTGGGCAGACTGCAGGTCGGAATCTGTTGGGCCGGCCCGGAGCTGATCCAGCCTCGCCTGCGCGCTGACTAGAGCCGCCTGGGCGCTCTCCACGTTTTTGTCGGCCGTCGCCACATCCTCCGGCTTGGGTGGCGCCATCGCAAGGTTGTAGTTTGCAAGAGAGGCCTGGTAGTCGATCGTCGCCTGCTGCAGGGCCGTGGCTTCTGGACGAGCCCCGATGTCGCTCCGCCAGCCAACTCTATCGTAGTCGGCCTGCGCCTTTTGCAGCGCTATCCTTTTCTTTTCCAGATCTGTCTTGCCCACGGTGATCTGGTCCTCGGTGGGGCCGGCCTTGAGCTTCGCCTGGTCCGCGAGCGCCTTGGTGAGGTTGGACTGAGCGCTGACCAGAGACTGCTCGGCGGCCTTGATGTCGGCCTCCGTCGCTCCCCGGGCGATGTCGTCGTACTTGGCCCGGGCACTGACCAGAGACGCCCTAGCGGAGGCGATCTCTTCGGCAGTGGCGCCCTGCTTTAGTTTGTCCAAATTGATCTGTGCCGAGCGAAGCGACGATTGTGTCTGGGCCAGCCTGATATCGAGAGTTGCCGGGTCCAGCTTCGCCAGTACCTGGCCCGCCTTAACTCTGTCGCCGAGGGCCACGCCGACCTCTGTTAACACGCCAGAGGTCCCAAAAGTCAATTGGGCGCGCCTGCTGGGAACGACGCTTCCCGTGGCCGTGACCGTGGCGGCGATGGTGCCACGACGCACCGTGGTCGTTTGATTTGGTATTGCCGGCGCAGGGGACGGAGCAAGACGTTGATACCCCACGTAGCCCGCTCCCACGCTCGCCAGGAAGGCAACTAGCAAAACCGCCAGACGACCCAGGCCGATCTTCCCTCGCACACGTGTGGTCCCCGCCCCAATTCTCTCAGCCTTGGCTCCCATTGCGAACTTCAACCTCCTTGGATTCTGTCCACCGGGACATTGTAGCCGGGACGTGTTAAGACATTGTTAACAAAGACGCAAGATTCTGTTAGGAATGGGGATTTGCCTCAACTGACGTATATCTCGACTTTGGCATCTCCCGCCAATTGGCTAAGCTCATTGGTGAAACCTGCCCAGTCGAAGCCCGACTGTCGCCGGTATTGATAATTCAGGCCAACCCGGTCGTCAACTGAGGACATGGTCTCCAATCTCAGGCCACGAAGGCGTTCTGTCAAGAATGCGCTGAGGGGCTTCTCCAGCGCAGGGAAAGAGGGTCGGTCGACGGAAATCATCAGATGTCCCCTTGCGAACAAAGTAAAGCGGCCACGTCCTAACAATTGGACTCCCAGCGCAGTGAAAACCGTGATGAAAAGCAGAGCGGTGGTCAGGTAATTGCCGGTGGCAGCGCCAATTGAAGACGCGATCAGCAGCAGGAGAAACCCGATTTCAGCCGGGTCTTTTACCGGCGTCCGAAAACGAACGAACGAGAGCGCCCCGAGCAGACCGAGTGAGAGCGGGATCGAGGTCTGGATACCCAGGAACAGCGCGGTGATGGCGGGTCCACCGATGATAAACGTGCGATGCACCCCGGCACCGATCTCTCTGGAGCCGTAAAAGAACTGGTACATCAGGTATGCGACTATCGAAGCCACCAGCGAGAATCCGATCGGTACGACAGTCTCCCAAATTCCCAACCGAGACGCGAAAAGTCTTGTAACCTCTTCTGGCAATTTCGTATCTCCTTCCTACGTTTGAATGACCCTGTTCCTGTAGGGACGTTGCATGCAACGTCCCTACAGAAATTCTCGATTCTCCTTACCTACAGGTGAATAATCCTCCCCGTGGGCGACAGGCGCCCCACGCTGCCGGGCTCCAGATTGTGCGCATCGACACAAGAAGAGTACTTGGAGAATCTGCTCCAGTCCAACCCCAATATCCTTATTTGACTGAGAGGTTTCGGAAGCTGCAAACCCGTGCCCTTGACCTCCAGAACCCCGCCAAGAAGCTCCAATTCACGTTCCCCATAGCCAATCCCACGCGCCACCACTGTGGAACGTATGTGGCAATCGAGAGCAACCCGTTGCCCGGTCAGAATTTCAGCTAAGCGGTAGCGCCAGTAGGAAATCTTTATTATCGGGAGGAGCGGCTCAGGCGGGAAATAGCCAAACTGAGCCAGGGTGTCACGCAGAAGCGTTCTCGAAACAATACCGTTGCCAAGACGACCCAGGGCAAGGCTTTCCGGGGGCACCTGCAGCTCGCGGCGCCGCTTGGTACTGGCAAAGCCCTGCCTCGATTTCAGCTCCAAGTACACGGTCTGCGTAACGTGACGAGCGTGGTCCTGGCCATACCAACGAATGCGCACCTTCTCTTTGCGGAAGTCGCCGGCAAGTGAGTTCTCGTGCTGGTCTAGGTCGACGGTGTCGAAGTAGAGGCTGTTGATCTGCTCCGATGGATAGTTGCCGTCCGGGCGGCAGACGTGCCGTAACAGCCCATAGGCCAGGCCGATCTTCTCGGGCAGCAGATAGAATTTGCGCTCGATTCTCTGCGGCTGGTGGTTGGCGCTACCATTTGCATTGTATAGCTGAACGGGCATCTACTCGATTGGTGTCCTCCTTTTGAGGAAGGGTGTTGTGCTTGGCCGCTTGGGTTGTCCTTCGGCGCCCCGATACATCGGGGTCGCCGTCAACCCGCCTGGCAAGAGCATGCTAGATAGCGGCTTGACGCGAGCACTTTACTGCCGCGAAGGACTCCCAAGCCGGCCATCGTCGCTCCCACGGATAACGGACAAGCCGGTTGGCCGCCTTACATGCCCGGCAACCCGCGGAACCTCCAGCTCCCGCCGTTGCCGCTTCCATCGCCGGACTTGCTTGGCAACGTTCCGTCGAGCTGTTTCTCTATCGATTCCACTCTTTCGGCAACAAAGGACTTCAAGCCGATATTCAGCCTCATTCCAAAGCCTCCGCCGCTACTTTCGCCTCCGGCTCCCAGGCTCCTTTCAAACTCGTCGGTGGATGTGAACTTGAGAGTGTCAGCTTGCACGTGGGGACGTATCATATTGGCGAGCCGGTCGATCTTGGCCTCCATCACTTTGACCGAGATCGGCCCCGTGATCAATTGCGTGAGATACTGGTGGTAGGTCTCCAAATAGGACGGCACGGACAGCAGCCGGGCGACAAGTGGACGGTCTGCGACCGGCCCGGCGGTTGGCTCGTCGGCATAGAAATTGACGATGCGCTGGCGATCCAGCCCCGAGTTGAACGTGCCAAAAGACATGTTTAGATCCCACGGAATGACGGTAAACCTGCCATCGATTTCGTAGAGATAGTAGTTATGGCCAAACTGCCCCGTATAGTTATCCAGATGCACCAGGGCTGTGGACACCGCCAGGAACCGCAGGACCTGGTCTACATTCAGTACCCTCTCTATCTCCTCCTGGAAGGTCGAACCGGGTTCTTTGTTGAGCACCTGAAGGAAGTGCAGCAGCGCTTGGTGGTTCGGGCTGTTCTCGTTGGTTCTCAGTCCCATGCCCTCGAGGTAGTTGCGTTGGCCGCCTTGCATACCTGGGAACGGCTGTCTCGCACCTGGCGCCATACCGGGGGGTTGCCCCCCTGGCAGACCCGGGGGCGGTCGTTGGCCTTCCGGCTTTGCCACGCCGCCAGGTGGCCTGAAATTGGGGAGTTGTGGCTTGGCCGCTACCGCCGGCGCGCCTGAAAGGGATTCTTGCAGGCCTAGGGCTCGTTCGATTTCCCCCAGCTTGCCTCCGCCCAAATTGATGGCAGGGCTTTTGGCATTATCATCCGGCTTCGGCGTGGCCTGTTGGGCTTGCTGCCTTACCAGATCTTCCTCGGTCCAATTCAAATAAGCCGCCGGCGCCACCGGCTTGTACAGGTTGCCCGCGCTATCGACAAAATGCCTACTCAAAAAGGACTTGTCTACTTGCTCCACCGTCGTGTACAAACCGAGGTGGGTGTCATTCAACCAGAGATCGACGAAAGAGGCGCGCGGCGCGGGGACGCCCATTTGCGCGAACAGGTCGTAGGCCAGAACCTCGCGCATGAGCGTCGGGTCGCTGAAGCCGTTATTGAAATTCAGCTTCTTGACCCCGCGCAGATGGCGAGCCGAGTTGAAAAAATTCAGGTCGGCCTTCAAGCCGAATCTAATGGATCCGCCGCGAATCGTCGAAGAGAGTGAGGAGTTCCCTTTGGGCCTTATGGCAATGTCCGGTATCAGCTCCCCGTCGAACCACATGTCCGCTTTCACGTATTGCTCATCGCGCGCGTTGTTCCGGAGCCAATCCCAATCCTCCCCCGGCATCACGATGCGCACGGTGGCGACGCGATCATCATAAAACGGTCCCGAATCCCTGCGGACCACTTGCCCCGATGTTTGTCCGCCGCAACCGGCGAGGCTCGCCAAAAGCCCTACGAGTAGTGACGCTGCCAGAGGTAAGCGGCTTTGGAATAATCTTCTGGCGCCCATGGCTCGCTTGTTGTCTCCCTTTCGTCTCGGCGCAAACGACCTTTACGAGCTTCAACTATTATAGTCTATCGCCGCAATGTTTAGGTCGTATTACGCATTTGTTAAGATGCTGTAAAGATTCGCACGGCGGTTGGAACGCTTTTTGCGGGGATTAATCGAGACCCATCACTTGATTGCGCGCGTCGGACGCAAGGACAAATTCCGTGTGGCACAGGAAGGCTATGTCAGGCTCAAGGCGGACGTGGCTAGCGCTCCTTTTCGTGGCTACGGCGCTAGTCGTCCTCGCCGCAGTGTGGCATTCGCAGCCAATGAGAGAACAAGGCGCATCCAAAGCACCATTGCCGGCCACCCCTACGACAAGCAAAGCGACCGCCGGAGGCTTCGACACAGCGGGAACGACGATGGATGAGCCAAGTGCGACGCAGGCTGGAGGCACGGGCGCGACAGGCATGCCTGGAAAACCGCGCGATGCGGATTCCACATCGCCGGCAGCGCGCGACGGTGCGCCACTATTGAAGCGGGTGGGTATCCAGGCTGGGCACTGGCAAACCCCCGAAGTCCCCGACGAGCTTGACGCGTTACGCGCGTATGTGGGTATCTCCGTGGGTGAGCTGGAGGAATGGGAAGTGAACCTGGCCATCGCCAGGCGAGTGGCCTCGCTGCTTCAAGCTGCTGGCATCGACGTCGACGTACTTCCTGCGACAGTGCCACCTGGCTACCAGGCCGACGCCTTTGTCGCGCTGCACTGCGATGGAGAGCCCAGTGAACAGCGCTCGGGTTTCAAGCTAGGACGGGCCAGGTGGAGCGTCATTCCCGAAGCCGATCTAGCGCTGCTCGACGCGATTGCACAGGCATATCAGGACGCGACGGACCTGGACATTGACCCATTCGTGACAGAAGAAATGACCGAATATTACGCCTTCAACTACGGCCGGTACCGGCACGCCATCGCGCCAACCACGCCGGCGGTTATCCTGGAGATGGCTTTTCTCACCAGTGACCCGGACCGACGACTGCTTCTCGATTCGTCAGATAGAGTCGCGAAGGGGATCGCACGGGGCATTCTCCATTTCCTGCGGACCAAACCGGACTAAGACCCATTTTACAAACATTTAACGGGTTGGCAATTGCAGCTTAACATCTGCCGGCTAAACTTCCGATGTAGAAAGGAGGCATCTAAGATGCTTAAGCACAAGAAACTGCTGATCGGATTCGTCATTGCGCTCGTCCTAGTCTCGGCCCTCGCGGCGGGCAGCGTGATCGCGCAGACTCCCACGCCCGGAGCGGCAGGGGCCAACACGGCCTACCAGGACTTTCTTAACATCCTGGCTGGCAAGCTGGGGATAAAGGTGACCGATCTGACCAAGGCGATCAACGCGACGCGAGACCAGATGCTCGACGACGCCGTCAAGAACGGCAAGCTCACCAAGGAGCAGGCAGACGCGATCAAGGCTCGCAGCAAAGACGGCCAGCCGTGGGGTGGCTTTATGGGCAAGCCGTTCGCCGGCAAGCGTGGAGCGATGGGCCCTGCGGTCAAGATGAACGGGGTACTGGGAAATGTTACCGTCGAGGCGCTGGCCAAGCTCACGGGCAAGACGACGGACCAGGTCAAGGCGGAGCTAAAATCCTCTAGGATCGCCAAGTTCCTCGCGGACAACAAGATCACCAACGACCAGCTTCGCGCCACCATCGCCCAGATCGCGCAGCAGAAGCTGGACCAGGCGGTAAAGGACGGTAAGCTAACCGCCGAGCAGGCGCAGCGGATACTGGAGCATCTCAAGCAAGCCCCGCCAAAGGGAATTGGACCTGGCTTCCCTGGCCCCAGAGGCCCCTGGCACCGTCCAAACGGCCCTGCTCCCAAACCGGCGCCAGGACAGTAGGTCGTAGAGTGGCGTACTTGTAGAAAGCTCGCGCCGCCGTGCGCTTAGACTGGGTGAGCCACCTGGCTCACCCAGTTTGCTATCCGCAGTTCGCACGATTGAGTCCGAAGACACGCCCCGCCGGCCGGCGTAGGGGCGGGACCGTTGATAATTATTGCGACCCACCCTCGTCCGGCGCCAGAAAGTCAGGGTACAGATCAAAGTAGGCTATAATGGCATCGCGGTAGCCGGCGGCGATGGCGTCGAGAGTGCGTTCCTGGCGGAGCATGGCGGCGTCAGCGGCGTTGCTGACGAAGAGCGATTCACCCAGAACACCCGGCATTTGCGTGGGGACGTGCGGCCGCCCGCCGGTGCCGGGACCAAGTACGTAGATGTTGTAAGGTCGCCCCTGAAAGATGCGGAACGAGGAGTCGTTCTTGATGCCACGGTTCACGGCCCGGTAACCGATGGCGACGAGCTCTCCGAGCAAATTCTCTTGTACCAGCCTGGCCAGGGCCAGGTTGCGCTCCGCAAAGGGACGCTGGTTGTTGTACCATACCTCTGTGCCGCTCTGGCCGGGATCGCCGCTGCCGTTGTTGTGGATCGAAATGAAAAGGTCGGCTGAAGCGGCGTTGGCGATGTCGACCCGGGCCTGCAGGTCCCTGGCCACTCCGCCGGGGTATCCGCCGCCCTTGTACTCCGTAGTCGTCGCGCGGTCTGTGTCCCGCGTGAGCACAACCTCGTAGCCCTGGGCGCGCAGCAGCTCCGTCAGCCTAAGCGCGATCTTGAGGTTGATATCCTTCTCGGCCAGCCCCGGGGCGCTCGCCCCCGGCTCGGGGCCGCCGTGGCCAGGGTCCAGCGCGATGACCCGTGTGCGCGGGCGCGCCGGCTCGGGCGGGGTCGGCGCGGGGGTTAGCGGCGCTGCCGCGCTCGCAGCCGGCGCGGGGCGTGGGTTTTCGTCGGCTTGGGCTTGCTCCGGCCCCTGAGGCCCGGTCTCGGCTGTCGCCGCGACCCCCTCGGGCTGGTCGACAGGCGCCGCCGTCTTAGTGGGAGCGGCTTCCGGCGTGGCCTGCGCAAGGCCTGCCGAACCCGCTGGCGTGCACCCAGCCAAGATCGCGCTCAAGAGCGTAAGGACAAGCACGGGAGTCACCAAACGTGCCACGCTGTGCCGCCAGTTCTCTTCGCCTGCCATCGCCGTAAGCAACCTCCTCAGAAGTCCGTCTTGTCGCTTACTCTAAGGTTAGCACAATCGGCTTCGCCATGCTAGATGCCCAAGGGGGCTACGGCGTCAGCGAATGGGACAACGGATAAACGGATGCGACTGTACGAGGGCTCGGTGTGAAATCTGGAGACACACTGATCCGAGTCGCGTTTATCACGCTGTTGTCGATGGCCACATCTGCTTTTGGTGCGCCGTCGCCCTAATTCGCTTATCCGTTCAATATCCGTCGACGCGGCAAACCCGCTATATCTTCATCTGCCCCCGGAGGTAATCGAGCACCGCGCTGGAAGGCCCCTGGTTCACCTGTTCCCAACCGAAATTGGGCTCGGAGAGGCCCAGGCGCTCCATCAGGTTGGACACGGCCGGATGCTGGTAGATGTCGCCGGCCCGATAGGTGCTGCGCATGGTTCTGTTCGCGGCCGCAAGCGCCTCGGCAGGCGTAGCGACCTCCCGATTCCACTGCAACCAGGCGTAGGACAGCATCTCGTGGGCCAGCAGATCCTCCGAGGCGAAGAGCAGACCATAATCGGGCTCGGTGATGCTGCCCGCGTTCGGACCGCCCATCGACAGCACCTGCCAGCCAGTGGAGACGATGAGGCGCCGGCGGGATTCGATCTCCGGCACGTGGTTGATCTCTTCGTACATCCGGTAGAAATTCTCGCCGCCGGCGCTGTGGAAGACGCGGCGAATGTCATCCCGCAGGAACCCCACGGCAAGCTTGATGCCCAGCGTCGCCTCGCCCAGCCCGTGCGAGCCCACACGCGGCATATAGATGATGTGATCCACCTCTTCCACCACATCGGTCACCAGCAAAGGCACCGGCCAGTGATGCTCGCCGCTGGGAGAGGTCTCCACATAGGCATCCCAGCCGCGCTCCTCGAAAAACGTCGCCTCGGCGCCGTTCTCCAAAATGATCGGCAGCAGGCCGGCCGTGTCGGCGAACTGGCGGGACGAGCCTCGGCGCTCCGGCGGCGTCCAGTTCACCCCCGGCCCGCTCTTGTCGCCCACGATAATCCTGCCTGCCCCTTTCTCCTGCAACATCCGGATCATCTCGTTGAGCGCCCACGGGTCGGTGCTGGCCGGGTAGGGGTTGCCCGAGTTGAGCGACAGCTTGATGAACACTCGGTCTCCTGGCGAGAGCCAGGAGAAGTCGGTGGCCGCTTCCACCACCCGCCGGAAAAGGGCCGCGGAATTCCTGTGCTCGCCTCTGGGGATCCAGCCGCCGGCCACGAGCGCGCCGCTTGCGGCCTTGGCGGCCCGGGGCCGTGGGAGAACGTCAAGCTTGGTTAGGCCACTTAGCCCGCCAACGCCGCCGAGCGCGGCGCAGGCCCCAGCGGCACCGGCCAGCTTCAGAAAGCGTCGCCGCGAGATCCCGTTCGCGCATACCGTCTCGTGTCTTCTATTCGCAGTCGCCATGGCTTCTCTTGGCCTCCTTACCAAGTATTCGCTTCACCCAGCGGACAGGCTGGATGGCTATCTGCCGAATCATAGCAATGTGGCACGCGTGCGTCAATCCGCGTTGGCATTTCAAGATGCCGCGCTCCCGGTAGGCCATTTCCGTGGCGATGGCATACTCCTTGCTGCCCGGTTTGCTGGGATGGTCTTTGTACCACCAGGAGCAAGCTGCCGTGAGCGATGCCGACCAAGTCAGATGGCACCAACTCAAGATCGATGATGCAGAGGTCCAGCTTGAAACGACGCGAGAGGGACTCTCTAGCCAAGAGGCGAAGCGTCGTCTGGACAGGTTAAGTATGTCGAACACGTGGACGCCCAGTGCTGCCGGTAGCACCTGGGCTATTGATCGTCAAAGGGGGGGCTGTAGAAAACTCGGTAGCACCATTGAAAGCACCACCACTGCCACGACTATTATCCATATAACGCGAACCATGCCCATCTCTCCTCCCTTTCCGCCCAGTCGTTCTTAAGCTGCATAAGCCTTGCCTTGTCCAATGGCTATCAATGGCTCGGCGAGCAATGACTCAGGGGCAAAGCCGCCGCAGATGGCCGCGCCGAAGGTTCCCCTTAGTTAGTTCTCACTGAGGCGCTAGTGGCTTTGCCTTGGAAGTATACCACGAGGAAAGCGATACGGCCAAGCACTTGGTGCGATGAGTACGATGAGTTTCAAATCGGGTGGCTGGATTTGGTCAGCAGCTTACCTCGCGAATCGAATCAACACTCGCTTTCCGACATGCAACTACATTCGGGATAGTCTGCCTTTCACACATAATGAACGATTCGCTTCAGAAGGTCGAGATAGCCGCTCCTGCTAGGAGTGGCCCGTGAGGATGGTTAGCCCAACCACGCTCGGACAGAAACGCTGGCTTGCGCCAAGCTGTGATAAGCTGTTATTCTATTGTAATCCTATCTGCGCATAGAACTATCCTGGACGAGGAATCGAGTGGAATTTGTAGAGCTTGGGGAATTCGCCTTAGTTGTAGATTTGGTGCTCGCCGTCGGGGCTGCTCTAGTTGGCGGAGTGATCGCGAATCGACTCCGCCAACCCGTCGTACTGGGCTATCTGATAGCAGGGATAGCTATAGGCCCATTCACGCCAGGGCCCGTGGGCGACGTGCATCGCGTGCAGGTCATGGCCGAGATGGGGGTGGCGTTCCTAATGTTTGCGTTAGGAGCGGAAGTTTCCTTGGGACAACTCCGCGACATACGCAAGGTGGCCGTGTTCGGCGGCATCGCTCAGATACTCCTCACAATCGGTGTCGGTACTCTTATTGGGCCTGTGATTGGGCTAGACTTCGTCGGTAGTATCTTCCTCGGGTCTCTCATCGCCCTTTCAAGCACCATGGTGGCAATGAAGATACTCATATCCAGGGGCGAATTGGGGGCGCTACACGGGCGAATCGCCCTTGGATTTCTCATCGTCCAGGACATCAGTGTGGTCCCAATGGTGGTGATCTTCCCAGCCCTGGCAGGCCAGAATGTCGATCTCGTGCCGGCCCTGATGCTGTCCGTCGGCAAGGCTGCTGTCTTTCTCATCGCGACCTACTACCTGGGCACGCGTCTGGTACCCTGGATACTGCACCGAGTGGCCGCTACACGGTCCCGCGAGCTGTTTCTTCTCACCATCGTCTCTCTCGCGTTAGGCACCGCGCTGGGAACATACTCCCTCGGCTTATCGCTGGCCTTCGGAGCATTCATCGCGGGCCTGGTGGTATCAGAATCAGACTTCAGCCACCAGATAGTAGCCGAAGTCCTCCCCTTACGGGACATATTCGCCACCATCTTCTTCGTGTCGGTGGGAATGCTCATAAACCCGCTTTTCCTCCTGGAGAACGTGCCGACGATCCTCCTGCTGGTTGCGGCGGTGGTCGTAGGTAAGTTCCTCATCTGTCTTGCGCTGCCCGTGGTCTTTGGGTACTCCGGCAAGACGGCCGTATACTCAGCCCTGGCATTGATCCAGATCGGCGAGTTCTCGTTTGTGCTGGCAAAGTTGGGGGTCGACAAGGGCCTCGTTCCCGATCATGTCTACTCTTTGACGCTGGCAGGAGCGCTGGTTACCATTCTGTTGACTCCCCTGGGGATGTACCTGGCTCCGTTCACTGTGAAGCTCTTTCAGAGCCTGCCAGTTGTGCGCCAGTATTTCCTGGGGACGGTGGAGGTGTACGACGGGGCACGGTCCGACAAGCCGTCGAATCACGTGGTGATTCTGGGATACGGCGACATCGGGCGAGAGCTGGCGGACGCATTGGAACGGCGCGGCTTCAAATACGTCGTCGTCGAGTATAACCCACACACTATCGAGCTGCTTCGACAGAAGGGTGCATGGTTTATCTATGGCGATGCGTCCAATCCCGAGGTACTCGCCCACGCCAACCTACCCAAGGCCAAATTCCTGGCGATCACTCTGCCTGATTTCACTGCGGCTGAGGTAGCAGTGAGAAATGCCAGAAGAATCGATCCTAAGCTGGACATTTTCGTCAGGGCGCACTCTGAGGACCACGTGACGGCTTTCCGTGCGGCTGGGGCGGACAGCGTGGTCCGACCCGAATTCGAGGCGGGACTCGAGTTCATCCGGCACGCAATGCATCGTTACGGGGTGACGAGCACTGAAATCCAGGCGATGCTCCAAGGCAGGCGTCACGACTATCAGCAGCGACTGGAGAATAGGGCAAATGCCTGATGTACTCCCATTAAGTTTGCACTGCCCGCTCGGAGCTTGTCTTGCGGGGCTGCGTGGCTTGCTTCTTGCTGCAAATCCTAATGATGAATATCCTTTTCGCTACGGATGGCTCGCCGTCGGCTGCCGCCGCCGAGCTGTTGCCGAAGCTCTCACTTCCACACGAGACCCGTGTTTGGGTGGCCAGTGTGTTGCGTAAGCTTCCTCGTCCCGCGCTTTCCTGGTAATAGGTACGGAGGAAAGGCACTTTCTTGCTGACAAGGGATCGTAGCACAGCCAGAGACGGCCGACTGTTATCGTTGGTTGTCCTGCTCCTAATAATGGGGTTTCAAGCAACCGGCTTGCGCATCGAAGGGGCAGCGGGCGGTGAGATTCGACTCCTGGAAATCGACGGCGTGATCAACCCTCTAGCCGCCCAGTATCTGGCGCGGGGGGTGCGAGAGGCGACGGATGCGCAGGCGGGACTTGTGGTCTTGCGCCTCAACACACCTGGAGGCCTGGAGAGCTCTATGCGGGAGATGACCCAGACGATACTCAACTCTCCCGTGCCGGTGGTAGTCTACGTCACCCCGGCGGGAGCGCGGGCGGCCTCTGCCGGCATGTTCATCACCCTCGCAGCGCATATCGCCGCAATGGCCCCAGGAACAAACATTGGGGCAGCCCATCCCGTCGGGATTGGTGGAGAGACCGACCCGGTGATGACAGAGAAGCTGGTAAGCGATGCGGCTGCCCTGGCCAGGGCGATTGCCGCAGCGAGAGGCCGCAACGCCGCCTGGGCCGAGCGGGCCGTGCGGGAAAGCGTTTCCGTCACTGCCGAAGAAGCACTAGACCTGGGCGTTATCGACCTGGTGGCGAATGACCTCGGCGAGCTCCTCACCCGGATCGACGGTCGACGGATCACCACCAGCACAGGTGAGATAACACTACGGACAGCCGAGGCTCAACTGGTCGAAAGCCCGATGACGCTTCCCGAGAGAATACTCCAAACCATCGCCGATCCGAACATCGCCTACATTCTTCTCACTATCGGGTTCATCGGCATCATTGCCGAGCTCTATAATCCAGGCGCACTCTTCCCCGGCATCGTCGGCGCCATCTCCCTCATTCTGGCGTTTGCAGCTTTCGGCAGTCTGCCCATCAACTGGGCGGGGGTGCTTCTCATACTGTTGGCGATCGGGCTCTTTATCGCCGAACTGTATACCGAGGGGATCGGTATCCTGGCGGTGGGCGGAATCATCGCTTTTATCCTTGGCTCGTTGATGCTCTATACCCCATTGACCCCGACTTCGCCAACGATGCCTGAAGTAAGCGTGAGCCCTTTGCTGATAGCGATTATGACCGCGGGAATAGCCGCTTTCTTCGTTCTCGTTCTGCGCGCCGTATTGCAGTCGCGGCGAACTCCTGTCGTCACCGGCATCCAGGGTCTGATCGGGCATACCGGCGTAGCAATCTCCGACCTGATGCCCGCGGGAATCGTGAGAGTGGATGGTGAGCAGTGGAGCGCTCTGGCCGAGACTGAGCCCATCCGAGCAGGAGAGGAGGTGCAAGTTACTGGCGTAGCTGGTGTCACTCTGAAAGTGAGGCCATTCGTTAGGCCGTAAGGGCTTTGTTACCTCAGGAGGCATAGAAGTGACCACAGAGAATCTGGCGAACTTGATCGTGGTAGCCTTGCTGGTACTGCTGGCGGTGATACTGTTGCGGATGGCGATCCGCATCGTGCCGGAGTATCAGCGCCTGGTGATGTTCCGTATCGGCCGGGTCATCGGAGCCTTGGGGCCGGGCCTGGTGCTAATGATTCCCTTCATCGACAGAGGTGTGCGTGCTGACCTGCGTGAGCGCTTCTTTGACGTGCCCCCTCAGACCTGCATCACGGAAGATAACGCTTCGGTATCTATCGACTTTCTGGTCTACATGAAGATCGTGGATGCCATGCCGAGTGTGTTGAACGTTGAAGACTACGAGGGCGCCGCGAGAGGCATCGCCATAACCACCTTGCGTGCGGTGGTAGGCGACATGCTTCTGGACGAGGTGTTGGCCAAGCGAGAACGGATCAACGAATCCCTGCGAGGAAAGCTGGACGAGGTGACCAATCGTTGGGGCATCAAGGTGACGGCGGTAGAGATTCGCGAGATAATTCCACCGCGAGAGATCCTGGAGGCAATGAGTCGGCAGATGTCCGCCGAGCGAAGCCGACGCGCCATGGTCACCGAGGCCGACGGCAAACGTGACGCGGCCATCCGCGTCGCCGAGGGACAAAAGCAAGCGGCGATCCTGGAGGCCGAGGGTGCACGTCAGGCCGCTATTCTGAGAGCGGAAGGGTTTGCCCTGGCCTTGGACAAGGTCTTCGCGGTGGCCCGCAATGTGGATAGCAAGACAATGAGCCTGCAGTACCTGGAGACCCTGAAGGCTCTCGGCACAGCCCCAGCCACGAAGTTGGTCGTGCCGATCGAGTTTACAAGCCTGCTCAGACCCTTCCTGGGCCACGTAGGCAAAGCCACAGAGCAGCCGTAAACACGGCATAACTTGAGGGCAAGAAGAAGGGATTTCGGGTTTGCCTCCCGAAATCCCACTGTGTCCGCGTGCCGGGTCTTCGGATGCTACCGCAGCACCCTCTCCTGCACGAACGGCCCGTGCCAGGTGTGGTACCACACGTCGCCGGTGGACGCGTTCACGCTGATCATCCCCACGACCTCGGTGCCACGGTGCACGTGCACCGTGTAGTAGCCGTAGTACGCGTCGATGGGGCCCACGGTAGACCTCGGCAGGAACCCATCCAGAAACGTCTGGGCTATCCTGGATGCTTCATCCTGGGCGAGGACGGTCGAGGGAGCCGGCGACGTCGGCTGCTGCTGCGGCGCCACTCCCGGCATCATTCCGCCGCCAGGGCCCATCATTCCCCCGGGCCCTGGCCCGCCGCCTGGCCCCATCATGCCACCTGGACCCATCATACCCCCGGGCCCCATCATGCCGCCCGCCATCATCCCGTACTTGGTGTTCCACATCATATTCGGTCCGGGCTCGGGCATAGTGTTGCCGGTGTATCGGTCGATCAGGATCTCAAACGCGTGCGTGCCGGTACTGCGCTCGACGAACGGCACGTAGTAGTTCTGGCTGAACTCCATTATCTCGTCGTAGCCGAGGTCCGGGTTGTTGAGTCCGGATCGGTACGTCTCGGCGATCTGCATTGCGCGCTCCAACCCGATGGGGGTGGCCGCACGGTTGTAAGGGCCGCCCATCATGCCCGTCATCATCGCCATCATCGTGGTGGGCATAGTTGTGAGATCGGGCCCGGGCGTGGCCTGCAGAGGGGGGGCATCGACCGGCCCCGCGAGGGCGGCCACGCCCACCATTCCGAGCGTCCCCAAGGCTACCAGTACCAGGACCAGCGCCAGATAAGCGCTCTTGTCCATTGTCATCACCTCCGCCGCACCTGCGTGGCAAGATCGATGCCATTTATCTCGAACCAGACAGCAGAGCAGACCGATGGTTGTGGTATAATTTACGATGTGGAGGCACAAGGCGCAGCTCTTGGGGGAGAAGATGGCTTTCACCCTGGGCATACCGCGGGCTCTTCTCTATTACAAATACTTCCCGCTGTGGGAGACGTTCTTCACGCGACTGGGCGTCGGCGTGGTCGTTTCGCCGGCCACCAACCGTGCTGTCCTTGCCAAAGCCATCGAGTTCGCGGAGAGCGAGTTCTGCCTGCCGGTGAAGGTTTTCCACGGACACGTCCTGGCGCTCAGGGATCAAGTCGACGCGATCTTCGTGCCGCGCGTCGTGAGCATGAAGAAGGGCACCTACACCTGCCCGAAGTTCTTCGGGCTGCCCGATATCGTAGCTTGCCTGCCCGAGACTTTGCCACCCATCATCTCCCCAGTCTTCAACTTGCGCCTGGGCCGGCGTCACTACTACGGCGCGGTCTACGAGCTTGGGCACCGGTTCGAGAAGAATCCGGCGAAAATCTTCCTGGCTTGGCAGGAGGCTTCCTCGCGTCTGAAGCGATTCCAGCGGGAGATGCAGCTTGGTCTGACGCCCGTCGACCTTCTCGGCGGCGGGGACGAAACCACGGAGGCACGGAGGCACGGAGGGGTGCCGGGGCCATTGGCTTCAGGGGGCCGGACGGTGGAAAGGCCGAGCGGGCGCGCTGGAGCCAATCGCGACCTGGTGGTGGGTCTGGTTGGACACTCCTACAACCTGTATGATGCCTACGTGAGCGCTAATCTGATCGAGACGCTTCGCCGCTACGGGGTGACGGTTCTCGTGGGCGAGGGTGTTCCCCACGAGGTCGCGGACCGCGAGGCGAGCACACTGCCGAAGGAACTATACTGGTCGTACGAGAGGGAGGTTGTGGGCGCCGCCTATCATTGGCTAAGAACCGGTTCGGTCGACGGCATCGTCTATCTACGTTCTTTTGCCTGTGGCCCCGACTCCATCGTGCAGGTGCTGCTGGACGACGAGGCGCGCAAGCATCCCGCAGTTAGTACGATGTCGCTAGCCATAGATGAGCATACGGCGGAGGCGGGTGTCATCACCCGCGTGGAGGCCTTTCTGGACATGCTTCAGAGGAAGCGGTGGAGGCGGCAATGCGGCTGACTTTTCCACACATGGGCCAATCGGAGCTTGTGCTGTCGGATTTCTTCACGCGAGTGGGGACCGAGTTCGTGGCACCACCGCGGACCACAATCAGAACGCTTCAGTTGGGGTTTCGCCATGCGCCCGAAGGCGCCTGCCTTCCGTTGAAGGTCACCCTGGGTAACATGATCGAGGGGCTGGAGCGGGGTGCCGACACAGTGCTGATGCTGGGGGGCAGCGGACCCTGCCGGCTCGGGTATTACGCCGAGGCGCAAAGGCGGATGCTCCAAGCGGCGGGTTACGAATTCGAGATGATCGTTTTCGAGGGGCCCTCGCGTGGCTTCCTGCGCTTCATCGCGGAGTGCCGGCGCTTGGCCCCCAAAAGGTCGCTCTGGCAGATGTGGAAGGCGCTAAAGATCGCGTTCCAGAAGGCCAGTGCCCTCGACGAGATCGAGAAGAAGGTGCTGGAGGTACGGGCCTATGAGCGGGATGGCGGAAGCACCAACCGCGCCTGGGAACAGGCGCTCACTCTGATGGTGGGGGCGCAAGCGCCCGAGGAGATCGATCTCGCCAGGCTCAAGGCGCTGGCATTGCTCGACGACGTCGACAAAGATGTCCGTCGAGAGGTCCTGAGGGTGGGCATAGTCGGCGAGTTTTTCATTCTGTTGGAGCCTTTTCTCAAGTTCGATATGGAAGTTGAGCTGGGCCACGCTGGTGTCTATCTCGAGCGCTCGATCTATACCTCGAGCTGGGCGAATCCGATAAGCAAACATCCTGTTACGGGAGTTACCCACGATGACGAGGCAGCGGCGGCCCGGCCGTATCTGAATCATTCCGTAGGGGGCGACGGACTCGCCACGGTTGGCAACACGGTTCTCTACGCGCGGCGCGGCTTCGACGGCATCGTACATCTGATGCCTTTCACCTGCATGCCCGATGCCATCGCGAAAGGGATCATGAGGCGTGTGAGCCGTGACCTGCGCATTCCGGTCCTGACTTTCGTCATCGACGAGCATACCGGCAAAGCGGGGATCGCGACTCGCCTGGAAGCGTTCGTGGACCTTCTTTGGGCCAAGAGGAGGCAAAATGCCCGAGGTGGGACAGTTCGAGGGGACGTTGCTGGGGTGCGGCGTCGGTGATGCGCTGGGTGCACCACTGGAGGGAATGACTCGCGAGGTCATCCGACGCAGATTCGGCCTGGTGAAAGATTACATGCGCAGACGCTACGGCCCAGGCAAGCTGACCGACGACACCCAGATGACGATGGCGCTCGCGGAGGCTATCGTCGAAAGCCGTGGCTTCGACGTGGCTCACGCCGCCTACAAGTTTGGAGAATGGATGAGGCGGAGCGACGAGGGCATCGAGGCCGCGCGCGGCGCCGGGTTGGCTTCGGCCACGGCCTGTCGGCGCCTTTACCAGGGTGTCCCGTACACAGAGAGCGGCATCTATTCGGCCGGCTGCGGGGCGGCAATGCGCGCGGCGCCCATTGGCTTGCTGTTTCACCGTGACCTGTCGCGCCTGAAGGAGGCCGCGATCGCCCAGGCCTCCCTAACACACATCGATCCTCGCGCCACCGCGGCCGCGGCCGCCGCGGCCTTCGCCGTCGCCTACTGCCTCAATCACGAGGCGCTGTACGATGCCGAGGAGCTCTTGCGGCAGGCCGGGGACTTTGTTCGCGACATCAATCTCGATATGGCCGATAGGATCTACGCTGTGGCCACAATACGGAGTCTGGACTACGACTCCGGTTTCAAGCACACCGGTGTGGGGGGTTTCGCGCTGGAGACGGTGGGAGCGGCCTACTTTGCCTTCGTCAAGAACCCCTTCGACTTCGAAACCACAGTCGTCCAGGCGGTCAACGCCGGGGGTGACACGGACAGCATCGGCGCTATCGCCGGGGCCATCTCGGGGGCGCTGAACGGAAGGGAAAAGATTCCCGCCCGCTGGTTGGACGCGCTGGAGAAGCGCGAGCACCTGGAGCGGCTGGGACGAGAGATCTTCGCCCTGGCGGAGAAGTTATAGTCAGCCACCTGTAGCCGCACCCTTCAGGGTGCGCGTGCCTGCTCGTGTGCCGAGATGTCTCAACAATGGCGGGTGCTTGCTGTAGCGAGGCCGCCCCAGCGCTGGCCTGGTACAGCAAGGGCACTGTTCGTCGCAGCGACGCAGCAGTTGCAATCGAATGCCTCGAACGGGCTGGCGGGGCTGCGCGCACCCTGAAGGGTGCGGCTACGGGTGGACGGTTGCTCCGCCTGAGGCGGACGGCTACGGTGTGCGCGTTGCTCACCTCACCTCGCTCCTCAGCCAGGCCAGGTACTTGTCTTCGACTTTGGCCACGTCGACGGCGATGATGCAGGGTGCCTGGTAACTGTGAAGCTTCTGGACGGCCTGCTTGACCTTCTCAAAGTTCTCGGGCACCGTCTTGACAATCAAGCCTGTCTCTTTGTCCTCGACAATCTTCCCTTCCCACCAATAGGCCGATTCGATGGGGAACAAGTTCGTGCAGGCGCCAAGCCTCTGCTCCAAGAGGTGCCGTGAAATTCGCCTGGCTTCGTCCGCGTTCGCGCAGACCACGTAAATCAGTATCATACGATAATTATGCCATTTCCGCGCCGCGCGTGTCGACTAAGATACTGCCAGCTTCTTCGCCACCTTTGGCGTCGGTAGGAATAGCGCTACCACAAAGGCCGCGAGAATAAGCCCTCCCACGAAGAAAAACGTGTAGGTTAGACCGAAAGCGTCGGCGATGAAGCCGGCAATAAGGGGCGACAGAGACGCAAAGAGAGTATTCATGCCATACACGAAGCTAATCACGCTCGAGGTCACCTCTTTGGCGGTGACGTCCAGGGCGTAGGCGAAGATGACCGGCCGCATCGAGAAGAGGAACAAGCCAAGCAAGAAAAGGGCAGCAATGAAGGGAAGCCCCATTCGACTGACGCCCAGGGAAGATACCAGCAAGCTCGCGGCAGCTAGCCCAAAGAGGAGAATGGGCCTGCGGCCGACCCGGTCGGAAAGGGTGCCCATCACCGGCCCCGTAAAGATGCTGGCGGCTGTCAGTATGCCGACGTATAGGCCGACGGCAATCGGGTCCAGCTTCAGCTCGTAGGCAAGGTAGATCGGCAAGAACGTGCTCAAGGCCATCTGGCCCATCGTCCTGCAGGCAGAGATGGCGGATAGGGCTAGCAGCATCCGATTTGTGAACATGGTTTTCAACGCGTCCCCGTACGTCCTCCAGGTCATCGCGTTCCTAGTAAGTGTCCCCGATTTTGGTGCGGCGTACCAGATCAGGACGGCGACGAGGAATGCCGGCAGGATGTTGGCGAACAGTGTGGTTCGCCACGTCAGAGCGGCGAGCATGAAGCCGATGGTGACGGGCGCCAGCAAATCGCCCAGGTTGGCCCCCGTCTCGTGGATGGACAGGGCGAAGCCCTTTCTTTTCGGGAAAGTGTTGGTTAGCGTGGACATCGCCGGAGCGTGCCAGAGGGCGGAGCCAAAGCCGACCAGGGCCGCGCTCACCAGAGCGATGAGATAAACGTCGGAAACGCCAAGAATGAGATAGAAGAGCGAGGGCCAGACGATGGCGATCACCATCAGCAGGCGGCGGCGGTCGAACATGTCGCAGATGGCGCCCGCGGGCAAATTCGCACTGGACGTAACGGCCGACTTGGCTGCGACAATGGACCCAGCCTGGCTAAAAGACAGGCCGAATTCCTGAGAAAGGTAGGGGAGTATGAGAAAGAATCCCGTCACGAACCAGTGTGTAAAGCCGTGGCCAAGGGCCATAGCGCAGATTAGCAAGCCTTGCTTCTGTCCTTGCATTACCGATCCTTCATTCAAGTTCTCCATGCTCCTGGCCCGCCTAATGCGGGCGCCACGAAGAAATCTGAACCACAGATTGACGCAGATTGCGGGACACCTGAGGCGGACGCCTCCGGCGGATGACGCAGATTACCATATGACCCCGGATCCAGTATCTGTGAAATCCCCTAATCTGCTTAATCTGCGGTTCAGACCCTTTGCGGTTGACCTATTTTTCGTGTCAGACCATGGAGATTGCGCCGTGAGGACAGGCCGCGACGCAGGCCTCGCAGTCGATGCACTCGTCGATGTTGGTGGCAACGCACTTGTCACCCTGCTTCTCGATGACAGCGGTTGGGCACGCATCTACGCAATCGCCCACACCCTGACACTTCACCTCGTCGATTACGATCGGCATCCACTTCCCTCCGGATTTTTCACTATGATACTCATGTCGCGGTGGATGTCAAGACCGCACGCTCGGGTGCTTTGCTGCTTATTGTGGCATTTGCGGCGGCTCGAAATCGCTATCCGACACGTCACGGCTGAATTCAAGCGCCTGGATGTACGACTCGCCTTCCTGGTCGGGAGGAAACGCCCTAATCAACACAATCACGCCATCGTCCGTGAAGGCCAGTTCGGCCCCTCCTTCTTGCGGAGGAAATGACTCGAAGACGTAGACCAGTACGTCCATCCCGACGATCTCGCGCCGCTCGACCCTGCCGGACTCTAGATCGGTCTTCGCCAAATCCCTGAGTCCCTTTTCCAAGGCGCCCTCAAACACCGAATTGTGGAAAGCGGTATAGAACGTCTCCCCCGGCTTGATAGGGTCATAGGTCACACTCTCACAACCAGGCTCCTGTGCCGGTTGCCCCGAGCACACCACCCAAACGCCCTCGGTTTCGGTGGGGAAAATCTGCACGGAGCTACTGCTCCCGTCACCGGCGTATGTGGTCGCATCAAGACGCGAACGGCCTTCCTTCTGGTAAAACACGGCCCCCATCGTCTGCCCTTGCAGCTTGATCTCGTAGGAGACGTGGAAGGTACCGTCCTTCGGGCTGGCAAGGATGTCGTTGAGCTCGGCCACGAGGACGTCGAGCGATTCGTCCGCCCTCGCCACCGGCGCCGGGGCACCGATAACCACAAAGAGCAAAACCATTACAATGACCAACTGTACCGACCGCAGCCAAAGGTGCACCATACCACTCCTCCTTGGGAAAAATCGGGGCTCTTGTGAAGGGTCTGACGACGAGGGGGCTTTCGCTACGCATCTTAACACATAGCCATCGGAGAATCAAACGTTTTCGATAAACTCGAAACTGGCGTGCTCGAACAGCGTATTCGTTTCCTTCAGCATCCTTTGAGCGATTAAACGGCTTCGCACCGGCGATTTCATCGCCTTGCGATGCCCTGCTGGAATGAAAATTGCACCAGGTGGGTGCTCGACCCCACGTTGCTCGCGGGGCGGCAGACGAACAAAGGAATCGATGAGGATCTTGTACCTTCACGTTCGAGCGAAGTGGCACCGGTATCTGGACCATCAACGGCCGGCAGTGGGATGACCGGCGCGACGACGCCACGCCGATGGGCGGCACCGTCGAGGTCTGGGACCTGATCGACGGCGGTGGCGGCTGGGTTCATCCCATCCACCTGCACGAGGAGTTCTTCCGGGTGCTTCGGCGTAACGGTGCCCCACCGCCCGACTACGAGGCCCTCGGCTACAAGGACACCGTCCGACTCGGCCCAAGAGACCACGTGCGCATCGCCAAGTTTTTCTCAAGCGACTTCCCGGGGCGCTTCCCGTTCCATTGCCACGTCACCGATCACGAGGACCATCACATGATGGAGGTGTTCAGGATCCAGTCGCCCGGCAGCGCGACAGGGAGGTAAGGGGGGCTAGATAGAGCAGCACAAGAAGTGCCACCGGACAGCTCGGTGGTTCAGCGCTTGTAGGGACGTTGTGCAGCGTCCCTACAAGGTAACCGTGCCGCAGCAGTTGTGCCGGTCAATTCATATTGGCATTGGTTGTGAACAAGAATTGATGTGAGGTTCAGGCCGCGTCCTGCGCTTTGCGCTGCCGCAATTCCTTTTGGAAACGCTTGAGTAGCTTGTCGAGTGGCAGAGGTTCCCAACCCGGCAACTGCCAGAGGAGGTCCAGCTTGGGGAGTCCTCCCCAATCCTTGAAACGGGAGAAATCGATAACCTCCAGGCCTGCAACTCGCCCTGTTTCTTCCTCCTTCTCGTCTACTTCCCAAAGTATCTGAACAAGTATAGCTTCGGCCGGTTCTGCATCAAAGCCATATCTACCCCGATCATCTGCAATGAGAAGCAATACATCTCGCTCCGGTTCCCACACAAACCTTGAAGCTAGTACTTCTCCTGCCATATTACTTCTGAGTACCTCCTCTGATATCGCCGCACTCGCCGTTGGTCAATCAGATGAAAGGATCGCAAGCTGCCCTCGTCGCTTATTATAACACTTCCGAATACCTCTGTCAGTCCTTCCTGCCATCGGCTGAGACAGAGCAAACGGCCGAGATCCGCTCGCCTGATTTCAAAGACACCTAGCAGTGCAGCAAAAATCCGTTCGGGCCTCCGCGCGATCCGCTTATCGACAATCACGTGGTATACATCATCGAGAGCAATCTGCACTGACCGGCCGTCTGGAAGAGTCACTCCAGAACGTAGCTCATCGCGCCATGCTCGCTCGGCACATGCAACAGCGTCGCGGGTGATTTCGCCTGCATCCACGAGCCGTTCAATGCGCCGCTTTGGCGATTCTTCCCCTCCAGCGTAGTAGCCCTTGCTCCGAATCAATGTCTTCTCCGGCGACTCTAAGCTTCCATATTGCCAACCGCCGACCGAAGCAGCTCGAGATATGCGCTCGCCGCTTCCGAACCCTCTGGCGGCGACCACGCCGCAAATACTTTGTCGTCTTTCGCGACGTACCCTTCGTCAGGCTGGCCTTTCACCTCGAAGAGCACGCCATCCTGGAGGACTACTATGCCGTGCCACGTGTCGGCCGCGATGTCTACCCCCGCTACCGGGCCCCCAACTTCGAGCACAGTGGTCTGGTACTCGTCAATACTACCAAGATCGTCGAAAACGACGACCGCAGCCTTCCCCTTCAGGATCACGAAGGCCTCCGATCGGTGCGGGCCGAGGTGTTTGTGGGGCCGCACGTAGCTTTCGGTAGTGATGGCGCTCACCATCCGGTGCGCGTGCTCCCACGGCCCTTTGTGGAGATTATGGACGGCCCGCTTCCGCGGGTTCCGCCTCGCTTCCTGCATAAGCGTCTCCATCAGCTCCTGGTTGATTCGAAACAGCATAGGTCGATACCTTTATCCCAGCGGTTTGGCTACACGGCGGCCTCATCATATCACGTAGCCAGCCACGATCACAAGCGAACAAGGTGGTCATTGCCGTGGGGCCGGAATCTTGCTAGAATACGGTTGCTGGTGGGGGCCGGATATCTCCACAGAGGATCGCTCGGGAGCAGTAGATGGTGGACAAGCCAAAGCAGCCGCGCAGCATTCTGGATATCCTTGCCTGCCCGCACTGCAAGACCGGGGTAGCGAAGCAGGTCGGCGCCTTGCATTGCCCCCGGTGCGGGCGCGACTATCAGATTATCGACGGTATCCCCATTATGGCCGATTCCGCCCCCGCCCTTGTGGCCGCCACGCTCCTACATCGTGACTCCTACACGTCCTGGCACCAGCACGTGGTCACGTCGCTCGCCAGCGGCCCGTACATACTTCTCGACATCGGCGCGGGCCGCATGGCCCTCGACCACCCCAATATCGTTCGCATGGATGTAGCCTATGGCCCCGACGTCGACGTCGTCGGCGATGCGCACGCCCTCCCCTTCCTCGACGAATCCATCGACTTCGTCTATACGGAGGCCGTGCTCGAGCACCTCCACGACCCCTTCTATGCCGCCGCGGAAATGCACCGCGTCTGTCAAAAAGGAGGCTACGTCTACGCCGATACGAACTTCGTATTTCCTTACCACGGCTATCCGTACCATTACTTCAACTTCACACTGCACGGCGTCGAGACGGTTTTCGGCGCCTTCCGCAGGATTCGCTCTGGGGTCGCCCCTTACCAGATGCCCTCGTTCGCCGTCGGCGCCCTTCTGCACGCCTATCTCGGCCATTTCCAGGCCCAGACGGAGGACGAGCATCACCTGGTCGAGGATATCCGCAAGGTGCTGAGCCATCCGCTTTTGCAGTACGATATGAGATTCGCGCCTGAATCGGTCCACGAGCTGGCCGCTGGGGTCTTCTTCTACGGCGTCAAGCAGTCGCAGGACGAAACGGTTCTGCCGCCTTCGCTGATGCTCGCCTACGCGGGGGACGCCGAATTGCGGCAGAGATTCCCGGATCCCTACGACCTTTCGGGCGTCGACAACCTGTTGAACTGGTGGGCCCAAGCCTTTCCAAGGGACTGGCAGAGGTTCCGAGGTCGCTTCCGTTTCCGCAAGCGTCCGCTGGCAAACCAGGGAACAGTCGGCGATCTGGCCGCCAAAGCGATTGAGGCTCTCCGCACCGGCGGCCCGCGTGGTCTTCTCACTCAGACCGCCCAGTACCTCCGCTGGCGGCTCAGGCGGAGAGTCTGAACCACTGATTGACGCAGATTACGGGATTGCTCAGATTACCAGATCACAGACATTCGGTATCTGTGAAATCCCCTAATCTGCGTAATCTGCGGTTCAGACACCTTACGCTCTTCGCAGCGAAACCAGCGCGGAGATGGCGACCAGAAACACCTCGGCTAGCGCTGAGATAAACCGCGTTGCGAACGCCGCGGACGACATCACCGGGACGGCGACGAACGTGGAGCTGAGCATCACTATGGTGGCCTCCCTCACGCCAATTCCGCCGGGAGTCAAGATCGAAAGCAATCCTACCACCCAGCCAAGCGCGCTCGCGCCGACCACGGCGGGAAGCATATGCAGGGGGGTTGGCGAGACCGAGGCCAAGACCAGGAACAGGCTCACTCCGGACAGGACGTGGGAAAAGGCAAACCAGACCAGCAGGGCAAGCACCTGGGAGAAGCTCAACTTGATCTCTACACTATCCTTTTTCAAAGCCCGCGATGCCTGGTTTAGCAGCATTTGCAGAAGCCTCGGATGTGCCAGCGTGAGCCCTACCGGAATTAGAATCACGAGGTAGAAACCGGTTCCAACGAGGACAACCCCACCGAAGGTCGCCGCGACGACGAAGACGATGAGCCCGGACACGACGGCCAGGGCCTGCTCGACGTAGGTCGAGACCAACAGATCTTTGACAGTCATGCCTGCTCTGGCACCCAAATAGGTTCGCCCGGCGATGTGCCAGCCTGTGCCCGGCAGGTATCGGGCGGGCGTCGACACTATCCAGATGCGCAGCGCCGCCGCAAAATCCGCGTTGCGCGCCATCGCCCTCAGCGCCAGCGCCCACCCGGCACCCATCACCAGGTAAAAGCCCGTGTAGAAGGCGAACGCAGCCAGCAGGTAGGCGGGATTCAACGTCCACGAAAGAGCTGCGAAACTCTCCCAGTTGCGCCAGACGTAGGCGACCCAGAAGGCCAACACCGTCGCCGCGACGATGTATCTGAGTGCTTTCCTCACGGCATGCCACCGCCGATCCGCCGGTCAGTCAAGTGTCCGCTCAATGGAAAACTCCTCGCGGGGGTTATAGGTGACGTTGCGCAGCATCTCGCCAATGAGACCTGTGCAAACAAGCTGGAGACCCGCCACCATCAGGAGAACGGCCAGGATCAAGAGGGGTCTGCGGCCAATAGACGCTCCGCCAAACCAGATAGCCACCAGGTAAGTGAAGATGATCAGCCCGATGGCGAACACGACGATCCCCAACGACCCGAACAGTCTCAGCGGGTTGCGCATGTAGCTGGTGAGGAATAGGACCTGCACGAAGTCGAGAAACCCCGCCGAAAGCCGACTCAGATCGTACTTCGAGCGCCCGTGCACACGGGACCGGTGGTTAACGGCTATCTCTGTGACCCTGAAGCCCCTCCAATTTGCCAGGACTGGAATGAACCGGTGCAGCTCTCCGTAGAGTGTAAGGTCCGATATTACTTGTCTACGGTATGCTTTGAGCCCGCAGTTGAAATCGTGCAGACGGATGCCAGTGAGCGACCGGACAATCCAGTTGAAAACCAAAGAGAGAAGCCGCTTTGACCGAGGATCGATCCTCTTCGACCTCCATCCCGAAACAAGGTCATAGCCCTCGTCCAGCTTCGAGCACAGGCTCGGTATGTCAGCCGGGTCGTTTTGCAGGTCGGCGTCGATGGTCACAACCTTTTCCCCTCGCGCAAGCTGGAAGCCGGCGCTCAACGCGGCGGTCTTGCCGAAATTCCGCCTGAACCTGATGACCTTAACCGCGGGGTCCATCTCGTGAAGCTCTTGCAGCACCCGGAAAGACCCATCGCGGCTACCGTCGTCCACGAAGATGATTTCGCCGTCCTTGCCTTCGATTATGGGAGCCAACTGGTTGTACAGGGGCTCCAGGCTCTCCTCCTCATCGCGCACCGGCACCACTATCGATAGATCAAGCCGTTGTCGCGTAGCTGTCATAGGGTATCCAGGTGCAGCGTCCAGGCTTTCTCGAGCCTTAGTTGGCGGTCTCCGTTGTAAGTCCATTTCCCTGACCTCCCTGACTAACGTCGCCCACTACGATCACGCTAGTGGGCGATCCGTACAAGCTCAATTCAGATGCGGTTGCACCCGTCGTTCATTGTGGCGGGAACCGCGAAGGTAGGATCGACGACCATGCACGGCGGAAAGCCTGAGCATTGTCGTATTGGCCAACCCGATGGCCAGTACAAGCGCGAGCGTGGCAAGCGTGACTCCGAGTCCCCATTGGAAAGATTGCGGCTCGTACGAGAAGCGCACATCGTGGCCTCCCGCAGGAACAGCCACAGCACGAAGGGCGAGATTGGCCCTATGGATCGGTACCGAGCGACCATCGACGGTCGCTGTCCAACCTGGATAGTACGTGTCGGACAACACCAGGTAGCCGCCGGTCTCGGTCTCGACGTGTACTTCAACCTCCTTCGGGGCATAACGCTCCACGGTCGCCAGACTGGTGCCAGTCTGACCAGTCGGTTCCATCGATTCCGGCCCGGCGTCGGCCACGAGGACCTGCCGCCGAAAATCAAATTCGTCTGACAGTAGCATTTCCAGAGCTTGTTTTTCGTCAGGAACCGCTCTTGCCGTTGGAACGACAAACGCCCTCGGCAACACTCGTAGGTTTTCGTAGATGCGCAACTCCCCCTGGTACACCTGCCGGAAACGGGAGTTCGCGATGTCTTTGTCGGGAGGCACCAGCACGTATTTCACGTTGAGCAGGTCGAGCAGGCGCGAATCCCAGCGCGTGAGATTCACGAGATTCCCAAGCTCCCGGCCAGTCGGCGTGCCATCCTCGATAGCGGCGGCAAGTCGACCGAACGCACCCGGATATAGCGAATCGTAGCCCCCGATCTCCTGAATACCGAATGGCATAAGCGTGTTGGCGAACAGGTTACCATCCGAGGTGTCGAGCATCACTCTGTAGGTATCCCGGTCACTACGCAAGAATTCGATGGCCGGGCTGATGGGGTACACGTTCTGCCGTGGTGAAGTCGTATTGTAGCTTGCGCCGAAAACCATAAGATCGGCAGCGGTCAACACCAGAGTGAGCGCGATAACCGGCCTTATCCTTTTTCGTGACGCCAGCCAGAAGAGCATCACGCACCCAAAGCCCAGCAGCAGATATGGCAGGATGCTGGGACCCCAGGGAATATAGTGAGCCAGCATGGCATTGTACTGGTCCTCGACCTGGCGGTAGTAATGCTCCAGCGAGTAGGGATTACCCGGCGATTGATAGACCCGCGTGCGAACGAATTCGGTGCCCATGCCCAGTATCTCCTCGCGATGTGCCCGGAGGTATGCCCCAACCAGCGCCACCGCCGCAGCCGCGGAGAGGGTAGCCAGTCCGGCGACTATTGTCGCACGCCGCGCCACCCGACGACAGTCGCTTCGGGAAATGAGCCAGTCCAGGCCGATGCCGGAGAGCATAGCCACCGAGAAACCGTAGAGGAGCAAGAGGCGGGTATGGTTCAGGGAGGAAATCACGGGCACGAGTCTGAACACCGGGATCAGCGGGTTAAAGACTGCGAGGGCCAGGGCAAGCGCCCCCAAACACCCCAAAAACCACGTCTCGGGTTTTCTACTGCGGAAGAGCGCGACGATGGCGAGCGCAAGAGGAACTATGCCGGCGTACCCCTGCAGTTCGTTGTAGTTCGTTCCCGCCATCGAGAAAAGCTCGAACGGTAGGATCGGCGAGCCCGCCACGGTGGGAAGGACGAAACTGCCGAGTAGCGCAAGGCGCAGCAGGGCCGTCTTCAGATCATCGATTCCCGATATTGTCCGCTGCTGCCCAAGAGCCTGGAGCTCGGCCGAAGGGAGTATCTGCACCGCGGCCAGGCCAAGAGCGATCAGCAGAATGAGCCCAAATCGAGCGTTCGCTGGCAGCGACGCCCTGATGCCGCCCGAGCGCACCAAGCTAATCTGCCGAAAAACGTGCAGCGCAAGCAGGGCGAAGGCCACGTATGATGCCCTCTGGGAGTTCCCGAGGCTCGCCAGCCCCAGGGCGAAGCCCGCCATCGCGACCCATTGCCAGCTCCCTGTCCGGTTGGCCTTTTCGTACAGGAGTAGCACCAGCGGCAGCAATGCTGCTGCGATTACCGTGTGGTTGAACTCCAGCCACACGCCGACGTAGCCGTTGAACATCCAGGCTATTCCGGAGAGAAGAGCAGCCGGACGGGAGAGACCCCAGTTTCTCATAAGCATATACGCGAACAACCCGGCGAGGAAAGTGTGGACGATCAGCAGAACCGCCTGGGCATCAATCGCCGGCAGCAGCAGAAACGCCGCGAGCTTAATCGGGTACATCTGAGCGGTCATCGCGCTGGCCAGCACGGGATCTCCCGCTAGAATGTTCGGGTTCCACAGCGCGGGCTGGGACTGTCTGATTTGCTGCCAGTAGAAGACGTCGCTGGGGAAATGAGTGTTTATGGCATCCGAAATGAGACGATTGTGAACGACGGGGGAAACTTCCGGGAGACGCCAGGGATACCACGTCGACAATATGTCCGCCGGCAAATACGCTTCGCCGAGCCACACGTAGCGCCAGAAATACCCCAGGGTGAGCGCGGCCATAATCAAGACGGGTATCACGCTTAGAAGCCGGCCTTTGCTGCACCGGAAAAGGTGCTGCCGGCACAGGGCCATTGTGGGCATCCAAAATGACCTAAATGCGCCATAGGAATCCGTTGTTGGCAGTGCGTTTTTGGCAGTAATACTCCCGTATCGAATCCCACTATTCGCATTCTCAGGTTGCCAGCTACGCTCCTCCAAGAAGCCGCGGCCCTCCTCCGAACCCGCCCCGCCCTGTCACTTGCCGAGGCTGCTAGAACAAAGAGGCATTCTAGCCTGAAATTGTTAAGCCCCTGTTAAAAAAGAGACAAAATCCTGTTACGCCAGGGCGCTCAGCAATCTGAATCGGAAGTCTGCACCTGAATCTCGCCAGGTACTACGTCTCCGGTACTAGCCAGCTCGTACCATGGATGGCGTACTCCCACAAATACGCCTCCTATACGTCTCTCGCCAGATGCACTCCGCTCGGCACCACGCTAAACTTCCTCTGTAACATAAGTGAGAGCCCACTGATGCTCTCGGTCGACGGGAAGGCAGATGCTCGACGTTCGGGGTGGGCGCGGGGATGGGAGTTGCGCACGTCACCTAACGCCCGAGATCCAAGTGGCAGGCAATGGTAGCAGGAGGAGGTAGTTATGCACCTCAACAAATTATCCAAAGCGGTCTTTACCCTGATCGTCTTGCTGATGCTGTTCATCAGCCCGTTCGCCCTGGTGGCGCAGGCCGCTCCACCTGGACCTGGGAACGGGAAGGGCCAGGAGAAGCTCTCTCCCGAGCTGCGCAAGATCCTGGCCTCGAACGCCAAGGGGGTCGTGCGGGTCATCGTCCAAATGGAGGCGGACCAGCAGAAGCCCAAACCGGGTGCCAAGCAGAAGCCGGAGCACGAGGCGAAGAAGGCCCTCGAGAAGCACGGCGGCGCAGCCTCAAAAGCCCTCGGCATCGTCGGCGGCGCCAGCGGTAGGATCAACGTGAACCGACTGGTTGCTTTGAGTCGGGAGAAAGGAGTCCATCAGATCTCCTACGACTCCCAACTCAGGCCGAACGGTAGTCCCTACAGCGGCGACATGGTCGATTTCACCAAGGCTCTCAACGTCGACGAGGTTTGGGGCAAAGGTGTCTACGGCTCGGGCGTCAACGTGGCGGTGCTCGACTCTGGCGTTGCGGGTCTGCCGCACGGCGTCGACCCCAGGCGCATCGTCGCTTCCGTCGACATGATCACACCCGGGGCATCTGTCGGCGACCCTGGAGGGCACGGCACCCACGTTGCCGGCATCATCGCTGGGAAGGACGACGATTGGAGCGGCGTCGCTCCCCAGGCCAACATCGTCTCGGTGCGCGTTATCGACGAGACGGGTACGACAAGGAAGTCCACCGTCATCCAGGGCATTCAGTGGGCGATCCAGAACCGTAGGGCCTACGACATCCGCGTGCTCAACCTGTCCCTGGGTGGCCCAGTCGTTGGCTCCTACAAGCTCGATCCCCTCGCCGGCGCGGTCGAGATGGCCTGGTTCTCGGGCATCGTCGTCGTCGCCTCTGCCGGCAATAATGGCCCCGGCGCCGGCACAATCTCGACGCCCGGCCACGACCCCTACATCATCACCGTCGGCGCGATGGATATGAACGCTACGGTGAAGCGCAGCGACGACATCCTGGCCTGGTTCTCTGCTCGCGGTCCAACCGTCGACGGCCTGAACAAGCCCGACGTCGTCGCCCCTGGCAGAAAGATCGTCTCGACCCGCGTCGTGGGCAGCACCCTGGATCGGCTCTTCTTCGATCGCGTGGTCGCCAACTATTACTTGCGTCTCTGCGGAACCTCGCAGGCTGCCGCCACCGTGTCGGGCGTCACCGCGCTCATGCTCAGCGCCAACCGCAACCTTCGGCCCGATCAGATCAAGCAGTCGCTGAAGGCCTCGGCCAGCAAGCTGAACGGCTACGATGTCAACGCCGTCGGCGCCGGCTACGTGGATGCCTCGGCGGCGGTCAAGGGCTCAGTCGATTCTCGCCGGCAATCGGCCAGGCCGGCCGACGGCTTCGCCATCGGCATCTACCCTGTCATCAAGGGCAGGTTGCCCCTGGTCTGGAAGGACCTGAATTTCAACGGCGGGGTCGACTCTCGTGGGACTAGGTGGTCAAACGCCACCTGGGACAACGCGGCGTGGGACAACGCCACGTGGGATAATCTGGCCTGGGGCAACGCGGCCTGGGATAACGCCGCGTGGGATAACGCATCCTGGGACAACGCATCGTGGGACAACGCGTCTTGGGACAACGCATCGTGGGACAACGCGTCGTGGGACAACGCGTCTTGGGACAACGCGTCTTGGGACAACGCGTCTTGGGACAACGCAGCGTGGGATACCTGTCCATCGGACTGACGCGCCTTTGGCAACCCTGGTGCAGCTACCACTGGCCTTGGGAGAAATTGGGGGAGGCAGACGTTGAAGACCGCAGCCAAAGTATACATAGGAATAACAGCGCTCGTCGGTCTGGCTGGCCTGGCATATGCCCTGTCGAGCCTCCCTCAGCCGGACAAAATCTGGATCCTGGTCGCGCTGGTACTGCTGTGCGCTGTTGCCCAGGCCACGGCGGTGCCCCTCTTCGCCGGCAGCAGCATCTCGGTTGCCCTGGCGATTTCCTTCATCTCGCTCCTGCTTCTGGGTCCCGCCGCCGCCATCATCACCAACCTGGGCAGCGCGGCCGTCCACGCTCTTTATCCGAAACGGCGGCCCTGGTACAAGATCGTCTTCAACACCGGGCTGTTCACGATCTCGGCCGGCGCCGCCGGTGCGATCTTCTGGCTGTGCGGCGGCGTCTGGCCCATCGGCGACCTGGCGTGGTCGGCCATCGCCTTCATCGCGGCCGCCCTAATCTACTTCGTCGTCAACACGTTGATGCTCTCCCTCGCCATCAGTTTGGCCTCGGGTCAGAACTTCCGCAAGGTCTTCAACGAGAACCACCGCTGGCTGGTCTTCCACTACCTGACGGCGGGGATGATAAGCCTGGTGGCGGCAATGGGCTATCGCTCGATGGGCTGGACGGGTCTGCTCATCTTCTCCATCCCCCTCATAATGCCCTGGCTCTCCACGCGAATGTACGTGGCCAAGACCAAGGCCCTGATGGCCCGCGACGCCGAGCTCCTGCTGCTCAAGCAAAGGCTTGCGGAGACACAAAGCAAGGTGTTGGTGCCAGAGACTACGCAGTAGCACTCGCGCGAGAGCGCGGCTAATCGCCATTTTGGAGTGCGCCCCGTCTTACGGGGCGCTTTGACGGCGGCGGCAAGCCGCCGCACCCCACATGCAATACCAATTGTGCATGGACACCCCAAAAATCACGTGGTTGGGAAGCATCTCGGCAGCACTGGCGTCGCGGCGCTAAAGTCCGCCGCTGGCGGACTTCAGGCCGCAAACTGGCGGTATCTCGTGCCCAGCGGCCTGAAGCGGTCCCTTCAGGGCCGCGATGCCTACCCTACCTCATCGCTGGCAACATAGGGTACATCTAGAGACATTTGGTATGGGGCTTCCTCGTCAAGGCTTTCGATCTGTAAGGTAGGCGGGCGGCCGCACCCAATCGAGGCATCGGCCAATCAATAGCTCGGTCATCTTGGCGTGATGGGTATTCTTCATCGAGATGGTTTCGGTATCGAACCCGTACCTAGCCGCCAACTCGTGAAGCTCCGGAGCATCGTCGTATGTCATCAGGAAATCGCCGGCAAGCGCGCTCGCGATCCTGAAAAGCTCCTCATGGTCAAGCTCCGAATGGGTGTAAAGGCGTCTGCCGGCCCGTTTTCCGCCGGCCGTGTACGGAGGGTCGAGGAAGAAAACCGCTGTCTTCTCAGGCCTGTTCATTCCCAGCGAGTGTAAGGGCCTCCCTCATCGCCCTTTGAATGAAGGAATTGCCTTGCTGGAGCATCCTGTCGAGTTCGGCCTCGGTATACGGGAAAACGTCCACCGGCACTGGCGCAGGGAGAAACGCCTTCAAGAATTCAGGAATCCTATCCACTATGCGCCTGTCGTCTTCATAGAGGATCACTATGACGTCGGCATCGCTGTGCGGGGTGTAATCGCCTCGTGCGAGCGAGCCGAAGAGCAATACCTTCTTGACGGATGGGTTCTCGTCGACAACTTTTGACGCGCATTCCGTCAGCTTGCTCACGGCCTTTTGGCGATCAAGGTATCTGACTCTTGCAGAACTCGAGGATTCGAGTTGCATACGCTATGGCTTCTTCCGCATCTTTTTTCGTAAAGTAATCCTTGGGAGGTCCCACATCGAACGCGTCTGGGTAGCGAGATTGTATGTAAAAGCGATCCAGGCCCGTGGACTGGTCGAGCATATCAGGCAGCAGCGCGTAGGTTTTCGGCAAGCTTGATAGCAGCTTGCTAACTGAGTGTCCCCAGGCCTCGGCGTGGATATGTTCGTAAAGCCCCTATACCGCCTTCTCCGCCGCCTGTTGCGATACGAAACAGGCCCACTCGTAGAACTGCCCTGCAAGGACCAGCGTGCCTGTTCCAGGTCTCTCTCTGCTTGTGCCAGCCAATCCTGACTGCGGTCTGCCATCGGCCTCTCTCTAACACCAGCCTCGTGCCCAATGCAGGTCGCTTCACAACCTACATTATAGCAGAATTTCATCTGGCATTGGTGACGTAGGCTGGGGAGCTGCCGAGGCGGAAGCGAGAATGAAATCACCTTTCTTGATGCGGAATCACACACCTTGCCAGTGCAGGCGAACTACTGGCTTATGGTCCTTTGTCCTGTCCCGGCGTAGCGGTCGCATCGACCACCTTCACCTGAGGCGTCGCCGTAATCTGTCCGACGCGAGCGTTGATGGCGCAGGCCCAGACGCCAGAAGGAGCGGCAAACCAGCCATCGGCATCTATACTACCGCCGGATGCTGTCCATTCGGGCTCATCGGGCATAAACGGATGCCCATGCTGATCGTAGCCACTGACTACAAAGCGTACCTTAGCTACTCGCGCCGATTTATTGGTTTGCGATTATCTTAGCACAAGCATCACATATTGCCATCACGACAATACCGACTTCATCTGGGCTGTTGTATTTGCCATAGGATATACGTATCGCCGATTCCGCCTGCCGCTCAGTCAGTCCCAAAGCAAGAAGCACGTGTGACGGCTTGTCTTTGCCCGATGTGCAAGCTGAACTCGTGGACACGCAAATTCCTTTCAGGTCAAGCAAATGCAAAAGTGATTCGCCGGAAACACCGTCAAAGCCAAGATTAATCGTGCCGGGCAGACGGCACTCGCTGTCTCCATTGACCCTAACAGTAGGTATTTTTTCTTTTATTCCGTTCACTGTAGCATCGACCATTGACCTTAATCGCTCTGCCGTTTCAGCCATTTCGCGGATGCTTTCCTCAATAGCCTAGCCAGCCGCAACGATTCCGGCAACATTCTCCGTTCCGGCGCGAAGCCCGCGTTCTTGCTCGCCGCCGAACACCAACGGTAATAGTTCCAATCCTGTCCGCTTATAGAGAATTCCTGTGCCTTTCGCCCCGTTGAACTTATGGGCAGAGGCGGTTAAGAAGTCTACTTGCAGGTCACTAACATCGACAGGGATATGCCCCACAGCTTGTACGGCATCGGTATGGAGCAGAATCCCTTTGCCTTTCAATAATCGTCCTATCTCCGCAACAGGCTGAATTGTTCCGATTTCGTTGTTAGCAAGCATTACCGATACCAGTTTAGTATTAGCCTTGATAACCGCCCTAACATCCTCAACCGAAACCCGTCCCGCATCATCGACAGGCAGGAAATTAACCTCGACACCACTCTGTTCAAGCGCACGACAAGCATTCAGAACCGAGTGGTGTTCAATTGCGGAGGTGACAATGTGCATTGGCTCATTGCGGTAGGTTTCTGCAACACAGCGAAGCACCCAACTGTGGCTTCCGAGCCGCCAGAGGTGAATGTGATTTCTGATGGCTCTGCGCCAATAGCAACCGCAACTTGTTTACGAGCCAGTTCAACGGAGCGTTTGGCTTTTGCCCCAAGCGAATACTGACTGGAGGCGTTGCCGTATTGTTCGCGCAGAAACGGAAGCATCTTCTCAAAGACGCGGTCCGATATTCTCGTTGTCGCAGCGTTGTCAGCGTAAATCACGGTCTCACCTCCTCAGAATAGTTTGCAGCCTTGCGCTTTGAATTCCTCGACCTTGGCGAGCAGCAACTCAGTATCGACCCCCAAATACTCTGCAAGACAATCAAGGCAATAGAACCGTTTCGAATCCTTGTCGAGTAGTTTCTTGGTCAGCCCGCTTTCGTTCTTGCTCAAGGCTTCTTTTCCGCAGATATAGCAGCTTTTCTTTTCCACACAATTACCCTATTTCTTCAGGGTCAGGTCTGACGCTTAACGCAGGGATGTCCTTCCCGCGATACTCCACATCGAGCATTCCCAACTGGTACTTAATCGTATCCCTCATCTTTCGCGCCCTGTCGAGACAGTAACGCTTGAACTCGCGGGCGGTGATGTCGTCTTCACTGCGAACCTGCGGGAACAGCAATTTTAGGTAAGCTGTGGCAATTCGCTTGACCGCTTCGGTGTCGCGGGTGTCCGCCGCTTCAGGGACTTCGATAAGCTCATCCACGATAGCGCGGTAACTCATATCATCACGCAGTTCGTGCATAATCGAGCAGAAGTATTCGGAATTCAACGCCCAGCCCGCAATCTTGAGGTCGTCGTTCATTCGGGGAATGTTCCACCCCTTGATGAAGCCGTGGAAACGCTCTATCAAAGCCGACTCGTGGAAAACGGACGGCAGTTCCTCAAACATATTTCTGAAGCCGTCCTCGTCCATCGTTTCCTTCTTGATATTGCCGCAGAGGATAACTCCCGCCTCGGCAGTTCCCTCATAGTTGCCGATGGTGAAGATGCCCGATTCAAGGTAGCCTTTCAATGCAGCGCGCATTTCGTCAACGTCCGTAAATGAAATAGTCTGCACTTCGTCGAGCGTGATGAAGTCGTTGCCGGACACCAAACCCTCGATACGTTTGTTCTGGTCATAGAACATCTTCGCGCGGCTCATAACGCCGCCGCTCGAAAGCCACCCGAAACGACTGACGCGACCGAACAGATATGACTTCCCGGTTCCTTTCGGGGCAAGTTCAATAAGATTCAGCCGTTTTTCAACGAACGGGAGCAAGCGGGTAAGCATCGTGAGTTTCTTTTCCTCGTCGCCGAGATAGCCGCTCGCATTGTAGTCCACCGCTCCAAGCAGGACATCAAGCCACTCCGCCGCGGTGAACTCTCGCCGCGCCTCTTTGTAGTAATCAATATCAATCGTGTAGGGGCAAAAGGTCTTAAAAGCTGTCAGCTTGATTTTACCTCTGTTTGCACCCTTTGCCTTGTTCTTGGAAAACTCCACATCGTAGTCATCGGGCGGACGGTAGCCGATTTCGACCATTCCCCAAGTCTCGCGCCCACGCACCAAGTCGTCCTTGCAGCTTTGCCACACGGAATCCTCGATGATGGTATCCTTGCTCGTAAGCCCGAAGTCGGGCAATGCGAAGGATACCTCACCCGTCCTGATGTCGATATCGACTGACACCTTAGCAAGGAACTTCACCCGCTCGAGTTCAATTACAACCTTATTCTTTATGGCTGTCCAGTCGTCCTTGCGCGGCAGATAAGTCCGCACGAAGCGAACCAACTCGTCGGAGTCGAAGTGACCGTTCTCGTCCTCGAATTTCTTTAAGAGCCAGTCGCGCATAAAAGAAGGCAGGCTCAGAGCGGAGAAGAAGTTGCTTTTCTTCAGGTCTTTATACACGACCATCTCGTCAAAGCAATTTCTGAGTTTCTCAATCATCAATCGCACCTCCTAAAACAAGTCATCAAAAGCGTCATTGACTTTGCCGCTCTTGCCTTGCGCCTTAATCATGATCTTGCCTATCAGGTTGTCACCCGCGTAAACGTCCGCCGGATAGTCGCCCGCCCGTTTTGTGTCGGGCAGCTTCACGGAGTAATGGTTTGCGTCTATCTGTGAAGCCGAGTAGCGCATCCCATTTAAGACAACGGAAACATTCTGTACCGGCGAGTTAAGGAACAGCTTAATCTCCGTGCCGGTGCGGAAGTCCACGGTCACGGCTTCATCGACCAGCTTGACCGTTACGTTTCCGTCTTTCAGGGATAGCTCGATAACGGGAACGACCACCTCTTCCAACGACGCTCCACCGTGAACTTCGACGTTCGCCGCCCGGCTGCCCTTGAAGCGTCCGTAATCGGCAAGCACGAGGTATCCGTTTTCCTTTGCGGCAAACGGGAGGTTATAGGGCTGGAACAACTTACAGCAACGCCCCGAATGCTCGCCTGTGGTATCGGTATCGTACTTTTCCTCTTTACGCCGCAGGACTGCAAGCCGCGATGCTCCGTGGTCACTTACAATCAAGAAGCGTTTGCAGCGCCTAAGCGCAAGTTCTGTAGCCGCCTTGTCAATCATCGCCGCAAGGATGTCCAGTTCTTTGGCAAGGTGGATAGGCAGTTCCTTGTCAATGAAGTTGTAACCGCCCGCATCGCTGTGCTTGGTATCATCAAGTTCATCGTTCTTTTCTTTGCGACCTTGCCACGCATCGAAGAAGTCGCGGTTGATGGATGTTATCGTCGGCAGTTCCGCACGGGCGATGTTTACCCGAACCGACAGCCCGCGCTTTTGGACTAAGGCTTCGATTAAGCCTAAGTATTCAACGCCAAGCGCATCGAGCCAGTACAGCAAGGTGTCGCTGTTATCCACGCCGTCCATGATTTCGTTCCGCGTGGGCAATCGGTTGAACTTCCGCGAGCGGGCAAGTTCATCAACCTTCTCCAAAAATTCGGGCTCAATTACGTTGGACAGCTTTTGTTTTTTGTACGCCTCAAAATACTCAGTCAACAAATCTGCGAGTTCGGGGCATCTGAAAACATACTTTTTCAGGTAAGCCGCCAGCACAGGGTAAATGCTCTCAAGCTGTGGGATCAAGCCGTTTTGCGAGAGCCACGCGATAATCTCTTCTCGTTCCGCCCTCGTGCCGTCCGTCAGTTTATAAATGCTCTCGGACACTGCTTGTCGACTATTCACCACGAAGTCAGCGATGTCCGACTCTGGGAACTTCTCGACCAGAATCTAGGAAGCTATCAGGCAACACATCGCCCAGACGGATCGCATGCGGATCTGTATGGGCGGCTTTGATGAGGGCCTGAGATACACCGTTGCAGCCAGTTACGACATAGACCGCGATTCGATCACGCCAGTTGATGCCAGCTACGGCGCCATGTTGGGACACGAATGGTTTCACGTTCTTCCCGAGATCACTGATCCAAGGGACCGCGGGGGTGGCGATTACGGGGGCGAGGAAGACTGTCAGCAATGTTCCATGAGCCTGCAGAGGATCGATGACTACAGAAAGCGACTGGTCGTCCCGGAGGATCCTTACGTCGCAACTCTGTCGTCAACATTTAGTGTAAAGAATCTACCGAGCTTCCTCAATCAGGCAGCAGTCGTAAATATGCGACTACACTTCGAATCTCCTCAAGAAACTATTTTGCCGGGCGAAATCCACGCTGATGTTCCTCAGGGCTACTTTTTGGTTACTCCCCACGATGGCGCTGAAGGTGAGGTATGTATGGGTGGGTACTGTGGGCTACCCACGGGTAACGACTGGAAGGAAGCGATCCGACAGCACATAACTCCAGGGCAGCGGATGAGGATCTCTTGCGTTGCTCTAGACAACGCCAATTTCAACTATGTATGTGCTGCTGCATACGATATCGATTCGGAATCGATTGTCCCAGTTGATGCGACGTTTGGGGCAGTCATAGGTCCCGGGTTCTTCTTCAACATGCTTCCCGAGGTTCACGATTCCAGAAACGGCTCAGGATAGTGGAACCTAGGAATTGGTTAGGCAAGTGGCGTGGTCATGATGCCAAGCAAATGCGATGAGGGCCAGCGATATCCAGGCCGGACTACTAGGAGCAAGCATTGGGAAACGTCCAGAGACTCCGCACAGCCATACTTCGTAGCACATTATCACGACCGATGTCGCTTGCCCTCGATGATGGGCTCCTAGCCCTAGGGACCAGCGTACTTGACTACGGATGCGGACGTGGTGGCGATGTGCAACGATTGGCCGCTCTGGGCTACGATACCGAGGGCTGGGATCCGACTTTCCGGCCTGAAGGGCAGCGACGCCTTTCGGATGTGGTTAACCTCGGCTACGTCGTCAACGTCATCGAGAACCCGGCGGAACGGGCGGAAGCACTAAGAGACGCTTGGGCCTTGACACGGGATGTCTTGATCGTGGCTGCTCGCCTGGACTGGGACAGCCGGTACCTGAGTGGGCGAGAGTACAGCGACGGAATTCTGACCACCAGAGACACCTTCCAGAAGTTCTTCACTCAGGAGGAGCTTCGGGCGTGGATCGACGGCGAGCTCGGGGTACGAAGCGTAGCAGCTGCTCCCGGCATCTTTTACGTGTTCCGTGATGATGCCAGGGCTCAGGCCCTTCTAGCGGCCAAAGTGCGGCACCGGCCAGCCATCACCCGCCGGCCACGAATAAGCGAGGCCCTGTACGAGGCGAACCGCAATATTCTTGACCCACTGATTGCTTTCATTGAGACACGAGGCAGGGCGCCAGAAGCCTTCGAACTGCAGGAAGCGGCAGCCGTCAAGGATCGCTTCGGGAGCGTCAAATCGGCGCTGGCAATTGTTCGGCGCGTTACCGGCGACGAGAGCTGGAAAGCAGCCCAAGCTGCAGCTACTGACGATCTCAAGGTTTATTTGGCTCTGGCCGCCTTCCGAGGCCGAGCGAAGTTCACCCAACTCCCTCCTGACATCCAACTGGACGTGAAGTACTTCTTTGGCTCGTACAAGGATGCTTGCGCCTCTGCCGATGCTTTGCTCTTTAGTGTCGGCAAGCAATCGCAAATTGATAAGGCGTGTAAGGAATCTTCTGTCGGCAAGTTGACCCGCGAAGCTTTGTACGTCCACGTCACTGCCTTGCCGAGGCTTACCCCTTTGTTACGGGTATACGACGGGTGCGGCAGGGCACTTGCGGGTACGGTTGAAGACGCGACCATAATGAAGCTGAATCGAATCGAGCCCAAGGTTTCTTACTTGGATTATCCCGATTTTGATGGCGATCCTCATCCCTCCCTCGCTACTTCCATCAGGGCCGACCTCAAACGACTGGACCTCAAGTTTAAGGACTTTCGGGACTGGAATAGCCCGCCGATCCTTCACCGCAAGGAAAATTTCGTTACGTCGGATTATCCCGGACGCGAGGAATTTGCCCGCCTAACCGCCCAAGAGGAGAAACACGGCCTGTTCGAAGACACGACGACTATCGGGACCAGGAATCGATGGCTTGAGCTTGTCGAGGGCAAAGGTCTGCGCTTCGCCGGCCATCGCCTGGTCAAACGGCGCCAGGTGAGCTTAGAATAAGATTAAGGTGACAGACGATGGACTCACCACTAGGGCCTGCGGATGTATCGTTGAATGACGTAGAAGGACCCTGGGGTCCCGAGCACTTCAGCTTAGCAACTTACCACCAGCCGTGGTAGGCGCTGGGGGCCAAGAGAGAGGACAACCCGCCCAATGTGCGTGTGCCGCAAGGCCATACTTGATTCCCCCAAGTTGTATCATCCTACCTGCCCCCTGGAACCTTTCCACCTCTCCCAACGTCTCTATGGTAAGAAAACCTGGGAGGGCAGCTATGAAAAGCCTGACTCGCGGCGTCCACCTCCTGTTTGCGACGCTTGTTTTGCTCTCGGCCTGTGTCGTCCAGCCTGACGTGAGACCCACGACTTCACCAGATGCCGGTCCTACGCCGGGTGCAGTCTCCAGGGCGACCGACGATCCCGTCGACGGCTACGTCGTCCTTGCACCTCGCGTGCTGCGCTCGGGCCAGCGCGAGGCCGTCTCTTTCTCGCTGCTCCGGGATAGCCGCCCGGCCAGGACCACCGTCCGGGTCGCGCTGCTGCACGACGGCAGGCCGGCCGCGGACTCCTTCGGCGTCGTCGACGGCAAGGGGGCCGTTGCGCTGAACGTCCCACGCCTGCCCGAAGGCGAGTATCAGATCGAGGTCTCGGGCAAGGGCTTTAAGGATCAGGCGCCTATTCGCGTCGAAGACGGCACCCTGCTCTTCGTCGAAACCGACAAGCCCATCTACAAGCCGGGCCAGACCATCCATATCCGCGTCCTGACCCTCGATCCCGAGCTGAGACCCTTCTTGGCCGGCGAGGTAACCGTGGAAGCCCAGGACGCCAAGGGCATCAAGGTCTTCAAGAAGGTCGCCAACACCGACGAATTCGGTATGGCTACCCTGGACCTGCCCCTTTCTACCGAGCCCAACCTGGGCGTCTGGAAGCTCACCGGCCGCTCCGGCAAGCGCACCGCCCAGGTCGACGTCCGCGTCGAGGAGTACGTGCTCCCCAAGTACGAAGTCAAGGTCGACTTGCGCAAGGACTGGTTCCTCGCTGGCGAGCGCATCGCGGGTGAGGTCGGCGCCGAGTACAGCTTCGGCAAGCCCGTGAAGGGCGAGGTCGAGATCAAGGCCACGCGCTACGTCGGCACCTGGCAGGAGTTCGCGCGCATCACCAAGCAGATGGATGGCAACGTCAGCTTCGATCTTCCGCCGGCCGGTTATGTGGCCGGAGTGCCAGCCGCCAAGGGCATGGGCAATGTCTCGTTGGAGGTGCTGGTGCGCGAGCAATCCACCGGATACGAGGAGAAGACCACCCGGCTTCTCACCGTCGCCGCAAGCCCCATCGTCCTCCAAATCATCCCCGAGACGGCTGCCTTCAAGCCAGGCCTGCCCCTCAATCTGCTGGTCATCGCCGAATCGCCGGATAGGAAGCCGGCCGACGCCAATGTCAGCGTCCGCATCGGCTACATCGGCAAGGGCTTCCAGCAAATCAAGCAGGAGAACCATCCTATAACTGTTCGCAACGGCAAGGCTTTGCTCAAGGTCACGCCTCCCCAGGATGCCATCGCCCTGCAAATGAACGCTTCTTCCGGCCAGTCGGGGACGTCGCTCTCGCTGGAAGCCGGCTATTCACCCACAGGTAGCTTCATCCACGTCGAACAGGTAAGCCAGGGGCCTCTAAAGGTAGGCTCCACCCCCCGCTTCAAGGTGTCCGCGACGAAAGAGGCGGCTAACTTCTACTACGAGGTCGTCGGACGCGGCAAGGTCGTCTTCTCCAGCTTCTCACGCTCGCCGGAGATTGGGCTCACCCTGACGCCGCTAATGGCTCCGTCCTCCCGCCTGCTGGTCTACCAGATACTGCCCAACAGTGAGGTCGCCGCGGACTTCGTCCCGTTTACGGTGGAAGGCAGCTACCCGCAGCAGGTGAGCGTGGCCTTTGCCAAGCCCGAGGTCAAGCCCGGGGATCCTGTGGACATCGACGTCAGCACGCAAGGCCCGGCCAAAGTCGGCTTAGCGGCCGTGGACCGCTCGGTATTCATCCTTGCCGAGAACCGCCTGAATCTTCAGCAGGTCTTTGACGAGCTTGAGCGCCTTTATCTGAAGCCGCAGGCGGAGCTGCACTCGGCGCGAATCCTCGACAACGTCAACGTCCGGGGCGCCAGAGATATCTTCCAGGACGCCGGCGTGGTCGTCATCAGCAACAAGTCGGTGCCGGAGGGCGTCAAGTACGAATCGCCGCGCAAGGCCCGTCTGGGCGTGGTGGCCGAGGGGGCACGGGGTGCACCGGTCCTCGCGGCTGCCCCGCAGGCGGCGTCCTCCAAATCGACGGAGGACAGGACCCAGGGGCTGGCCGAGGTGCAGCGGGTGCGCCAGTTCTTCCCCGAAACCTGGCTCTGGCAAGACGTCCGCACGGATCAAAACGGCAAGGCCACGACGAGGGTGACGGCCCCTGACAGCATCACGACCTGGATGCTCCGCGCCGTCGCCCTGTCCAAGGAGAACGGCCTCGGCATCGCGGAGGCCCAGCTCAAGGTCTTCCAGCCCTTCTTCTTCCAGGTCGATCTGCCATACTCGGCGGTGCGCAACGAGGAGTTCCCGGTGAAGATCGCCCTCTACAACTACACGAATGCGCGCCAGGAGTTCTTCGTGGACATCGAGAAGGCCGCCTGGTTCGACCTGCTCGACCAGGGGACAAAGCCCGCCACCGTCGGCCCGAACGACGTCGGCGGGGTTACCTTCAAGATCCGTCCCAGGGCCCTGGGTACTAACAAGCTCAAGATCACCGCGCGCAGCACTTCTACCGCCGACGCCGTAATCAAGGAGCTACTGGTGGAGCCCGAGGGCGTGCCGAGGGAGACGGTGGAAAACCTCATCCTGTCGGCGGGCGCCGCCAGGAACCTGGACGTGTCGATCCCCGCGACCTCCGTCGACGGCTCAGGACGCGTCTATCTCACCGTCACCGGCAACTATCTGACCCAGACCATTGAGGGTCTGGAGCGATTGCTCCAGATGCCCTTCGGGTGCGGCGAGCAGAACATGATCCTACTCGCGCCCAACGTTTTCGTCACCCGCTACCTCGAGCAGACCGATCAGTTGAAGCCCGAGGTAATGGCCAAGGCCGAAAAGCTGATGATCACCGGCTACCAGCGCGAGCTGATCTATCGGCGCACCGACGGCAGCTTCTCCGCCTTCGGCCAGCAGGACAAGGAGGGCAGCCTGTGGCTCACCGCCTTCGTCCTGAAGACCTTCGCCCAGGCGAAAGAGCTGATCTTCGTCGACGACGCCGTGCTGGACGCCGCCAGAGCCTGGATCACGCGCCAGCAGAAGGCCGATGGCTCCTTCGACCCGGTGGGCTTCGTGACCCACAAGGAGCTTCTCGGCGGGCTAAACGGCAAGACCGCCCTCACCGCCTACGTCGCCATCGCCCTCAAGGAGTCGGGCGAACAGGCGGTGTTCGCCAAAGCCACGGCCTATCTCGAGAGCAAAGTTGCTGCCATCGACGATCCCTACACGATGGCCATCGTGACGTACGCATTGGAGCTTGCCAAAAGCGCGCGCGCCAAAGCGGCCTACGACAAGCTGATGGGGATGGCGCGGCAAAGCGACGACGGTCTGTATTGGGGCGCAGAGCACCGGATACCCGAGCCATTGCCACAAAAGCCTGGTTTGCTGATGCCCCCACAGCCACCTCAGCGCAATCAAAGCGCCGCCGTCGAGACCACCGGCTACGCCACCCTGGCGTTGCTCGAGCACGGCGACCGTCCCAACGCCGCTCGTGCCGCCCGCTGGCTGGTGAGCCATCGCAACGCCTACGGCGGGTTCGGCTCGACCCAGGATACCGTAGTCGGCCTGCACGCGCTCATCAAGTATGCGGCCGACGCCAGGTCCGACGTCGATATCACCGTCGCGCTCAGGTCGGGCGCCTGGAGCAAGGAGGTTCGTGTCACCCCCGCCAACTCCGACGTGCTTCAGGTAGTGGAGATACCGGCAGGAAACGAGCTGCGGATCGAGACACGGGGCAGAGGCCAGGTGGTGGCGCAAGCGGTGCGCAGGTTCAACGTTCCGGCTGCGGAGCAAAAGGAGCTCTCCGCCTTCCAGATCAAGGTCAATTATGGGACCGACAAAGTGGCCGTCGACGACCTCATCGACATATCCGCTACCATCAAATTCACGCCGCCGGTGCCGATGGAAGCAGGCATGGTCGTCCTGGACATCGCCGTCCCGACCGGCTTCGCACCGGTCCACGAATCCATCGCGTCGATCGCCAAGAAGCAGCCCAAGCTCAAGCGCCACGACGTAGCCGGCCGTAAGGTGATCCTGTACATCGAGGATATGAGCCCGAACGAGGAACTGAGCTTCACCTTCCAGGCGCGCGCCCTGTATCCCGTCAAGGCCCAGGCCGTCACCTCGACCGCCTACGCCTACTACCGTCCCGAGTGGCGCGGCGAAAGCCTGGGGGGCGAGATGGTCGCTGAATAGCACGGAAATACGTGAACCGCAGAGACCGCAGAGAGCGCAACGCGCCGCGAGAGCCTTGCATGTTATCGAAAAGGCAGGCAAATTTAATCATTAGCCTTGCATTTTGCCGAGAATGTATGTAAAATGCTATTGAATAGACATTTAAGGAGTTGTTATGACAGTCCCGAGGCCCCCTCAGCTCGTTGGAGAGACCAGTATCACAGGCAAGAATCAGATCAGCTTGCCAGCTCAGAGCGTCAGGGAACTGGGATGGGAGCGAGGGGACCGACTCATCGTAGAGATTCTTGGCGATGACTCCGTCCTGCTAATGCGCCGGCCTACCAATTGGACGGAGGCGTTTGCTGGACGCTTTTCTCACCTATTTGGAACGCACGAGGAAACGCTGCTCTGGCTCGATCGAGAGCGTGATAGCTGGGACTCGGAGGGAACGGGTGACGACCGGCACGCTGGATGAGGCCCTCGGTCCAGCAGAAAGAGCTATGTTGGATAGCAGTGCTCTGCTAGCCTATCTGAATCGGACGGAAACTGCCCACCCATTGGCAAAGCACCTGATGAGGCGCATCGAGGACAACGGCGATCCTCTGCACGGCCACTTTTCGGTCGTGAGCGCCTCGGAGCTT
>JACQUC010000022.1 GCA_016210495.1 Chloroflexota bacterium
CGGGTGTACAAGTCGAATTCTCGCCCCTGCGTGCCATCGCTGAGGGCGAACACCGTTCGCCCCTACGCTAACTGCGTCTTCAGCCGGCATCCTCCAAGTCGGCGTTGACCTTGGCTTGATGTGCCTGAGACGACCCGGCGGGTCGTCTCTACCGGGGCGCGTACTTGCCCGTCGGCGCCTGGACGTATGGCATCGGGAACGCCTCTCCCCAAACCCACATCTTCCCGTTTTCGCCTCGCTGGAGCATGATCCATTTTAGCCAATCGTCGTTGTCTGTCAATGGATAGTCGGTTCGATGCTGGAAGCCACGACTCTCTTTTCGGTACAGCGCACTTTTGACGATCATCTCTCCCACGGAGGCCATCGACCGCGCCTCGATGGCCTTGACCAACTCGTGCAGGCTTCCTGCCTTGATCCAGGGCACCGCGCCGTCCCGAATGCCCTCGATCTTGCCGAGCGCCTTCTGCAGCGAGTCATCACTGCGTATGTAGGCCACCTCGTAGGGGATGATCGCCTCTTGAATGCCGTAGATAATCTCGTCGGCGCTTTCGCCCTGGGGCCTGTCCAGTGGCGCAAGCAGGCGTGCCACTTTCTCCCTGGCATCGGCTTTGCCAAGACGGGGTGGCGCGGCCTGCCGCGCGTAATCTGCCGCCGACCTTCCCGCTATGTCGCCCGATACCGTGCAGAAGGTTAGGTTGAGGCCGGTGATGGACCACGTCCCGTGCTCGGGTGTGCAGGTGGTGTCGCCGGCCGAGTAGAGGCCGGGGAGATTCGACGCGCAAGCGGTGTCGATGTGGATGCCTCCGCCGTGATACAGCGAGCCCTCGAAGGCGGGTATCCACTCCATCGGCCGCGCGAACGGCTCGATGTTGAGGCTGGCAAAGGCTCTGAAGGCCTCGGGCACGATCTTCCTCAGCAGCTTCTGCCCAGGCCCGTCTATCCGCGTTAGGTCCAGGTAGAGAGGACCACGCCCGGCCGCCGCTTCGTGGGCCATTCCCACGGTCAGCCTGGTCAGGCGAGCACGACTTCCCAGTTCGGGGTCGTATTTCCACATGAACTCCTCGCCAAGGCTGTTGAGGTACCTTCCACCCAGGCCAACCATCAGGCTTAGCCCGTGGACGTCGCAGGCTCTGGAGGTGCTGCTGGACATCGCCTGGTCGAGGTTTCTCAGGATCGCTCCCGCCTCATAGGCCATCACCTGTGCCTCTCCGGTCAGGTTGCGGTGTCCGATCATAAACGACTTGAAGCCACATCCGGATGCCGCCAGGACGACCGACTTGGCGCGAAAGAGGTAAACGTTGCCATCGCGATACCCCAGGCCTATCGCCCCGACTACCCTGTCTCCCTCCATTACCAGGTCTGTGACCATAACGCGTTCGACCAGCGTGACCTTTCGCTCCAGGGCCTTTCGCCGCATCGTCTGCATCATCGGAAGGGCGTTGACCACGCAGGTGCGGGTGTTGATGTTGCCTCTCGCCTGCTTTCTGAGCAAGGCCCCCTGCTCGTCCCGCTCGAGGACCTCGTAGCCGTATGCGCCCCCCCAGGCGTCGATCTCCATCGCCAGGGGATAACCGTTTTCGAGCTGCAGCTTTACCCACTCCTGGTCGTTGAGGTACTCGCCGCGCTGGACTATCTCGCGCAGCCATACATCTTTGTCGTCCTCGGGCAGGCAGATGTTGATCGCGCCGGCGGCGAGGGGGCTGGCCCCGCTGCGGCTGACGTAGCCTTTGTCGACGAGGACGACGGTATTGTCCTCGCGCTTGGCCTTGATGGCGGCCTCGCAGCCGGCGAGGCCGCCGCCGATCACTAGGATGTCTGTGTCGATTGTCTTGCTGATCAACCGGTGTCCCTACTCCTTGTAGGTCTGCTTGATGAAGCCGCTGTCCTCGAGCTGCTTCACGAACTGCCAATCGACAAAGACGTCGGGCTTGGCGTCCTTGGCCTTATCATTGGTCTTGGCTACCTCGTCGATCCCAGCCTGCAGCGCTTGTTTGGTCAGGTAAGGGATCTTCGCTGCCGGTCCTGCGTATGCCTTGTAGGTGTTTTCGAGCATTGCCCGATCCTCGGTCTTGGTGTACTGCCCCAGGACCTTCATGCTCAACTCCTTATCGGTCTTGTAGAGGTAGGTTGCCTCTACAATCGCGCGCAGGAAGTTCAGTGCGGTGGGACCGTTGTCGCGCAGGAATCTTCGGGTGGAAGCGACGGTGGTGCTTGGATACTCGAATCCGGCCGCGCCCACGTCCATCAGCTCTTTGAACCCAGCCTCACGCGCCTTGAGGTCGGTGGGCGACGACAATGGCCCCCCCGCGATGGCGCCGGTCTGCATGCCACTGAGAATCTCCGGAACCCCACCCATCTGCAGGACGGCGACATCCTTGTCCGGCACGAGGCCCCACTTATCCAGAGCAAACCGAACGGTTACGTCTGTGAGAGAGCCAAACCTGGAAACGCCCAGGGCCTTGCCCTTGAGATCGGCGGGCTGTTGGATATTCGGCGACACCATAATATACTGAATGACAGTATTGTAAATGCCGGCGATAATCACGACGTCGGAGCCGGCCAGGTTCGCGGAGACGAGGGGCACGGCAGTGACGCCGTAGGTTATCGGAATCTCGCCGGCGACCATTGCATTCATGACAGTGGTGCTGCTGGCTACGTACACAAGCTCGACGTCGAGTCCATACTTCTGAAAGAGCTTCTGTTCGTTTGCTATCCAGACCGGCAACTGATTTGCAGAAATAGCCGTGTAGGCGACCTTGAGCTTCGTCAGGGCCTTGGGCTTGGCGGGAGCAACTGCCTTAGGAGCCGCCGTAGGGGCAACTACGGCCGGCGTGGCGGCGGGCTTGGGAGCAGGAGCCGCCGGGGCTGTGGTGGCAGCGGGGGGCGGCGCTGCCTTTGGAGCCGACGTCGGCGTGGGCGCCGGCGCCGCGGTGCAGGCGACGGTGAGCAGTAAGATCGCGGTGATCGACAGAAACGAGCGCGATGACTTGAAGCGCATCTGAAAATGTACCTCCCTTTTGTGATAACCTGTCAGGCTCGAGGCCTGATAGCTCGATAGAGCAACGCGACAAGATCGCACGTCGCTCGGCGGATGGGCCGCGTAGAGACGACCCGGCGGGTCGTCTCTACCGGACGGATCTAGCGTGGGGCAGTCAGTAAGCCTTCCCACTTCTCTCTTGTCTTTTGCACCAGGTCCCTGCTGCACTCGGCGACTGGTGGGAACTTGTCCCGCCATTCGTATGGGCGGCAGGCGTCGATGATTGCTCGGGAGTTGAACGCAGGGTTTCCTGGAGGGATCATCGGGTCCAGCGGGCTGCTCAATGCCCGGCGGACGATCTCGATGGAGTCGGACGGCTCGGACCTCGTGCACATCGCCCACATCACGTCGTCCAGGTTGGTGATGTCGATGTCTTCGTCGACCACGATCACATAGCGGCCCATGTAGTGCCCGGCGTGGCAGAAGGATGCTATCATCCCTGCCTGGCGGGCGTGGCCGGGGTAGCGCTGGTGGATGGCGACGACGATCAGCAGGCGGGTTCCGCCCGCCTCGTGGCACCAGACGCCCGCCACGTCGGGCACACCGGCTTTGGCGAGCTCTTCTTCGACGGCGGCCGAGCGCAGGACGGCGCGATAGTAGCAGTTCTCCCCCGGCGGCTTGGTTGGCGGCAGGCCGACGATGATGGGATTGCTGCGATGGTAGACGGCCTTCACCTCGACCACCGGCTCCTCGCGGCTGCCGCTGGCGTAGTAGCCGGTCCACTCGCCGAACGGACCCTCGACGGCGCGTTTGTCGGGATAGGCGATGCCCTCGACGACGATCTCGCCCCGCGCAGGAAGCGGCAGACCGGTGAACTCCCCACGGATCACTTCTAGCGGCTCGCCCTTTAGCCACCCGGCGTAGTCGTACTCGCAGACATCATTGGGCACCTCCATGGAGCCCACCAGAAAGATGAGCGGGTCGTGCCCGAAGGACATAGCGACAGGCATGGGCTCGTCGCGTTCGAAAAACTTGTCGCGGTGGATGCGCCCGTGCTTGCCCGGCGAGATGTAGAAGCCCAGGTGGTTTCGGTCGACAACCATTACGCGATAGGTGCCGAGGTTTACCACGCCACTATCAGGGTCTCTGCTGATGTCGACGCTGCCCGTGCCGATATAGCGGCCGCCGTCGAGCTCGTGCCACCTGGGCGTCGGAAACTTCCACAGATCGATGTCGTGGCCGGTTTGGACGTTCTCCATCACCGGGCCGTCTTTGACGAAGACGGGGGGAACTGGCCTGTAGCTCTTTGATTTCTCTTGCCACAGCTTCACCAGCTCGCCCTCCGAGGACGCGGGCGGGAGTCCGAGGGTCAGCGCAACGCGTCTTGGCGAGGCCAGGCAGTTCACCAGAACGCGGTAGCCAGAGGGATAGTCGACGATATCGTCGAACAGAACGGCAGGCCCTCGTCGCATGCGGTGGTGCACCAGCTCGGTGACGGCGCCGAGCTCCACGTCCCAGTGGGCGCCCCTTGCCACCCGCAGCTCGCCGAATCCCTCCACCTGCTCCAGCCAATCCCTCAAATCACGATAGGTCACGAAAAGATTCCTCCTATTTGGCGATTAGCGCGATATTCATTTTTGAAGCTTACGCTGTTACCACGAGAACACTACGACTATAGGGAGGCTAACATAACACGGGGCAGAAGGGTTGTCAATACCGACCTACAGGGCGAAGTAAAACGTCGCCCCTTCGTCCACGATGCCGTCCGCCCAGACGCGCCCGCCGTGGCGACGGATGATCCGTTGCACCGTAGCGAGGCCGATGCCGGTGCCGGGATACTCCTCCGTCGAATGCAGGCGTTGGAATGGGCCGAATAGCTTGCCGGCGTAGGTGGCATCGAAGCCGGCGCCGTTATCTTTGACGTAGTATACGGGCTTATCGTCGTGTCGGGTAACGCCAAGCTCTATCCTCGCCACCGGACGCCTGGATGTGAACTTCCAGGCATTGCCCAGGAGATTGTCTAGCACGATGTGCAGGAGCTGTGGGTCGGCATCGACAACTAAGTCTGGGGCCACGGTTGACTCCAACTGGCGCTCCGGCTGCTCCTTGTGGAGATCCGCCAGGATGCTCTCGGCGAGCTCGCTCATATCGACGGGCTGGCGGCGCATCTCGCCACGCGTCACGCGCGACAGCTTCAGTAAATCGTCGATCAACTGTGCCATCCTTGCGCTACCGTCGCGCAAGAACTGGAGTAATTGCTTACCCGGCGCATCGAGCCTATCGGCATAATCTTGCTGCAGAATAACGCTGAAGCCATCGATGTGCCGGAGCGGGGCACGCAGGTCGTGGGACACCGAATAGGCAAAGGCTTCGAGCTCCCTGTTGGACAATTCAAGCTCCGCCTCGGCCTTCTCGCGCTCGGCGATCTCCCTCTCCATCTCTGCCTTTAGGGCAGTGACGCTTTTCAGATTGGCTGTCATGCGGTTGAAGGCACGTGACAGCTCTCCGATCTCGTTATCGTGCCTCACGGCAATGGCGTAATCGAGGTTGCCGGAGCCGACAATCGTCGTTCCGGCATGGAGCTCCGATATGGAGCGTAGCGTGCGCCGGTAAACTATGAGGTAATTGGTGAGAAAATATGCGCCGAATATCCCAAGCAGGGTGAAGATGAGGATGATGTTCCTTTGCTTCAATCCGTCTATATGGTCGCGCAGCGTTTGCGATAACCGCATGGCGTCGAACACAATGCCCTGAATCTGAACCGTCATCCTGCTCCAGGCGACCTGAATGGATCCCTGAGTGGTCGTGGCGCCCTGCGCCACGCTTTCGACAGTCGGGACCACATCGGCGAACACCGCTTTGAGCCGCTGCTGATTGGCTTTGATGTTGTTGACAAGCGCCTGTTGTTCCGCACTTTCAGGTTTCAGCTTGGACACGTCGTTGGAAAACGTAGCGAATCTCGATTCCCATCGGGCGCGCTGCTGGCGCTCACGGTAGAAGAAGTAGTCGTTGGACAGATAGCTGAGGTCGCTGGCCCCCCGCTCGACGTTTCTCGCGATCTCTTCCTGGATGCTGAGGCGCTCGACCTCCTGGTTCGTGATAATCACCGACGTGGCGATGATCAGCAGCATCATGCCGAAGATGGCCATTGTAAACAAAAACTGAGTCCTGATTCTCATCGTTGCTCACCTCAGCGGATGATGTTCACCGCGCCGGGCCTTACGGCTTTGAGACCCTCCACGTGAATGTAGTCGATGAAATTGGGGGTCTGCTTCTCACCGGTAAGATTGTTGCCTATCATCCAGCGTGCTTCGTCTTCCATGGCAAGCACGAGCGACTGCTCGAGCGAGAGAGAATACTGGTGCTGAGGCCCGACACTTGCCAAATAAGCATCGTCGTAATTTAGCCTTCTTTGTAGGATCGCCATAGCTTCGGCGGGATGCCTGATGGCAAACTCCTCGGCTTGGAGAATGGAGTTGAGGAGCCTGTCGATCAATCTTGGATGGCTATTCACCCATTCGCTTCTGCCGGAGATAACTTCGTAGGCTACCTGGCCGCTTTGCGATGGCCACGTTATGACGTTGCTGCCCAATCGTTCCCTAATTGGATTGATGTCCTTGTTCCGAACCTGGAAGGCGTCGACGGTCCCGCTGGCAAGGGCGTCGGCGGATTGCGCGAAGCTCATATCGACAGTGGTCACGTCCTGAAGGCTGATGCCGTGCAGGTTGAGGAATCTGCCCAAATAGAACTCCGTTATCGTCCCGTGGGGAACGCCAATTCTCTTCCCCTCGATATCCGAAATATTCTCAATGCCCCGGTCTTTGCGGGCAACAAGAGATACCGTCTGGTGCCGATCGACGATTCCAATCACAGTAATTCTGGCTTTCTTCAGCGCCTCTGTGACGATGGGGTACTCGGCTGATTGTGCAATATCTACCTCGTCGTTCTTCATCGCATTGATCGCGGCGAGTGCCGTATCATAAACCTTTACTGTGGCGCTGAGACCGTTCCTGGCAAAGAGACGCTGCTCCTCGGCAATGAAGACCAGTGCGGATTGCTCGTTGGGTGGGATTCCGATGCTGATTGGCTCGGGTGTTCCAGAGTACCCTGTCGCTGAATTCAGGCCATACCACGTGCCAAACGCCATCAATGCTATGGCGACTGCGACCGCTGTCGCTGTAACGATCCCTTTCAAGTGTTCGCTCCCCTAGGCGTATGGCTTGTGATCTTTGTACGTTTACTCATGTAGCATGCTCGATGGGGTTCGTCAAGGGCTTGGGATTGCCCACTGTTGACAACCAAGCCGAACTTTGCTAGAAATGGGGCAATTGGATACAAGAAAGCTTGAATACGATCCACGCTTTTGGCATACGCAAGAGTTGGAGGTGGGCGATGGGCGAGCCGATTTGCTCGAATGATCTGACGTGGAAAGAATACGAGAACGCGGTTCGCGAAACGGACGTGGGTATTGTTCCGGTGGGAGTCTCGGAGCAACACGGCTTGCACGCGCCTCTGGGTGCTGACACCCATATTGCCGAGGAAATAGCGCGCCGGCTGGCGGAGAGGGCGAAGGCGCTGCTGTTCCCGACGCTGCACTACGGGTGTATCTTGGTTGTCTACGACGGCCGAGCGTGGCCCGGAGCGATATCGATTAGCGCGGAGACGCTGAGCGGAATATGCACCGAGATAGGAAGCGAGCTAGCACGACAGGGGATGCGTCGCATCGTCTTCGTCAACGGCCACATCTGCAACTCGCCCCCGCTGCAGATTGCCGCTTACAATACCTGGTCCCGGACCGGCGCGGCAGTTGGCCTGCTAGAGTGGTGGATTGTCGTGCGTCCCGAAGCGGAGAGACTCGGTATTCGCTCCGCGCCGCACGCCAACGAGATCGAGACCTCGATGATGCTGGCGTCCAGAGACGCCGCGCCCCTCATAGACCTGAGCAAAGCAGTGCCAAACCCCGGCCCGGATTATTCGTCGGAAGAGATGATACTGCTTCGCAACCGCACGGCGTTCACGCGGGCGTTGGATCACAGGGACGTTCACGAAGCGGGCAGCTACGGCGATCCGAGCAATGCCACCAGGGAGCTGGGAGAGAGGCTGATCGATATGGCCGTCGAACACGGTCTCACGATGATCGAAGCATTGAAGCATCACGTGAGGGCGTAGAGGCGTTTCCTGGCAGGGACGTTGCGTGCAACGTTGCTACCAGGCATCCTAAGGGGAGCGAAAGAATGTGTGCCGAATCTTACAAGCTAGTCGACGCCGATGTGCTGGTGGTCGGTGGGGGAGCCGCGGGATGCCTGGCGGCGCTGGCGGCTGGACAGCAGGGCTCGCGGGTGGTACTGGTTGAGAAGGCGGGATCAATCTCGCGCAGCGGCAACCTGGCTTCCGGCATCGACCACTTCCAGGCCATCCTGGGCGAGGCGCCCTGGGACACGCCCGACGAGTATCTGGCCGGTCTGGCCGCGTCCAACGATGGACTCATCGACCTGAAAGTGGCGGCCGTGTATGCCAGAGAAGTTGGCGCCTGTGTGAGGTACCTCGAGGAGATCGGCTTCCCCTTTCGCGATCCAGCGACCGGGAAGTACCGTCGCGTGGCCGGCCTGGGAGGTAAGCACCCGCGATCCATCAACTTCGAGGGCGGCGCGGTCAAGCAGGTGCTAGCCAGAGAGGTAAATCGCCTGAGTGTCAAAGTTGTGGAAAGTGTTGCCGTTAGCGACTTGCTTACCCAGGGTGAGCGGGTCGTCGGAGCGCTCGGCTTCCACGTTCGGAAGCGGGATTTCTACGTGTTCAGGGCGCAAGCCGTGGTCATGGCCACGGGAGGCGTGGTACGATACTACCCCACGCCGTGCGGTCTGCCTTATCTGACCCACCACTCGCCTTACAACACCGGCGACGGGCACGCGGCGGCCTACCGCGCCGGCGCGAGCTTCTGCAATATGGAGTTCACCTACTGCTCGGTGGTGCCGAAGGACTTCAGCGCTCCCGGCATCACCGGTTTCGTCGGCCTGGGCGGCAAGATCACCAACGCCCTGGGCGATAGATACATGACGAAGTACCATCCGTGGGGCGAGAATGCGCCGCGCAACGCGATCGTCAACGGGACGCTGACCGAGATCCGCGCGGGGCGGGGTCCGTGTTACGTCGATTGCCGGCACCTCTCGCCGCAGGACATCGAGTTGGTCAAGATCGGTATCGCAAACGAGAGGCCAACCCTTCTGGACTACCTCGCGATGCGGGGCATCGATCCGGCGCGCGACCCCATCGAGTTCGAGCCGCAGGAGCTCGAGGTCGGCGTGACATTCGCCAATGGCGCCGGCAGCGGACTGGTGATACAGGAGGACTGTGCCACCACTCTGGCAGGGCTATACGCGGCTGGCGATTGCGCCAACGTGAGCTTTGCGGCCTCGGGCGCCGGCACCCTTGGCTTCAGGGCCGGCGCTCAGGCCGCCACCTTCGCTTCGAAAGCGCCACGGGCAAATCTGGATGAGACTCAGGTTCGGGAACATATGGATCGTGTCATCGCCCCCTTCGGTCGGCAAGGCGAGGTGACGCCTGGGGAATTCGAGGCGAAGCTCCGCAAGGTCATGCAGGACTACGTGGGTTTTGTGAGAAACAGGAAGGGCCTGGAGACCGCCCTGGGTGCGCTGGGACGACTCAGGGAGCACAGCAGAAGGTTGGGAGCCACGGATGGCCACGAGCTGATGCGTGCGAGCGAGGCAATAAGCCTCCTCCAGGTCGCCGAGCTGACCGCGCGAGCCGCCCTGACCAGGGAGGAGAGCAGGGCTGTGCCCGCCCATTTCCGGGCGGACTTTCCTGAACGCGACGAGAAGTGGCGCGGCTTTATCGTGCTGAAGAAGCAGGGCGATGCCACGAGCGTGGCTTTCGAGGCGTTGGACTGATTCCCGGTGCAGAAAGGCGGCAACGCCCCTGCCCAACCCCCGGGCGTCCTTCCGCGGAAGGACGCCCCTACAGGTTGCGTTTTGCACCAGAAACCAGGCTAATGATTACATATGACACTACCCCCGACTTTCCGGGAAACGTCTACGCTGCCACCTGCACTTTCACTATTTGAGGCGGTACTGTTTCGTCGGGGATTGGCTCGCCGGCCATCTTGAGGCTTTCGAGGTACCCGGCGATGGCGTCCTTGGCCATAGCTATTGCCTCCTCAAGGGTGTCGCCTTCCGTGATGCAGCCTGGTAGGGCTGGTACAGTCACGGTGTATCCACCTTCCTCTAGATCAGGCTCTAGAATGATCGTGTACTCGTGCATCACTTCGCACCTCCCAACAGGTCAGCAAACTCTTCGACGGTTAGCCCTGCACTATCGACTATCCTCACCAATGTCTTGAGCTTGAGCGTCTTACCTCGATGCATCGGGATGTCTACGCGCATCCCCGGCCGGATCGGATGTCGCAGAAAAAGATGTGAGCCAGTTTGGTGGTGCTCGTACCAACCTGCGCGTTTCAATGCCTGGAGTACTCGTGCAGCCGTTACTCTCGGCAGCTTCGGACTCACACTTAGCTCGCCCCCTGATTTGCCTTCAAGAAGAGCTCGACTTCGGTCTCAGGAATTCGATAGCCCGCTGTCGGTCCGCCGAAGGGGATACGACGTGCATGCCCTTCGCGGGTCCAACGCCGCATAGACTCGGAATAAACCTGCAGCCAAATGGCCACCTTCGATACCGATGACGGCTTGTCAGCTTCTGCTGTTGGCCGAGCCCTTTGTCATATTCGATATGCATCATACCACGTCTGGATGCCGAGCACTAGATTCGTTCGAGCCATCAGAGGCTGTTCGCACTTGATTAATTTAGTCACCTCCTATACTGACCCTAGCTGGACACCATTGTTTGTTTCCATAAAAGGCCTAGTCACCGAAGTTGGTGGACTGATGACCCATGGAGCAGTTATCGCACGTGAATATGGCTTACCAGCAGTTGTCGGAGTGGAAAATGCTACCAAACTGATAAAAGATGGGCAACGAATTCGCGTGCATGGAACAGAAGGGTATGTAGAAATCCCATAATGGGAAGATGTTGTCTTCCTCCTGGAGAATTACGTAGGTGCGTGACACGGCAGGCAGGACCGCGTGATACTGCGTAGGGGCGGACGGCCGCCCCTACTGTGTGCAGGCGATTCTTTATTCACCCACGAAAAACTGCACTGGATGGGGCTTCTTGTCGAAATTCTGAGGCTTGATGGGGTACCGCCATATGGGAACGTGCTCCATACGAACGCCGACCGCGCTGTCTTGCCGCCTGAGGACCAGCCACTTCAGCCAGTTGGCATCATCTCTGTAAGGATACTCTTCGCGGTAGTGCTGCCCTCGACTCTCTTTTCTCTCCAGCGCAGCTCGGAAGACCAGCTCGGCGCACTGCGCGTAGTTCCTGGCCTCGTTCGCCTTCACCAGGTCGTGGGGATTGGGGGCGCTGATTTCGTCCAGCGAGCTCTTGATCTCCTCGAGTCGTGCCAGCACCTTCTTGATCCTCTTCTCGTGCTTGAACGTGCTGTGTTCCGCGGGAACTGTGACCTCTCTGACCCAATCGAAAACCTGATCTGGCGTCACGCCGACTTCGCGTCCCGTGGGGGCGAAAGCCTCATGCTGCAAGACACGAGCCTGATCGGCATCCCTGGGCCGTCGCTCGGTGACGACGGCGTACCTGGCCGCGCTCTCGCCAGCACGATAGCCTGAGACACAACAGTAAGCCAGGTTCAGCCCTCCCACCGCATAGGTGCCGTGGGGAAGTATCTTCGTCGCGGCACCAGCGCCATATAGACCTGGAACACTTGTCTCGCAGTGGGTATTCACTCTCATTCCGCCGTCCCCCGAGGTGCAGAACACTCCGTTGAACGCTGAATACTCCACCATCCGCTTGCTCAGATCGATGTTCGCTCGGTCGAATATGCGCATAGCGTGCGGAATTACCCGGTGGAGACGGGCGAAGTCCTCCGGCGAAAAGTGGCGCATATCGCAGTAGATTGGCCCGCGGCCCTCCAGCACCTCCTTGCAGAACGCCTGCGTGAGCGTACAGAGCTTGGACCTCTCCATCAG
>JACQUC010000023.1 GCA_016210495.1 Chloroflexota bacterium
ATCCAGAACGGTGTCAGCAATCAGGTCCTATACCCGGCCGCCGGCTTATCCCACCTGAGTAGTTACAAAAAGGTACTATACGAGACCCATCGAATATCGGTCTGGGCTACGTCCCAAGGCAGATGACGCTAGGAAAGCTGGGTGCTACAATCCAGACGTCGAATGCGAAAATAGCAGATCACCCAGACTCATAGTTGACGGCACGGTTTTCATTGCCCGTACGACTGGAGGAGTGGGGAGGGGACGGGCGCATGTCTGCCATGCCTACCATCCAACTGCGAGCGGGGGGAGGGAAGGCAAGGATGTGTGCCCTATCTGTTTTCTTGGGAACTAAAACCGTGGAGGTAATAGTATGCCGTTCGTAGAGGTCCCGGAGGCCATCGCAGATTTCCGAGCAGGCAAGTTTATGATCGTCGTCGACGACGACGATCGCGAGAACGAGGGCGACCTGGCCATCGCCGCGGAGCACGTGACGCCGGAGGCGATCAACTTTCTGGCCGCACAGGCCCGAGGCTTGATCTGTATGCCCATCGTCGGCAAGCGCCTCGATGAATTGCAGATCCCGCTGATGGTAGAGCGTCGCGACTCCAACGCCGCCGCATTCACCGTGTCCGTGGATTCGAAGCTTCACGCAACCACGGGGATCTCGGCCCAGGACCGCGCCTCTACCGTCAAGGCGCTGTTGGACCCAGCCACCCGGCCGGCTGACCTCGTCATGCCCGGACACATCTTTCCTTTGCGGTACCGTGAGGGCGGCGTCCTCTGCCGGGCGGGGCACACCGAGGCCTCCGTGGACCTTGCCAAGCTCGCCGGGCTCTATCCGGCCGCGGTGATCTGCGAGTGTCTGCGGCGCGATGGCAGCATGGCTAGACTGCCGGACCTGACGCTTTTCGCCAACAGGTTTCAAATCGGCATCGTCTCAGTGGCACAGATTGTCGCGTACCGATCTCGCCAGCCTGTCGCGGTCGCGCCCGAGGTTCACGCCGTACCGGCCCTCAGGCTTGGCGATCTGGTAACTTACAACTATCGCGGGTGAGTCCAACCAAGATGGAAGCAACGATCGAGCCAGCACAGCAGGGGGAAGAAACGGCCGTAGCAGACACACCATGGGTCGGCTTGCATAGTCGGTTTATGGCAGCGAGGGACGCCGCACAGTGCACGCGCGTCCGCGAGATCAGCGCGCAGGCAGCCCGGGAACTCGACCAATGGGCACGACGCTACCCGCTAATCCGTCGCGTGCGCGTATGGCCGTTGGCTATGTCCGTTGCCGCCGCCGCGCCGTTCAGCAGCGTGAGGGCTGTTGTGTCCTCGGCGCGCGTTAGCCTCTGGGTCTTCACTTTGGACGATGTGTTTGACGAGGAACTGGTGCAGGCGGACGAGCTCATGCGCCAGGCCGAGTGCTACAAGGCCATCGTGAGCAACGGGCTAACGGTCACAATGGACGATAGTCTGGCCGCCGCGCTTTGTGAGGTGCGCGATGATCTGGCGCGCTATCCGCTGTTCGGTGCGCTGGGCAGGGAGTGGGCTGCAGCCCTATGTGGGACCATCGACGGGATGATCCGGGAGTATGAATGGGGGCTGTCCTATCGCCAGCGTGCAGACTTCGTCCTGCCGTCCTATGAAGAGTACGTCGCCAATGGTCTTTACAGCATCGGAGGCCCGCCTCACGTTTGGGCAGCTCTGGTCACCAACGACGACCCTTCCACCAGCCGGCATGTGGAGCATCTGCGCTCTATGGAGCGGATCGCCTCCACGTGCGTTCGTCTGGCCAACGATCTGAAGAGCTGCGACAAAGAAGTGTCAGAGGGCAAGATCAATTCGTTAGTCATTCTCAGCCATGCGCTATGCCGGGGCGGATTACCTCCCGGCAAAGCACTTATGCGGGCCAAGGCGTTGGTTCAGGCTCACATAGCCGATGGCCTCGATCAACTTGGCGAGCTCCAGCGCGCGGCACACACTCGAACAGGTCGACCGGAAGCGATGGTTGCCGACATCGCGCGGTTCGTGTGCGAGTTCTACAGCCGGCACGACTATCATACTTTCCTTTTGGAGGCCGGCGCGCGACCTGTCCCCTCTCCTTTTCAGGGAGAGGGTTAGGGTGAGGGTCGCTCCCCAGTCAGCAATGCAGGAGGTGGCAAGCTATGGCCCCACATCTAACCGTCGATAGGGTTGAGGCAGGAAACGGCGAAGTCCCCGGCAGGCTCGGGCGCACGCACCCCATCGGGGCCGACCCCGTGGAGCTGCGCTCCCTACTGCGCCCTGCCAGCATTGGCGCCGGCCTTAGCGGGGTTTTGCCCGAGGCAGATAAGCGGCCGGGCATTGCGGGAACGGCCTACGACACCGCATGGCTGGCCGCTGTTCCCGTCCGTCCCGGGCAGCGCGCGTCCCGTTTCCCCTCGTCGTTACAGTGGCTGGTGGACCATCAATCGCCGGATGGCAGTTGGGGAGGCGAGGTGCCATACGAGCACGATCGGATCCTCTCCACACTTGCCTCGTTGACGGCGCTCGCCTCTTTTGGCCGTCGTGCGGTAGATCGAGCCAGTGTCAAATCGGGCGTCCGTTACCTGTGGCAGCACGGTCACATCTTGGCCTCCGAGCCGGTCGAGCTGGTCGGCTTCGAGCTGCTGCTGCCCGCGCTTATCCAGGGGGCGCAGGGAGCCGGTGTCCCCGTTCCACCGCACCTGGATATTTACGGGAAAGAACGAGCTGAGAAGCTGCGTCTCATTCCACCGGCGGCTTTGTACTCGCCCCGTACTACCGCCGTTCACTCGCTCGAATTCCTGGGCGATGAAGCAGACCTTGCCGGACTCAAAGCGGCGCAGGGCGTTAACGGCTCGATCGGCAATTCGCCGGCAGCGACAGCCTTTTTCCTGGCGCGCCGCGATGACGAGCCGGCTCTAGCCTACTTGTTGGACTGCGCAGGCCGGACGGGGGACAATACGGTGCCGGTTCTGCACCCTTGCGAGACGTTCGAGCTGCTCTGGGCAGCCTATCATCTGTTTTTGGCAGGCGTACCCAGCGCCGCTTTGCTTACGGCGCAGGAGCAGGAAGTGCTGCGTTCGTCCCTCCAGGCCGGTGGCGTCAGCCTCTCGCCCACGTTCCCGATTCCAGACGCCGACGACACGGCGGTGGCTCTGCTGTTGCTCCACGAACTCGGCGAGTCGATGGACCCAGGTGTGTTGCAGGCTTTTGCCCTACCTGACAAACACTTCGTAAGCTTCCAGCACGAGCGCCACTCGTCGGTAGGTGTCAACCTGCACGTGCTCCACGCCCTGCTGCGCGTCCCCGGCTATCCTGACCGCGATGCAACGGTTGTGCGACTAGTGGACTATCTGGCCGAGCAGCAAATTCGCGGGCTCTACTGGTTTGACAAGTGGCATATCTCGCCCTACTACGCGACAGCACACGCGATTGCCGTCTTGGGTGAGCTGCCTCCTCATCTGGCACCGCGTGCCGCACCTCTGATCCAGCGATCTCTGGACTGGCTGCGTCAGACCCAGAACGGTGACGGATCGTGGGGCTTCTATGGCCAGCCGACCGCCGAGGAGACCGCATATGCACTGTTAGGCCTGACGGCGGGGAGTCAGGCGCACGTGTCCTTCACTCGATCCGAAATTGAACGAGTGAAGGACGTGTACGAGCGGGATCGGCAGCGTTGTGCCCGTGCTGAGCGGTACCTGAGAAAGCTGTTGGGGCCGGGCAATTGGGATACCGAGCGTAAGCTCCCGCCTTTGTGGATAGATAAATGCCTGTACACGCCGACGATGGTCGTGCGTTCGGCGATACAGGCTGCTCGCATAGCATACAGAAGGGCAGAGAGGACGAGAGATCTCGGGTGCTGTGGAAGGAACCGGAGGCCGGGGATGGGGTCTATGGCGTCTTAGCGGGGTTATGGTGCGGGATGGCTACGACGCCCCGCCCCCACCCAGGGTGGACAGAGACGTCTCCCGATGGAATCGGGATCCCGTTTCGGGACGCCCCTACGTCTGGTAGGGGCGGTTCGCGAACCGCCCTTCAGCGGACGCATTTTGTGTCGAAGTACTTGGTAGCGAGAAAAGGAGGCTCAAGCGGTGCAGGAGGAGAAGAATTCGTTGAACCAGAAGGGACCGATCCTCATAGTCGACGATGAGCCATTTATACTGCTGTCTTTGAGCTACCTTCTCAAGCACGAGGGATACACGGTGGAAACAGCCAGCAACGGCCAGGAGGGTCTGGCGCGGTTACGCAAGACGCATGCACCGCTGGTATTTCTGGACGTAATGATGCCTCTCATAAACGGATATGAGGTTTGTGCCCGAATCAAGCAGGATCGGGCGCTGGCAGGAACCTATGTGATTATGTTGAGCGCGCGAGGCCAGACGGCAGACCGCGAACAAGGCCTGTCGGCCGGCGCGGACGAATACATGACCAAGCCATTCAGTCCGCGGGAAGTAGCGGAGCGCGTTCGCACTTTGCTTGCGAACAACTAGCACGAAGAATGGGTGAACCGCAAAGGCCGCCAAGAGCGCAAAGAGGATTTATGAGGAGAACTTCGTGTGCTTCGTGTGCTTCGTGTTCTTCGTGGTGAACGTCCAAGGGGATCATCAACTAATATGCAGAATCCGATGGCGGAGGAAAAACTGATGTTGCAGCTCCCCAAGATCAATAAGTCAGCCCTGGCCTATGTGTGGCTCGGTCCAGAGGGTATGCCCAAGTCGTTGAGGCTAGAGTGGCGCTTCGTTGCCGTCCGCTGGATTGGCATAATATTCATGACACCGGGGCTACTGCTCGCTAAGCTTCCAAATGATACGCTGCTAGCCGCCTACGGTATTCTGGTGGTGGCCGGCGTTTACAACGCCGTAGTCCAGCGATTGATCCGGAAACGCCCGGCGGTGCTGACCAATGGCTATTTGACATCGCTGGGCGATGGTTTGCTCAACCTTGTCATGATCACATTGGGTGGCTTCGATTCCCCCTTTTACTATATCTTGTTTACCGTGACGATTTCCGCGGCCATGCGCTACGGCTACGCCCCGTCGCTCGGCATGGTGGGGTTGTTTGTTTCGTTCGATGTTTTGGAAAGCGTCGTGACCTCGGATCCCCTCGGCGCCGCGTTCTTCTTCCGCTCCGGCTTTCTGTTCATGACGGCCATCCTGGCTGGCTATTTGCGCGAGCAGCAATCTCGGGCTGAGCGTGCGCTGCGGGAACGACTGAGCCACGCCAACCTGCTCAACGAGGCAACCGCTATGTTGGGGGCAAGCCTGGAAATAGAGGACGTGCACCGTGCTCTGGCCGCGGCGGCTGCACATCTTTTTGGCGATTGCTTTGCCATCGTGCAACATTCTGGGCATATCAACAACGACGAGGCTTACGATCTGCCGGTAATCCACTATCCGCCGTCAGAGTATCTGCCTGTGCACGAAGAGCTGCGCACACTAAGCGGACTCCAGGCGGGGGCGCACAGGATAGCGTCAGAGCGTGACGAGCTGTATGACCTGCAAACCCTTCCGTCCGGGCGCCAAGCAATCTTGATCCGTCTGGAAGTGCCCAAGCGGCAGACCTGGCTGACGATTTTGGCTTTGGCTATGCCGGGTGGGCGACCGGTACCCGTTCTTCCCAAAGATATCCTCAATTCGTTCGTAGAGCGGACGGCGCTGGCGATCGAAAACGCGGTGCTGTATCGTACGCTTGCCAGCCGCAGTTACGATCTGCAACGTGCGTATGCCGACCTGGCAAGTGCTCACCAGGAACTGCTGCGCGTCGACGAGATGAAGACGGAGTTCGTCGCCAACGTCTCCCACGAGTTCCGCACGCCGCTGACCTCCATTCGCTCGTTCTCCGAGATGCTGCTCTCGGACAACCACGATCCCGGTACGCAGCAGAGGTTCCTGGAGATCATCAACTCTGAAAGCGAGCGTCTCACCCGCCTGGTAAGCGATGTCTTAGATATCGCCAGAATTGAGTCCGGCAATATGGAATGGCAAACGGCTATGCTCGATGTGACAGCCGTCATCCACCGGGCTGCGCGGGCGCACGCCGCTCTGATTGAGCGACAAGGTCTCGTCTTGCGGCAGGAGATAAGCGCCGACCTTCCACCCATATACGGCGACGCCGATCGCCTGTACCAGGTTGTCAGCAACCTCTTGGACAACGCTATCAAGTTCACGGACCACGGAACGATAACCTTGAGGGCCAAGCGTGAGAAAGGCCAAATAGTAGTGTCAGTAGAAGATACGGGACGTGGCATCGAGGCGGCCGACCAGGAGCGCATCTTCGAGAAGTTCCAGCAAGTGGGTGCGATGCTGACCGATAAGCCGGGTGGCACGGGCCTCGGCCTGGCGATCTGCCGCGAAATCGTCAAGCACCACAAGGGTCGCATCTGGGTTGAGTCGGAACCGGGTACAGGGAGCACTTTCAAGTTTTCATTGAAGATTCCGAAGCCTCTTCCCAAGCGGACAGAAGTTGCGATGGCCGCCGCCTAGCCTGTAGGGACGTTGCACGCAACGTCCCATAGGCATTAAGCTAAGGCGAATGCTGATTTCAGAGCCACCGGCCGGGGACGTCGTTAATGTAGGGGCGAACGGCGTTCGCCCGCATCGTTGGTACGAAGATACAAGAAATCGCCGCGAACATTGACGAGGGGGCATCGTGCCAACGTTTTGCGCGCTA
>JACQUC010000024.1 GCA_016210495.1 Chloroflexota bacterium
CGATCAGCTCCCTTCAGCTCCACGTCCCACAGGAAAGCCCCCTTGAACTTGTTGATCCGCACGCGGTCCGTGAGCCAGTCCTTGTAGCGGCGCAGCCACGGCAGCAGCGGCACCAGGTCGCCCTGACCACGCACCGCTCCCACCACCCGGTTCACCGCGAAGTGCCGGCACTCCGAGGCGTCCCACCAGCGGCCCTCCACCCCACCCTCCAGCTCACCCTTCCATTCGATCCCCTCCATCACGGCCGGCACCATCCCCACCCGGTGGTACCGCCGCTCGTCCTCCATGTCATTAGGATTCGTCTCGATTTTGTCGATCGAGCACGCCGGCACCAGACGCACATACGTCATACCGTCGTACGGGTTCGTGTACAGAGTCACGAACAGCTCACCCGAAAGAGAAAGCTCTATCAGCATATCGAACTGGCGGATCCCCATCCGGTTCATCGGGTGCCGCCAGAACGAATCCACGAACCCCTGCAAGTCCTTGTCCTCCGTCGCCACCGTCATGCCCCGTCCCAGCACAAAGTCACACGTAAGCTCCACGATCCGGTACGCCAGCGGGTTAACCCGGTACGCCTCCACCGAATCGTCCATCTGGTCCACCAACTCGCGATAGCTCAGGTCCCGCGTCCCCACCGTCGCCGAGATCGACCGCCACAGCCGATCCTCCTCGGCCAGGGATGCCTCCCTCACTCGCCGATCGATCACGTCCCTAAACAACAAACCCGCTATTCGATCACGCCAAGCCATAAATACCTCCCAATGGCCTAATACCGTCCATCCTCATACTCCACCGGTCGCATCGCCACCTCGCCCGCCGGCGCGATGCCGTAGCCCGCCGCTGCCTGCACCACCAGCGCCGCCGATATCAGAAAGTCGTCGTGGCCATCCGCCTCCGGCACGTAGAAGCTGAGCGTTTGATTGGCGCCGATCCGGTACCGTGCCCGCTCGCACTGCGTCCAGAATTCCTGGCACTCCTCCGATCCATCCGCCGCGTACATCTTGAACCGGCCGCTGTTGATCGCGGCCAGGAGCTTGTAGCCCAGACGACTCTTGCTCGGCATAGTGAACACGAACGGCTCCACCACATCGTCCCCCAGCGCTGCCATCAGAAAGTCCGCCACCCCGGCGCCTATTCCCGTGGCGTCCACGACCACCCGGCCACATCCCCAGACCGAGCGCAGCACGTCGAGCAACGCTTCGTACTGCTCTCGGTGGCTGCGGCCCGTCCAATAGTAGTGCTCCACTACCTCGATGCGCGGCTCCAGCACCAGGTCCGACACCAGCGAGAAGTCCAGCCGCCCTATCGTCACCACCGTCGAGTCCCGTCTCGGCTTCACTGCCCTTAGCTGCGCGTCCGCCGCCTCTTCGTCTTTGCCGGCGACGTCCACGCCGGCCACGAACACCAGCTCACCCTCCGGCCACGTCACCTCTGCCGGGCGACGGCAACGCGGATGAGAGCCAGCCATCTGCGCCCGCTGCTGCGCGCTCAGAAATCCTGCCACTCCCGCTATCGTCTCCAGCTTGTACTGCGTCCGAAATAGGGGATGCACGTCCCCCAGCCGCGCCCGCTCGCCCTGCACATACGCCGCGTAGAGCGGGTTGTGCTCCGCCACGACCCACCAGGGATACTCGAAGTGCCTCTGCAAGCCATCCTTCCGTTCCATCTCGAGGTTCTTTTGTTTCACGAGCTCCAGCAAGCCGTCCTCGTCCCAGGCCGTTCCGTAGTACGCTTTGGTGGCGTTGGTCGTTGCGCCCATCGGCATAAAGTCCCGGTCGTGCTTTTGCGGGGAGATGTCCTGGGCCTCGTCGAACTCCAACAGGATGTGCGCGGTGGCTCCGACGACGTTGGAGGAGTCGTCGGCCGAGAAGAACATGCAGCGGGCCTGGCCCAGGCGGACGATGTAGGACCATTCGCCTTTCCATTCGCCCAGGTTCAACTCGTTCTGGAGCATCTGTTCCAGTCGCTGCTTGCTGTTGATGATCTGAGGCTTGAATGTGGGGGCGCACTTGACGATGTTGCCCCCATACATCTGAAAGGCATTTAAGAGGTAGCACTCCAACTGGGCCGAGAGCTCGTTCTTTCCGGCCTGGCGTGCCATCATAATGCTGATGCTCAGCCCATTACGGTGCCGAATCGAGTCGAAGATAGCCCGCGCCGGCGACAACTGGTAGGGCCGGAGCGGCCGGCCGATGATCTTGCGGCTGAAGGTCGCCATATCGATCAGCGCTTTCTTTAGCGTTCCAAGGCTTTCTATTGGCGGAATGTCTTCCATAGCTCCACCATGAAAGTCAGCACGACGCCGAAGATAACGCCATTGATCTTGTTCTCCAGGCGGTCGAAGTCCTTGGCGAGATCTTCCAGAGCCCGCCGGGTCACCAGTCCAAAGGCGCAACCTGGCCTATCATCCACAGTATGAATCTCCTTCTTCCTGTTGCGCGCTAGCTCCGCCATTGCTTTGCTCAGTCCCATTCCCGCACTCCTTTCCATAAGGCCATCCCATCTCGTCGGCGATCTCCATCAGCAC
>JACQUC010000206.1 GCA_016210495.1 Chloroflexota bacterium
CCATTGTTCTCCTGAGCCTCATGCTGCTGCCATCGGATGCCAAGCGAAGGGCCTGGCAATCCGTGGGTTCGTGCGCCCATCAACCGGTCTATCATCAACACGATTCCTTGTATGATTCGTAGATTTTCGCCAATGTCCAGTATAGTAGTAGAACATTCCGACGTCCCTCTCGGAACGGCTTCAGCCTCGAGAGCCATGTTTGCCAAACAAACCCAACCATTGGCCAACCGGCCTGATGCGGCAAGTTCTGCCCCGCGCGTCAATTCTGCCGAACGAAGCCAAATATCCGCCACCGGGCCTGACGTCCTTCCCGAAAGGACTTGGCCCCGCGACCCGTTTCTTCCGAACGAACCCAAACTCAACCAACCGGCCCCATTCGCCACCGTCAGGCCGTGGCCCCTTACCCCTGGCCCTAAACCACGGTCCCATTCGGTGCACCTTAACACTTGAAACACGCTCGGCGAGCTTCCGTGGCGTTGGCTCCCCTGGCACCGGCCCAACCCAGGCTACCTTCTCGGCCGCTTCGGCCCACGGTCGGTCGGCCTGTGGATGCCGATCGACGAGAAGGGCTTTCTTGCTTCTGGCGCATACCGGGTCGGCAGCGGCTGCTGGCCCGGGCCCAGTCTGTCTTGCGATGCCGTGGCCAGGCTCGCCACACACGCGTCCACGTCGGCCAGCACCTGCGAACCGGAGAAGAGAACGATCTTCCAGCCGTGTTGCTCGAGCTGTTCCTGGCGCTCGGCCCGCTCTTCAAACCTCGACCCCGCCGCCCGCCAGTCCCAGCCCATAACATCGGCCCCGGTCCGCTTTTCTGGTATCGCGAAGTCGAGCCGATAGTGCAGTTGCGGAAACTGACACCGCAGCCTTAGCCCGGCGGCGTATGCCCTGGCGAAGAAGAGACGCTGAATGGCCGAGTCGCACTTCGCGGCTTCCTCGCGCTCTTCCTCGGGGACGCCCCGGAGCACGTCCGGCGCCGGAATCTGCTCCCATTCACCCTCGGCCGCAAGCGCCGGGGCCGTTCCTCCCGGCCAGCGAGCCATCTTCGTCACAACCCGCTCGCCCAGCATCCTACCGAGCGCGTTGTTCAGTCGCGACTGGTGCGGTTCCCTGCCCAGAAAAGTCTGGTCCTCCGGCCACCAGCAGCCCAGCACTACCAGCAATCGACCGTCACGATAGCGCTGCGCGGCAATGGGCCGACACGACCGGAAAAGCGCCCGTCCGATGCCCGGCTCCGCGTCCACCAGCCGCTGTGTGATCGTCTCCCAGCTCCAAATAATGCGTTGTAGCTCCATACAGGTATATATGCCGCAAGTTCCTGCCCGTTGTCAAGCAAATCATCGCTATCTGCCCCCTGTCGCGGCGGGCTGGAATGGCATATAATATATTGACCCGTGACAATGGTGGGTGAGCGCGATGGTTAGACCACAGGCGAGAGAACAGGCTCGGGACTACGAGCTCACACTGGCACCCTCTAATGAGCAGGTCATAGATCGGCTCGGCAGGCGTGCCTTCGAAAGCGAAGGGCTTTTCCTTCTGCGCCAGCGGGCAGCTAACCTGTCCCTCGTCCAGGGTTTCGACAAGCTCCTTTCGCTGGCCACCGTTTCCTTCACGCCGTTCCCTTATCAGCTCGAAACGGCTCATACGGCGCTGCGACGCTTTCGCGGCAGGGCGCTCCTGTGCGACGAGGTCGGCCTGGGCAAGACCATCGAGGCAGGCATCGTGCTCAAGGAGTACATCCTGCGCGGGTTGGTACGCAAGGTGCTGATCCTTACCCCACCCGCCCTGGTCTCTCAGTGGCACGAGGAGATGTTGGAGAAGTTCAACCTCTCGTTCGTCACCCACGACGACCCAAGGTTTCGCCAGAAGGGAGCGAGAGCCTGGAGCGAGTTCGACCGGGTGATCGCTTCGCTTCATACGGCCCGCATGGGCGAGAACAGCAAGGCGATCCTGGCACAGCGCTACGACCTGGTTATCGTCGACGAGGCGCACCACCTGAGGAGCCGCTCGGCAGTGAGCTGGCAGTTCGTCAACGACCTGAACAAGAAGTATATCCTGCTCCTCACGGCCACTCCCGTCCAAAACAGTCTGGAGGAGCTTTTCAACCTTATCACCATCCTCAAGCCCGGCCAGTTGAAGACCATGCGCGGCTTCAAGAAGGAGTTCGTCGCACGCGGCGATCCTCGCCAGCCGAAGAACAGGGCGCGCCTCCACGAGCTTCTCTTCGACGTTATGGTGCGCAACACCCGCAGCCAGGTGGACGTGAAACTGCCCAAGCGCCACGCCACGACGGTCAAGCTGTCCCTGACGCCGGCCGAGAGACATCTGTACGATGCCGTCACGGAGTTCGTGCGCGTCGAGCATCCCCGGGTCGGCCACGGCGATCAGGGTGTCAACCGCTTTACCCTGGAGACCCTGCAAATGGAGGTGGGAAGCTCCGGCTTCGCCGTCCTTCCTACGCTCGCAAAGATGGCCGAAAACCCATACAACACCGAGGCGCAGCGTCAGGAGCTCCGTCGCCTCGTCGATCTCGCCCGGGGAGTTAGGGAAAGCTCCAAGGCGACCGCTGTGCTGAAGCTGCTCAAGGCGAGTCCTGAGAAGACCCTGGTCTTCACGAAGTACCTGGCGACGCTGCACCACCTGGCCGAGGTGCTTAGACAGGCCGGCCACACCTTCGTGCTGTATCACGGCGGCCTGTCTGCCGCTCAAAAGGACGAGGCCATCGACGCTTTCGAGCGGGACCAGCGGGTGCTCCTGTGCACAGAGGCCGCCGGCGAGGGCCGCAACCTGCAGTTCTGCAATACCATGATCAACTACGACCTGCCCTGGAACCCCATGCGCATCGAGCAGCGCATCGGGCGCATCCATCGCATCGGCCAGAACCGTGAGGTCTACATCTATAACCTGTCGGCAGAGGGAACGGTCGAGGATTACGTCCTATGGCTATTGGATAGCAAGATCAACATGTTCGAGCTCGTCATCGGCGAGATGGACATGATCCTCGGTAATCTTGCCGACGAGCGCGACTTCGAAGACATCATCACCGACATCTGGATCAGGTCGAGCTCGCGCGAAGAGGTGCAGCAGCGGTTGGAAGCATTGGGCGAAGACCTGGTGCGCGCCAGGAAGGAGTACTTGAAGACCAAAGAGTACGACGAGCGCATTTTCGGCCAAGACTACCAGGCCGACTGAGCGCACGTGCCTGGTTCCCGCCTTGGGGGCGAGGTTTTTCGCCCTGGAGGCAGGAGCGGACGTAGGGGCGAGGTTTCCTCGCCCTGGGGAGCACGGGCGTACGAAGGGGCGTCCTTCTGTGGAAGGACGCCCGGGGTAGGGCGGGCATCGAGACTGACCGGGGTTGTCGAAAAAAGATCATGCGACGATTAGCAAGGCACCAGCAACCGGAAAGCAACCAGACTGAAGAGCTCAAGCAGTTCACGCTCGAGCTGCTGCAGGCCGTCGGCGCGCTGGTCGACGTACACAAGGACGGCGTCGTCGACGCCCTTCTCCCCGATGGCCCCGGCAAGAAGCTGGGCGGCGACCACGCGGGGTTCTTGCGCCTGGCATTCGACCAGGATGCGGCCTCGGCACACAAAGATGCCCAGTACGTCGCGCTGGGAAGCAACCTCACGGACGAGCTCATCGACCTGGCCGCGGGTATGGGCCTGGCAACGCGCTATTACGTCAACGGCCTGAAGTGGTCTCAGCGCCTGGCTGTGGATGTCGGCCGGTGGAAGGCCAGGGTTGCCAACGCCAGGATGATCCCAGAAGGCGTGGAGTTTCCCTTCGCCTGCCACTACGTTCTCCTCAACTTCAAGGTCTCCTACATCTCCGATGAGAAGCGCGAGGAACTGCAGACCGTTCTCGTCGATAGCTCATCACTGCAGCCGGGTCGCAGGCTGCAACAGGCCTGGGACAAGCTGGATATCAGCCCGAGGCGAGAATTCTACGCCGCCGATATCGACTCGCTGCCGGACGCCGCCGGGCTCGGCGTCGTCTATCAAAGGGCCGTGACCATTCTGGAGCGGCAGATTGCCGACGAGATCGCCACGTACCGGAGACGAACGACCAGGCACCTGGAAATGGAGAACCTGCGCATCAACGCCTTCTACGACGACACCGAAAGGGAGCTGAGGCGCAGATTGGAACGTGCCGAGGCCGACCAGCGCGGCGAGACCATCAGGCGCAAGATCGAGGCTGCCTCGCTCGAGCGCCAGCGCAAGCTCGCCGATATTGCCGCCAAGCACCAGCTTCGGGTAGTCTTTGCCCTGCTCAACGCCGCCGTCGTCACCCAGCCCAAGGTGCGCTCCACAGTGAAGGTCGAGAATCGGTACGCCTCCGCCGAGGTTCGGGTCATCTTCGACCCGTTGACGGGCGAGCTGGAGCTGCCCGTTTGCCAGGTCTGCGCTGAAGCGACCGAGGTCGTCCACCTGTGCGCCAACGGCCACGTCGCCTGTCCCAATTGCACGTTGCCGTGCAGCGCTTGCAAGCGAGAATACTGCGCCATCTGCGGTGTCGGCTCGTGTTCCGTCTGCGGGCAGCCGATTTGCTCCCACAGCCAGGTGCGTTGCCCCGTTTGCGGGCAGGTCACCTGTCCGACCGACAAAGGGAAGTGCCATGCGCAATAAAGAGATCGCCCGGTGGCTGGACAACATCGGCGACCTCCTCGAGATCAAGGGCGAAAGCTCGTTTCGCGTCGGCGCCTATCGCGAGGCCGCGCGGCGCATCGAGAGCCACGACCAGGCCATCGAAAAGGTCTGCGAAGAGGGCAAGCTGCGCGGTATTCCCGCCGTCGGCGAGTCCATCGCGGCGAGGATTCAGGAGTATCTCGCCACCGGGCGCTCCCAGTACTACGAAGATCTTCTTGCCGCCGTTCCCCCCGGCCTGGTCGAGCTGCTCCAGATTCCGGGGCTGGGACCCAAGAAGGCCCAGTTGGTGTACCGGCAGCTCGGCGTCACCGGCATCGACGAACTGGAGGTGGCGGCGCGCGAGCATCGCCTGCGCACGCTGCCGGGCATGGGCGAGAAGAGCGAGGAGAAGATCATCCGCGAGCTGGAGCGGTGGCGCAATCGTTCGCGGCGCCATCTTCTGGGCTTCGCGCTGCCCCTGGCCGAACAGGTGGCCCTCGAGCTATCGAGCTGCCCGGCCGTGCTGAGGATCGATCCGGGTGGCAGCATCAGACGCCGTAAGGAGACCATCGGCGACATCGATATCCTCGCGGCCGCCGAGCGCGCCGACGACGTGATGGACTGCTTCACGTCGCTGTCGACGACGGCGGAGGTAATCGCGCGAGGGCCGACCAAAAGCAGCGTTCTAACCCACGATAGCGTCCAGATCGATCTGCGCGTGGTCAAACCCGAATCCTACGGCGCTGCCCTCCAGTACTTCACCGGCTCCAAGGCCCACAACGTCAGGCTGCGGGAAATGGCCCAGCGGCGCGGGCTGAAGATCAACGAGTACGGCATCTTCGAGGAAGGCACAGGCGGACGTCTGGGTGGCGGGAGCGAGGAGGAAGTATACGCCCTGCTCTCCTTGCCGCTCATTCCTCCCGAGTTGCGTGAGGACCAGGGGGAGTTCGAGGCCGCGGTAGAGCTGTCGCTCCCGAACCTGATCGAGATGGGGGACATCAAGGGCGACCTGCACGTCCACACCAACTGGAGCGACGGCGTGAACACGCTCGAAGAGGTAGCGCTGGCGGCGAGGGCTAGGGGCTACGACTACGTAGCCATCTGCGATCACTCGCGCGCCCTGGGCGTCGCCCACGGGCTCTCGGTGGAGAGAGTCCTCGAGCAGCAGCAGCTCATCCGGCAGCTCAACGAGAAGCTTTATCCCTTCCGCGTCCTTGCCGGCATCGAGATGGATATTCGCGCCGACGGTACCCTGGACTACGAGGACGACCTGCTGCGGCAGTTCGATATCGTGACGGTTTCCATTCACTCGGCCATGGGCCAGGCCAGGGAGAAGATCACCGAGCGCATCGTCACCGCGCTGAGGAATCCTTATGTAAAGGTCTTCAACCATCCTACCGGCCGTATCATCAGCCGGCGTGAAGCCTACGAGGTCGACATCGACGTCGTCATCGCCACCGCTGCCGAGACGCACACCGCTCTGGAGATCAACGCAGCGCCGGACCGCCTGGACCTCAATGACGCACAGGCGCGGCGTGCCAAGGCGCTCGGCGTCCCACTGGCCATCAACACCGACGCCCACCAGGTTGGGCAGTTTGATTACATGCGCTACGGCATCGCGATGGCGCGTCGCGGCTGGCTCGAGAAAAGGGATGTCCTGAACGCGCTCCCGCTGCCGGATCTGCTGGCCTGGCTATCCCAGAGCCGATAAGGAGGAGCAAATGCCTGAACTACCCGAGGCCGAGAACCTTTGCCGCGCGCTGACCGCTAACGTGGTTGGCAAGCGAATCGTGGACGTGAGCTTTCGCCAGCCCAAGGGACTCAATCTCCCTGGTGCTGAGTTTCTCCAGCGTGTCAAAGGCCGCGTCCAAAAGGTACAACGGCGTGGCAAGGCGGTAGTCATCTCCCTCGACGATGGCACTCTCTGGCTGCACATGGGCCTCAGAAGCGAAGTCGGCTACATGACCTGGTGCGACGCTCCGCCCAGCGCCTTCTTGGTTTTGATCTTCGACGACGACTCCTGCTTCTATATGGACAAGACCTTCATGGGCTACGCCCACTTTTTCAGCGAAGGCGAATTCGACAGGCGCTGGCGGGAAGCGGGAGTAGAGCCACTGGGCGACGAGTTCACGCCACAGATGCTGAAACGCCTTGCGGAAGCCAGGCCGAACGTGGCCATCAAGGCCTTGCTGATGGATCAGGCAGTCATCGCCGGCATTGGCAACGTCTACTCCGACGAGATACTACACGCCGTCGGAATGGATCCCTCGCGCAAGGCCTCGTCGCTGTCCGAGCAAGAGATTGGCGCGGTCTACCGGGCCATCCAAGGGGTTCTCAAAGAGGCTATCGAGCGGGGCGCCGGCCCCGAGTGGATCGGCTTCGACGGCAAACCCGGCGGCTATGTGCCGCGCGTCCACGGCGTCAAGCGCTGCCCCGAGCACGACTGCCCCGTGCGCAAGATCAGCTTCGGCGGCCGCACGGCTTACGTTTGCGAGAACGGGCAGGGGTAGACCACAGCGTGTCGCTACATAATGCCCGCGCGGGCGAACAGCCGTTCGCCCCTACATTAATCACGCCCGGGCAAGTCGTTTTTCGAATTCTGCGCTGATGATTGGCCGCAGGGCGCGTCCCATTTCCTACCCTTCTATCCCGCGCATCTCCACGTCTCTGTGCCTCCGTGGTTTCGCACCCCTACCCGTACCGGTAGCTGACGCCGAAGCCGCCGCGGGGGTAGCGCCACTCCAGATTTTGGTGGGGACAGGCGATGCGGCAGGCACCGCATTCGAGGCAGTTCTCGAAGCCCACGGTGATCTTCTCGTTCGCCTCTTCCCATTCGTACACCCTGGCGGGGCAGAAGAAAGTGCATGGCCTGCTGCCGCACTTGGTCTTGCACACTTCCTGGGAGATGATGACCAGATGAGGCTCGTGGTCGGGCTTGAACTTGACCAGGTAGAGCTTATCTTCGATTTTGGCTTTGGTCTGCAATTTCACTTCATTACCCTCCAGAGATGGAACATGTCCTTGCCCAGTTGCCACAGCGACCTCTGCGATCTCACCTGCTTGAAGATGGCCTTCTGCTTGTCCGCTTTCGGCACGCCGTCGACGGTCATCAGCTCGTTGGCGACGTAGTTGGCCAATTGCGGGTACAGGGTCAGGAAGTGCGGGTGCGTCTCGATGAAGTGGGACATCCCTTTGTACTTCTTGAGATCCTTGACGACGAAGCTGTCTTGCAGCATCTGCTGGTAAATAGACAGGCTTTGTGCCGAGAAGTCTCCCTTTTCTTTGGCCTTCAGCACGGTCTCGGCGGCCAGCTTTCCGGAGGTGATGGCCAGGTTCGAGCCCTCGCGATGGTAGCTGTTCACCAGCATCGCGGCGTCGCCCGCGACAAGCATACCGTCGGTGTACAGCGGCGGAATAGCGTCGTAGCCGCCCTCGGGAATCAGGTGGGCCATGTACTCCTTGGCCTCGCCGCCGGCCAGCAGCGGACGAATCGTCGGGTGCTGCTTGACGTACTCGAGCAGGTCGTAGGGGCTGATGCCCTTCTTGACGTACTCGGAGAGGATGGCGCCGACGCCGATGGAGAGCGAATCCTTGTTGGTGTAAAGGAAGGCAGTGCCCATCATGCCGGCCGTTACCTCGCCGATCATCTCGATGGCCACGCCCTGGCCGTTCTCGAGATTGAAGCGGTCCTCGATCTTCTCCTGCGGCAGCGCGATGATCTCCTTGACGGCGAGGGCGACGTTGTGCGGTGCCAACTCCGGATGCAGGCCAACCTTTTTGGACAGCAGCGAGTTCACGCCGTCGGCAGCGATGACGACGTCGGCGTAGAGGTCGCCGTCCTCACGCCCGGTGTGCACGCCGACGATCTTGCCGTCCTTGCGAATGACGTCCTCGACGGTGGTGTCGGTAATGATGAAGGCGCCGGCCTCCTCGACCTTTTCGCCCAGCCAGCGATCGAACTTGGCCCGCAGCACGCTGAAGTTGTTATAGGGCGCCTGTCCAAACTGCGGATTTCTGTAGCACAGCGTAACGGCGGAGTCGCCGTCAACGATCATCACCCGCTGCTCGACGATTGCGCGCTCGATGGGTGCCTCTTTCCAGAACTCGGGGATGACGGCCTCGGTGGCGTGGCGATAGAGGATGCCGCCCATGACGTTCTTGGCGCCCGGATACTCGCCACGCTCGCAGACCACCACGTTCAAGCCGGCTTTGGCCAGAATGTAGGCGGCCGCCAGGCCAGCCGGCCCCGCGCCGGCGACTATGACATCGAATTTCTCTTCTTCCACTAGATCTTCCTCCAATGGGAGGGCAGGGCGCCCTCACCTTAGCCCTCTCCCAGAGGGAGAGGGGATACACCCTCTCCCACGGGAGATGGGGGATTATGTTTGCTTGCGCTTGCGAATCTCGTCGGTCAGCTTGGGCACGATCTCGAAGACATCGCCGACGATGCCCAGGTCCGCGAACTCGAAAATGGTGGCGTCGGCGTTCTTGTTGATGGCGACGATGACCTTGCTGGTCTGCATTCCCACCTTGTGCTGAATGGCGCCGGAGATGCCGCAGGCGATGTAGAGGTTCGGCTTCACGGTCTTGCCGGTCTGACCCACCTGATGGGGATACGAGATCCAGCCGGCATCGACGGCGGCGCGAGAGGCGCCCACGGCCGCGCCAAGCTCCTTGGCCAGGTCCTCGATGACCTTGAAGTTCTCGCCGCCGCCGATGCCTCGGCCGCCGGCGACGATGCAGGAGGCCTCTTCCAATGGCGCCTCTGCGCCGGACTCGACGATGGTGTCCACGATCCTGGCCAGCAGCGACTGATCTTTGACCGGGATGTCGATCTGCACGACCTGGGCCTCGCCGCCCACCTGTTGCGGTAGGATGGCGTTGGGCCGCACGGCGATGATCTGCGTGGCGCCGCCCCCGGTGGTGCTGGTGACTTCGATGGAGCCGCCAAAAGCGGGAGCGGTCGAGGTGATGGCCCCGTCGCGAATGCTGACGTCGACCGAATTGGTGAGCACACCCGCGCCCACCAGCGCCGATACCTGCGCCGCGACGTCTTTGCCGACGGGCGTGGCCGGGAAGAGCACGAGCCTCGGCTTCTTTTCGTCGATGAGGTCGGCCAGCACCTGCGCCTGCGGCGTGATGCTGTACTTGGCCAGCTTGTCGTCTTCGGAGACCATAACGGTGGCGGCGCCGTAGGCGCCGAGCTTCTTGGCAATGCCGGCAGCGCCGGGGCCAAGAACGACGGCGGCGGCGGTGCCGCCTAGCGCGCTAGCCAGCTCCCTGGCCTTGGTGGACAGCTCCAGGGCGACTTTCTTTGGCTCGCCGCCCTCCTGCTCGACGAATACCCAAATATCGTTAGTTGCGCTCAACGTTTATCCTCCCTGCGTTACTTGATGTCACGATGTAGAAAGGCCCGGCGCAATAGCGTTCCCTTGCGATGGGGCACCGGCCCCGCGCAGGCTGAAGCCTGCGGCTACGGGCCCTCTCCCCCGGCTTGGCGGCGCTAGACGACCTTGCTTGCGACGAGGAAATCGGCGATCTTGGCTGCTGCCGTTCCATCGTCCTTGATCACCTGGCCGGCGGTTCTGGGCTTGGTACGCTCGTAGCCAAGCGTTTTTTCTAGCGCACCGGCCTTGCCGACCTTCGCGGCGTCGGCGCCGATGTCGGCCAGCGACCAGATGGCTATCTCGGTCCTCTTTGCCTGCATGATGCCCTTGAGAGAGGGGTAGCGGGGCTCGTTGATGCCCTTGAGCACGCTGACCACGGCCGGCAGCGAGCTCTCGATCACGTCGAAGCCCTTGTCGGTCTGGCGCTGGCTGGTGGCCTTGCCATCGCCGATCTCGAGCTTGGCCGTGTAGCTGTGGAGCGGCTGCTCGAGCATCGCCGCCAGCTTGCCGGCCACCTGCGCCGTGCCGGCGTCGGTGCTCTGCATCCCCAGAAGGACCAGGTCAGGCTGAAGCTTCTTCACCGCCAGGCTGAGGGCGTAGGCCGTGCCCAGCGTGTCCGAGCCGGCCAGATTGGGATCGGTGACGAGCACAGCTTTCTGCACGCCCATCGCCACGGCCTTGCGCAGCGCCTCCTTGGCCGATTCCGGCCCGACGCAGAGAGCGGTGACCTCACCGCCCTGCGCCTCCTTGATGCGCAGTGCCTCTTCGATAGCGTATTCGTCAAATGGGTTCACGATCTTTTCCACGCTGTCCCGGTCGAGTCGAAATTCGGCGTTGAGTTTCTTTTCCGCGGTAGTGTCCGGTACCTGTTTCAGGCAAGCTACGATGTTCAATCTCCACCTCCGGATGTTATGAATCTAGCAACCGAGTTGTCGTGCGATGATGATGCGTTGTATCTCCGAGGTCCCCTCGCCGATGGTGAGGACCCTGGCGTCCCTGAAAAAGCGCGATATCGGGTGTTTGCCCAGTACCCCGTAGCCGCCGTGAATCTGCACACCTTCGTCGGCCGCCCTGACGGCCATCTCTGTGGCGTAGAGCTTGGCCATGGAGGCTTCTCTGGCGAAAGGTTTGTCCTGGTCTTTGAGCACGGCGGCCTTGTAAGTGACGAGTCGAGCCAGCTCGACGCCGGTGGCCATATCGGCCAGCTTGAATTGAACTGCCTGCAAACTGGAAAGGGACTGGCCGGACTGCACCCGTTGGCGGGCGTGATTGAGTGACATTTCGAGGCAGCCCTGCGCCATCCCGACACCGATGGCGGCCACGCTGATGCGCCCGGCGTCCAATACCTCCATAAACTGCTTGAACCCGTTGCCCCGCTGTCCCAGCAGGTTCGCCCGCGGCACGCGGCAGTCGACGAACGATAGCTCGTGGGTGTCGGAGGCGTGCCAGCCGAGCTTCTTATACGGCTCCCCCTTGGCGTACCCGGGCGTGCCTTCGGGCACGATGATGCTACTGACCTCTCTCTGGCCGTTTACGTATCCGGTGACCGCGGTGATGGTGACGAAGCCACTCATCCGCGTGCCGGAGTTCGTAATGAAGGCCTTGGAGCCGTCGATGACCCATTGGTCGCCGACGAGCGAAGCGGTCGTAGTGGTGGCGCCCGCGTCGGAGCCGGCCTCGGGCTCGGTAAGTCCCATCGACCCCAGAATCTCACCCCTGGCCAGTGGCACGAGCCACTGTTGCTTCTGCTCCGCGGTGCCAAAGAGGTAGATTGGGGCGCCACCAAGGGAGACGTTGGCCGCCACGGTTATAGCCATCGAGGAATCGACGCGGGCTAGCTCCTCCACGGCGATAACGTAAGACAGAGTGCCGGCGCCAGCGCCCCCGTATTCCTTGGGGAAAGGGAGACCCATGAGACCGAGCTCGCCGGCGCGCTTCACGAGGTCATAGGGGAAGGTCTCTTGCTCGTCCAGGTCTTCGGCTCGGGGCGCAATCTCCGCTTCGGCGAAATCCCGGACCAGGCGTCGCAGAGCCACTTGCTCCGGGCCGAGCTCGAAGTCCATGGGTTTCCTCACAACCTCGTGGGCAGCATACACCGCCGAGACGACCTTCTATCATCCGGGCGACACACTAGATATAGCATACATGATGGGGCATGTCAACAACGTCCACGACGATAGCATGCTTGGGTGTCCTTCGGCGCCCCGATAGATCGGGGTCGCCGTCAACCCGCTTGGCAAGGGAGGCCATCATCTTGCCGTCGAGCTTGGAGAAGCCGGCGGCGGATGTTTGGGATTTGGCGTTATCTCGGTGGGTCAGTATGGCAGGCGGGTGAGGTGACGTGGTGGAGTCGGTGGGGATCGGGCGGGATCGGACGGGTGTGTGTGAGCGAGGGCGGGGGCGAGAGTGCGGACCGGGTGGGGTCGCGGTAGGAGCACGGGCGGGCGACGGGGGCAGGGTTATTCAACTAACGCACATTTGAGCACTTCGTCGATGCTGTGCACGGGCGTGAGCTTGATGGCAGCGAGAACGTAGTTGGGCAGGGTTTGGGCTTCGGCGAGGTTGTCGGCGGGCAGGATTGCTTCGTGGACGCCGACATCGAGGGCGGCGCGGACTTTTTGCTGGACGCCGCCGACGGGGAGGACTTTGCCCATGATGGTGATCTCGCCGGTCATGGCCACGTCGTTAGCCGCGCGTCGAGATTGGCGATGACCGAGTGACGGCGGTTCTCGCGGATGTAGTGGCGGATCTTCTCGGCCTCCGCGCCGTAGACGAACGCCTCCTTCAAGCGACGGACGACCTTCTCCATATCCTGGTCGAAGGTTTCCTCGGAGCAGTAGTTATCGATCAAATACTCCAGCACGTAGCGCGGGAACTCGTCGACGCCGGTATTGATGGTGTGGGCCTTGTTGACGACCTTGCCTCTGAAGATGTCTCTCAGCTTGGCATTCATCGAACTCCCCAACTTCCCCCCAAGGAAGCATTGCTAGTCGCCCATAACACCTGCTACGGTAGCATCCGGTATCGGCATCCGATACCAGATGCTACGGACGCCTGGGCGATGCCACCTTGATCCTGATGAGTTCGCCTCTCCCCTTCGAGCCGCCCAGATAGCCCCAACCGTATCGGGTTTCTTCGCGGAACTCCTCGGGTGTTAGGCAGTGGAGGTCCAGCCCCTTGCCCCAGCCACCGGCTTCCAGCCACAGTGACCACCCCTCGACGGCTCTTTCCGTCCTATGGTAGCGCTGGAACTCCTTGGACACGGCAGCGATATCGAAGTCGCTGTCGGGTCGGCCCGTTCCTCTAGCCCGCGAGCCGAAAAGGTACAGGGTTGCCCCGTACCGCTGCCGCATAAGCCGCGCGAATCTGCCTAGTAACTCTTCTTGCGTTTCGGCTTTCCTATAGGTAGCTGCAGTAAGGACCTTACCCATTCCAGCACCTCCGTCGCGCGATCCACGGCCGCCGTGGCGGCTGCTTCGTCGATCAAGTCAGACGGTATTGGCATGTTGATATTCGATGACGGGTAACGCGTAACCACCTGAGCAGACAGAAGTTGGATAATCGCCTGCCAGGCACCCCCTGGAATACCCCCGGCTGGTCCGGCCACAGCGGAGGCCAGCTCATCCGTTTGGTGCGTCCACTTGGGCTCCTCGGCCAGAAGGTGCCAGTGCGCCGCCTTCACGGCCTTCTCAGCCGCCTGCGCTGAATGAAACACCGCAAAGTGATATCTGCGGGGACGCACGTTCTCACGAGCGGCCTCCAGGTCAATAGTTGCGTCCTCGTAGAACCGCTGGGCCATCACCGCCCACCTGGGCGGTGATGGCGGATTGCGATTTCGCTTCTTCGAGTCGTTGCCGCTTCCCATCATGTCTCGACTATAATCGAATCAACGAAGATATGCAACGCATCTGTCGGGGACCAGGAGCCATCGATTCGGCGGGAAACGAGGGGCCGTAGCGTATCGGCCGCGTCGCCAGACTCTCGTCAGATCAAGGCCGCCGAGCAGGCGTTTTTCACCCAGTCGGGCGTTTTCAGCGAGTGCTGAAACCTTCCATTGAATGGGTTCCCAAGCCATTCAATGCGGCAAGCGCGTCGGCATCCGCCATCAGGACGCCTGAGAGTTGGCAGCCGGACCAGTTGCAAGGTTCGTGGAGGGTGAGTCTCAGGCGTTCTTCCTTGCCGGACATTGGCAATGATACTGCCAGCCTGGCGCCAAGTCAAGCCCGGTTTCTTCACGAAACTCCCCCGGCGTCAGGCAGCGTAGGTCAACCCCACAGACGAGCCCAAAGCACAATGAGTGTGGCCTGGAGGAAAACGATCAGGTAGATCGATCGGCGGAATTGCCTCTTCGAGGTCTTGTGGTGGAATGACCACATACCGAGGATGGCTCCCGGGCTCCCACCCACAAAGGCCAAGGCGAGCAGATGGGACTCGCGCAGGCGGTACCACCTGTGCCGGGCTCTTTGCTTGTCGAGCCAGTAGGCCGCTACCGTGACGACGTTGATGGCGACAAACACCGCAGCCACTACGTACATCGATGACGTCCTCGCCGGAAGAAGTCGCTGGGTCCTGCTCGAGGTGGCCCACGACTGGTACGAGCATTCGCACGGACTTGCCCTGGACGATAATAGCAGGCCAGCAGGGGTTTTGCAACGGGAGACGGCGGGGAGCTCTGACGAAGTGGCCGTTGTGTGCTATGATAGGGACACTCGCTGAGGGGCTTGGCCAGCGGGAAGACTCGCGGGCAAGCGCCAGCCGCCACTACCACGACCGGCATCTTATGGGCGACATTCGTTTTCGTGGTGGTCAGGCAACACGGCAATGTCTGGGGAAGGCACGGCCTGCGCTACGCAGGTCCGACTCAGTCGGAGGATATGGGAATGTTTGAGTGGTCGAGGGGGAAGCCCTTTGGATGCTGGACCAGGCTCGGTCTCGGCGTTGTGGTGCTGGTGGGGACGCTGGGGGTTGACGGCCGGGGGCTCGTGGCGGCCCGGGCGGAAGGAGAGTCGCCGTATCGTATCACGCAGATGGCGGTTCGCGTGGCGCCGGGAACACAGTACGATCCGGTGGTGTCGGGGAAATGGGTGCTGTGGCGCGATCAGGCGGATCAAAAGCGTATCGCTGGGCGGAACCTGGAGACGGGCGGGGAGATGGCGTTCAATACGAGTGACTATCTGGAGGAGGCGCCCGATGTGGACGGCGACACGGTGGTGGCTGCGGAGGCGGCGCCGAACGTGGGCTACGGCATTTTCGGCTACAGGCTGCCGGACGCCCAACGGTTTGTGATAGCCCCATTCAAGACAGCCGCCGGCGGCTTCTCACGAAAGTGGGCAGCGATCAGCGGGAGAACCGTCGTCTGGGCAGAGGTGGCGGGCCGGACCTCGGATATCTACGGCTACGACATAACCGGCCAGCGGCTTTTCACGGTGTCGGCGCATCCGGCTTATCAGGATTGGCCGGCGGTCTCCGGCAGCTACGTCGTCTGGAGGGACGACCGGCACGCGCCACCGATGACGCCCGGCCAGCCTCTGCCGAACGTACACGACGTTTACGGTTACGATCTGGCGACCGGGCAGGAGCTCCGAATATCGTCGCGAACGGAGACGATGGGGCCACCGGCGGTATCGGGCAGCGTCGTGGTCTGGGCGGTCCAGCGGCCTAACGCCGTCTACTTGCTGGCATACGATATCGCCAGGCGGCAGGAGCTCACGATCGCGCAGTTACCGGTGTCAGCCGGGCTCGTCCATCCCGCTATTGACGGCGACCTGGTAGTCTGGAACGGGCCGGGCGAGTGGGACGAGGACATTTTTGGCTACGATTTGAAGCAGCAGACGCAGTTCGTCATCAGCCGCGCTGCCGGCGCGCAGCGAATGCCGAAGGTATCGGAGAGGACTGTGGTGTGGGGCGACAACCGCCACAGCGGCGTCGGCAAGTACGAGTTCGACGTCGACATTTACGGCGCCAGGCTCGAACTGGGCCCGGGGCCGATGCCGCCCGCGACGGGGATCCCCAGCGCGGTGGACGCGAAGATCGAGATCGTCTGGCCGCATGGAAATGCGCCTGTGATGGAGGCCGAGAGAGCCAACATCGGCGCGTGGCTTTTCCTGCCGGGCACGATGCACTTGACGGCGTGCCAGTGGCAACCGCAGGTGCAGCTATGGAAAGCGCTCAACAACGAGCCAGCCAAACTGATCGCGGTTGGACAGTTGCAGGGCGACCGGTACTATAAGAACAATCGCGGGGTGCCCACCTGGGAATTCAACGACGTGGACGTCGCGGCGGCGCAGGACCCAAACAACAAGATTTACTTCTTCGTGACCGTGGAAGGCGTGCCCGGTCGCACGAATGTGTGGTCGCACGGCGCCGACGCGCGCACGCACTTCCCGCGTCAAGACGTACCGGCAGGACTCGCAGCGGCGGGTGACGCGGTTGAAGCAAAGATCGAAATCGTCTGGCCGCACGATAACGCGCCGGTGGAGCAGGCGAAATTGGTGAACGTGAGCGCAATGCTGTTCGCGCCGGGCACCTCGATGTCGGTTCCGGCGGATTGGAATCGGCCGGTTCGGCTCTACCGAGCGCTCAACAACAGCGTTAGCCAGGAGGTCGGGATCGGGCAGAAGCGGCTGGTGACGACGCCCTCGTTCACGCATCCGGTTTGGGATTTCGACGACGTCGACGTCAGCGCCGCCATCGATCCGGCCAACAAATACTATTTCACGCTCGCGGTTGACGGCATCACGACCCACACCAACGTCTGGGCACACGGGGCCGATGCGCGGACGTACTTCCCGCTGCTGGACGGGCCGGAGGGAAGTTGCGGGTGAAATAGCGCCGGTGTGCTATACTACGTTTTGCTGCGAAATGGTTACGACGCGCCCTCCCCCGCCCTGGGCGGACAAGGGCCGTCCGCCCCTACAGATCGGCATTTCGCACCGAAACCTTACTGCACGGATGGTATGCTTTTTGCTCCCCGTTGGGAAAGGACTGGCGAGGGTTAACAGAGATGCGTTTGGCGGCGGCGGTGGCGGCGGGAAAGGGCGTAGCTTTCCTCAGCCGCCACTTGAATCTCGGCGGGGGCACGACGTTTCCGGGCGAGGTGACACGTAGAATAGATGCCCGAGCCCTGGAAAAAATGGCCGCGCGGCTGCGCGAGGGCAGCGTCGTCGTGACGGGCACTAACGGCAAGACCACAACCTCCCGCATGATCGCCAACATTCTCCGCGAGAGCGGGCTGCGGCCGGTACACAATCGCAGTGGCGCGAACCTCATCACGGGTGTGACGTCGGCGCTGCTGAACTCGGCCAGCCTGTTCGGGATACCACAAGGAGAAATCGGCCTGTTCGAGGTCGACGAGGCGACGCTCCCCAGCGCCGTAAAGGAGATCCAACCCAAAGCCGTCGTAGTCAACAACCTGTTCCGCGATCAACTGGATCGGTACGGTGAGATCGATTACATTGCCGGTATCTGGCGCGAGGCGCTGCGGGCGCTACCGGCCGCGGCAAGCGTCGTGTTGAATGCGGACGATCCGTTGGTGGCGAGTTTGGGGACGGTAAGGCCGGTAGCCACGGAAAACACGGAAAGCACAGAAAGAACTAACCTTCTTCCTCTGGGACAGGGGACAGCCCCCTCCCTAGCTCTCCCTCTACAGAGGGAGGGGACGGGGAGGACGTCGGCGGTGTACTACGGGATCGAGGACGAGCGCTATGGAATGGCGGGGTTGCAGCACGCCGCCGATTCGAAGAACTGTGTGAGTTGTGGTGCGCGCTACCAGTATCGGGTTGCGTTTTACGGCCACGTGGGCAAGTATTCTTGCCCTGCCTGTGGCTACAGGCGGCCAAGTCCTCTGGTGGCCGCCACCAAACTGCTGCTGCGGGGAACAGAGGGCAGCGAGGTCGAGATCGCCACGCCGGCGGGCATGCTGGAATTGCGTCTCAAGCTGCCTGGCCTCTACAACGTCTACAATGCGCTGGCGGCGGTCGCCTGTGCGCTTACGCTGGGCATTCCCAGGGAAGACGTCGTGCGCGGGATGGAGACGTTCTCGGCGGCGTTCGGGCGGATCGAGCGTGTACAAGTCGGCGATAAGCAGGTGTACCTGGCGCTGGTGAAGAATCCCGTCGGCTTCAACGAGGTGCTGAGAACGCTTTTCCTGGAGGAGAGGCCCAGGGAGCTGCTGATTCTGATTAACGATAATATCGCCGACGGGACGGACATCTCGTGGTTGTGGGACGTGGACTTCGAGCTTCTGCGAGGCAAGGTGGCGTCGGTAGTGGTGTCGGGCACCCGGGCCGAGGACATGCAACTGCGGCTGAAGTATGCGCTAGTGGACATGTCACGCGTGGCGCTGGAGAAGGATCTGTACCAGGCATTGCAGACGGGGTTGTGGCAGATCGAAAAGGGCGGCACGCTGTACGTGCTCCCTACGTATACCGCCATGCTGGAGATTCGCGCGGTGATGCAGCGGTTGGGGTACGTGGGGAGGTTTTGGGAAGACTAAGGAGAGGCGCCCTCACCCTAACCCTCTCCCAGAGGGAGAGGGGACTGGACGGCTCTCCCTTCGGGAGAGCGAGGCATTGAAGCAGTTCGGCGGGGCAGAAACGTGAAACTAGTTCTGTGTCATTTGTATCCGGATTTGATGAACATATATGGGGATCGGGGCAACGTGATTGCGCTGAGCCGGCGGGGGCAGTGGCACGGGCTGGACGTCGAAGTCAGGAACGTGTTCGTCGAGGAGAAACCTGACCTGAAGGCGTGCGATATTCTCTTCGTCGGCGGTGGGCAGGACAAGGAGCAGGCGGCGATCGCCGAAGATCTGCAACAGGCTAAGGCTAAGTCCCTCATCGAAGCCGTGGGCGACGGGGTGGTCTTGCTGGCCGTGTGCGGCGGCTATCAGTTGCTGGGCAAGTACTTCAAGACGGGCTCGGGGATAGTCCTGCCCGGCATCGGCGTGTTCGACGCGTGGACGGTAGCGGGGAACAAGCGGTGCATCGGCGACGTCATCGTGGAGTGCGACATCGGTGGCCAGCGGCGGACGCTGGTGGGGTTCGAGAACCACAGCGGCAAGACGTACCTGGGGGATGGCGCCAGGCCGCTGGGGAGGGTTGTGCACGGCTTCGGCAACAACGCCGAAGATGGTCTCGAAGGCGCGATCTACAAGAACGCCTATGGCACCTACCTGCACGGATCCCTGCTGCCCAAGAATCCGTGGTTGACGGATCACCTGATTCTCGGCGCCTTACAACGGCGGTACGGCGAGCACGTGCGTCTGGAGCACATGGACGACAGCGTCGAGGACCTGGCGCACGAGGCGGTGATCGCGCGGATTCGGAAGAGGGGCAAGCTGGATACGGGAGCGATATAGGAGGCCAGGGGCCAGGGGTCGGGGGCTGGGAGGCTCCCATCTCCCATCCCGATACGTCTCATTTTTGGAATGTATCGGTGCCAAAGGGAGAGGGAACGGGACGCTGCCGCACGCAGGTTCTGTTACGATCGTATCACGCGCCTGGCTCGATGCGCATGGGGCGAACGCCGTTCGCCCCATGCGCATTAAGCTAAGCGGCATTTTGGAGGTCCAGCAGGAGTTGGTAAGTATTAGGCCTCTTCCGTCGCCTGTTCATTCGACAGCCAGCGATGGCACACGCCTGGATTTGCTCGATCGCCGCA
>JACQUC010000209.1 GCA_016210495.1 Chloroflexota bacterium
ACGGATGCCTCCCCGCCCCCGCCCAGGGCGAGGAAACCTCGTCCCTACGCTGTCGCACCTCACCCAAAAACGAGTTAGCGTGCGGCCTGGTTTTCCGGGACGCGGAAATAGTATCGCATTATGTTGGAAACGACTTTAGCAGCATCCTTGCCACCACCCTTTTCGATGAAGACCACGACGGCGATCTCAGCGTTGTCGACCGGAGCGAAGGCCGCAAACCAGCCGTGCGTAGGCATATCTCCTTTTTCATCTGGGACGCCAAACTGGGCGGTACCGGTCTTGCCGGCGATGCGCAGGCCGGGGACCTCGGAGTCGTAGGAGGTGCCGACGTAGTCGGTGCCGCCCTCGGTACGACCGACAAGCATACCCGCTCGCAAGCCTTCTTTGACGATGTCCAGGTAAGCTCTTTCCACAGGCACATCTCGGATAACCTCAGGCCGGAAGGGCTTCACGACCTTCCCCTCGCTATCGGTGATCTCTAACAGTAACTGGGGCCTGTAGAGTGTGCCCCCGTTGGCGACCACTGCAGTGGCATTGAGCAACTGGAGGGGGGTGGCGGTCACAAAGCCCTGGCCAATGGAGAAGTTGTAGGTGTCTCCTTTGTACCATGGGTCGCCTACGGTTAGCTTTTTCCAACTTTCGTTGGGAACGTTTCCGGCGGCCTCGCCCGGAAGTTCGACGCCGGTGGGCGCGCCGAAGCCAAATAGCTTGGCGTACTTTTCCAGGCGGTCGGCACCAAGGCCTCGCCATTCGCCATTGGGCGGTCCACCCCCGAGGTGGTAGAAATACACGTCGCACGAGTTGGCGAGGGCGCTGATCATATCCTGGTTGCCGTGGGGCGCCCAGCAAACCATCCGGGATGGCTGGGAGGGGTTGAAGGGATTGGGAATCAAGATGTAGCCAGGATCGAAGATCTGGGTCCACTTCCCGATAACCCCTTCTTGCAAAGCACCCGAAGCGGTGACGATTTTGAAGGACGAGCCGGGAGCAGCGACGGCGCTTATCGCGTGGTTGATAAGGGGGCGCTTCTTGTCGTTCATCAGGGCCGCGAGTTGGCTTGAGCTGATGCCCTTGGAGAAGAGGTTGTTATCATAGCTAGGTAGGCTCATCATTGCGAGGATCTGTCCGTTGCGGGGGTCCATGGCGACGGCGGTCGCCGAGCCACCGAGCTTGTCCAGATCTGGCTCGAGAATCCTGGCAATCTCTCTCTGGAGAGAGATATCGATTGTCAGCCTCAGGTTGTTGCCGTGCCTCGGGGCCTCGACGAGAAGCGTCTCGACCTCGCGCCCGGTGGAATCGACGGACATGTGGCGCTCGCCTGGCTCGCCGCGCAGATACGGCTCGTAGGTGGCCTCGATACCTGTCTGCCCTATGCGATCACTGAAGCCATACTTCTTGCGCGGATCATCTTTGAGTCGGTCGTACTGCTCTTTTGATATAGGTGCCACATAACCCAATATTTGAGAAGTCAGTTGGCCGTCGAGATACTCGCGCATAGGCTGAACCTGGACGTACACGCCCGGCAGATCGAGATGTCTTTCTTCGGCGACGAAAGCCGTCTCCCAACTGACGTTGGTTTTGATCGGCACGGGGGTGAAGGCATCCGTGGTGCGCCTGCCACGGGGAGGCAGTTCCACACGCCGGCTGATCTCCTCGACGTCCATCTTCAAGATCCCGGCTAGGCGCTCGTACAACACTCCCGGCTTGGCTGGCAAATCGGCAGGGATGATGGATACTGTGTAGCTGGGCGTGTTGCGGACCAGGAGGATTCGGTTTCGATCGTAGACTACCCCGCGCTGAGCTTCGATAGACATAAGCCTGAAACGATTGTTGTCGGCCCGGCGGCGGAACTCATCACCCTGCACGATCTGGAGCAGCCAGAGCTGGCGGACGAGGATGGCAAAGACCAAGATGATGACCAGCTTGAATATTAGCAAGCGCCCCTGGAAAGGCTCCCTTTCAGTCTCCTGTACGGGATCTTCTAGAGAAGTTATGGGTTCTACGGCGGTCTTCTTCACGAAGCGACCCGACCTTTGCTCTTTGACAGCCTATCTCTGATTTCGAGCAGTTGACGCTCGACCTCGGCAACTTCACGCACTTTATGCTCTTCCGCCAGCGCCTGAAGCTGCAGGAACTGCTCTTCCCACAGCCGACGGACTTCCTCGAACTCTTTTCGCAATTCGAGCGTGCGATCTTCCAACTGATACGATATCTCACGTGTGTCGCCCTGAATCTTGGATATGTCTTCGACAAGATGTTTGTGCAACTCATCGACCTGACGCAAGCCAGTGCCGGTCTCGTCGAGCCGTCTGCGTTCGCCGTCGACGCGTCCCGACACGGCGGCGAGGTCGAGCACGTTCTGCTGGACTTGTTCCTGAAGTTGACGCGTGGCTCCAGCCTGCTCGTCCAGTCTGCGGCGCTGGGCTTCAAGGAGTTGTTCCAGACGGACCGCCTCATCCCGGCTTTGAATACGAGCTGTCTCCAGGCGAAGAATCTCGGAGGCCTGCCCCTCGACGACCTTGCGGCTGTCTTCCAGGCTCGTGTTCAGATCCTGTAGCTGTAGCGCCCTTTGCTCCTGTTGCCTGATGGTCTGTTGGAGCAAGGTAACCTGGCCGTCAAGTTCCCGATGCCACTCGTCCAATTGCTGCTGCCACTCCGCGAGCTGCCGATTCCAGCGCAAGTCCGCCGCCTGCTGCCACTGGGAGATGCGGGCGTGCTCGCTGCGGATAGATTCCGCCAGTTGCTCCAGTGCTGCCACACGGCTATCCGTTCGGCGAATCTGTTCTTCGAAGAGAAGAATCCGACCCATGGCCGTGGACGCCTGCCGCCCCACGTTGGCGATTTGCTCCGCCAGAGGAGAAGCAAAGGCGCGGTCACGACGAATCTCCTCGGCCAGGGACTGGAATCTGGAACCGTGTTGCTCGGCAAGCGCCAACAGTTGGCCGACGTGCTGTTCGAGCTCCGCAAGCCCCTTCTTTTCCCGCTCCTGCTCAGTCTGGCGTAGCCGTGCGGCGCGGTCCTGCCCTTCGACAATGGCTTCCACGCGCTGCTGGAGGTTGGCTGTCTGTTCTCTAACCTGGCGCAAGCCATCCTCAAAATACGGCAGCACGGAGGACCGATTCTTGCTTTGCTTGATATCGTCTTGCACGTCGGCAAGCTGTCTGGTGACTTCGCGGAACTCGAGTACGAGATGCTCCCCCTCGCGCTGCAACTTGGCAACCTGTTCCTTGTCGAGATTGCGCTGTTCCTCGAGCCAGGCGACCAATTGGGCAAGATGAGCTAGGTCGGCACTTCGTTCCTCTGACGACACTTCCGTACCTCCGGTATGCAAAGGCGATGGGCGCGCCGACCCTTCGTCGGCGCAGAGGTTGACCAGCGAAGAAAGACGGACTCTCGCCACGTCTGGCTAGTTTATCATAATCGCGTCAGGTGGGTCAAAGGCAATTGTGACAAAAGTTCCATACGTGCTGGATATCTTGTGCTACAATCGATGCAAACAGTCGGCCACCGGGAAAATAAGACGAATCACGTTCCACAAGGGGGTATTGCTGCTATGGCTGATATCAAGACAACGAGTGGCATAGTCCAGGAGTTGACCGATACGTTGCGCTACCAAGTACGCGGCATATCTGAGAAGCTGACCGTCCAAGATGTAAGGGTCGGCGTCTACTACACGGCGGTGAAGCTAAACACGGGACACGCCGGGGTCGCGTATACGCCCACACACGACATACCCCAATCCCGCTGCTGCCCGATATCACAGGGCCGCATGGCCAGGGCAGGGAACATGCTGGAGTTGTGCTTGCTGGAGTTCGTGGATCTGATCCACAGCGAGAACTTGCTGGAGAGCGGCGTTGGGGCAGCCACGATCAACGCGGTCTCTCAGCTATTGCTGGAGGATGGCCGACCCGGCTATCGCGTTTTCGGGGAGGAATTGGACACGCTGGGGCTCGTCACGGTCGGGCCGGACGACACTGTGAGCATCATCGGCGCGTTCCCCCCGGTCATCAAGTACATGCGGCAGTTCACCAAGCACGTGTACGTGATCGAGCGCAACCCCAAAGCGCAGGTGGAGGTGCCGTTGGAGCCTGAAGAGGCAAGCAAGAGCCTTCTGCCTCGATCGGACATCGTGGTCTTCACGGGAGCGACGATCGTCAACCACAGCTTCGAGAACCTGCTCTCGCTGTGCACCTCGGCACGGGAGGTGGTGCTGCTGGGTCCTACGTGCAGCATGATTCCAGAGCCTTTCTTCGAGCACGGAGTGACAGTGATGGGTGGGATACGTGTCTACGACGGGGACCGGGTACTGCGGGTTGTTTCGGAGGCCGGTTCAGGGAACCATTTTTACGAGTCTTGCGCGACGAAGATGACGGTAGTGCGAGCGGAACGGCAGATTTGATGCCCGTTGTGTCATTGATTGGGACACATCCTGATGACACCAAGATACGTAGGGGCGACCGTCTGGTCGCCCCTACGTCTATGCTCGAGCGGCGGCTTGCCGCCGCAATCTACGGGATAAGCCTACCAGGGAAGACGGCCGCCCATCATGCCGCCGCCGGCACCGCCCATCATGCCGCCGCGTCCGGACGATCCCATCATCTGATTCATCTGGTCGAGCGAAGCCTGGTCGAAGCCATCGTGGCAGTTCCCGCCGGTGGCCATCTGCTGAACCATCCGGTCGTGGGTGCCCGCTCCGAATGTGCTATCCATCCAGCGCACCATCTGGTCGTAGGATCCGTTCCCGCCCATACCGTCCATCATCTGGCGCATCCATTCCACGACCGATGCAGCGGATTGCGGAGTTTCGCCGGGCTTTGGAGGAGCAGCCAAAGCGGTTCCAGCGACTAGCGCCAGTACTAGCAAGCCCGCAACCGCTGCTCCGACGATGATCTTGATTCTTCTTTCCATCCTGTCCTCCTCTCGAAGGCGTGATAACTACGCCTGTGCCTAATCTTCACGAGAGATTGTAGCATTCACTTGTGAAGATCTTGTTAAGAAGTCCTGCATATTGCTTGAATTATTTGCTACTAGTCAATAGGCGGGGTATTGGTGGGCTCGCCCCAATCGCGATACTTCTCGTCGATCATCATGCGAATCTGGCGAAGGTCCTTACCCTGCTCGCGCCATGCGCTGAGGTCGATGATCTCCTGTTCACAGACATCGCAGTTCGAGGCGTGGTCGTTGAAAGTCCCGTCTGACTTGTAGAAGCAGTCTTTCAAGCTAGTGTGTTGTGACGCCCGACCGCAATCGCAGTAGCAGGGGATTCTTGCCAGCACATCCTTTTCCTTGACAGCCAAGCGATACGCCTGAAGCGCCAGCGCCGAATTATAAACGAAGTCGGGGAACTCAGGCTCGGCGCCAACCGCAGCGTCCTGGCTCCCAGCGCAGCCCAGCCCCACGTAAACTATCGCAAGCAAGACGAAAAGAGCGGGAATCAGCTTGTGAAAGTATCTCATAGATTCCTCACCATCCAATCAATGAAGCATCCCCATCGGCAGGGTGAAAAGGAAGACCAGGGCCGCAGCCAAGGCGACGACCAGACCGGCGTGCGGCACGACCTCGCCCCATAGGGGCTTGTCACCACGCCCAACGGCCAACCTCCAGACCAGGTACACGGCCCATACCAGGCCGATCAGCATCAGCGTCAATTGTAACACCCTGAGGGGCTCGTTGACCACATAGATGCTCCCTCGGACCACCGGTGGAAGATCGGTGGGAATGCCCAACTCCCGGAAAATGGCCAGGATGGGACGCGTGCCGTGAGCCAGCCAATGGAACAACGATGACCCGAGGTGGGCGGCTAGGATGAGCGGGAGAAGAACGTAGGCGAAGCGTGCGAAGCTAACAATGGCGCTCTCCCGCGTCAGAAGCGCCCCGAGCGCCGACGCCACGGTCAGGGCCGCGATTACGCCGATAGAAAGCAAGGCCATGCTTGCTGAGAAAGCCAACTCATATTCGCCCGCCAAACCGCTCTGAAGGGCAAGCTTCATGTAGCTGGGATACAGCGGCGTCATTCTAATCATATCGAGTAGCAGCACCGCCATCAGGGTGGCGATGACTACGGCGACGTCCACCGACGGTCGGGCCGGCCGCAGCAACTCCCTACCAGGCCACCTCAAGTGGAGGCGGGGTGAGCCGTGACGGCAGTTCTTGATGCAGTCCCCGCACAGGTTGCAGCTCTGATTGCCGTCGATGGAAGAAAACGGTTGAGCAAGTAAGCAGATCTTGGAACGCTCGCTGGCAGGGCACGACCTGCGGCCGCATCGGCTGCGGCAAAGGTCGGCCTGGGGTCGCAGCTCCACCACCGCAACTGTGGAGTAGAGACCAGCGAGCACCCCAATCGGGCAGAAGTGACGGCACCAGGAAAGCCTGCCAAAAATCACGCCCGCTGAAACCGCTCCAAGCAGCAAGGCGAGGAGAAGAACGCCCGTATTGCGAGGAGTGCCCTCAATGCGCCACACCACGAAACCCCAGGACAGGATCAAAAGAAGCGCGCCTGAGAACCAGATGCCGTACTTACCTAGTGAGTCCCCGCGCGACTTCGAAGCAGCACCGAACGGCTTCAGCAGAAACGACGTTATGGTTGCGAGAGGACAAATGGCACACCAGATTCTGCCCGCGAAGAAGGTAAGGAAGGGTAGCAGGGGCCACCAGAAGAACCAGACCACCGAGGACGCCAGGTTATTTTCGCCGTGTGGGTTTCCGGCGAAAGAGTACACGAGCACCAGGCCGAAGGCGGCCAAGGACAAGGCCTGAAGGATCAGAGGATGGTACCTGCTGGCGAAGTAGCCACGTATGGACTTGACGGCGAAAAGGTCCAATTCCCAAACCCACGTCGAAGACAGTGTATGGTACGCATACATTGTAGCACAGTTGATAAAGAAGGGATATCACCGGCGATCAAGTCAAGGACCGGACGTTTGCCCCGACAGAATAACTGGAAAATGAATCTTGTACCCGACGCCGGCCTGTGCGTAGGCCTCGACCACCTGATCATAGGCGGTTAGCGTGGCGCCTTGCACCCCCACCACTCCCGTCACGCGGTAGAAACCCACCTGGGGCACGTAAACGGGCACATCAACTATTCGGGATGCTCCAGCATCGAGGCTAAACGGCACGTTCGCCAAAAAGATCCTGTTCCCCTGCGCGTCTCTCGTTTCGACGTCCAGCGTGCCATCGGTCGCCTGGTCTGCCCTCAAATTCGATAGGGTAATGGTTACGGCAGTAGCTGTGTACGCGGGAAATCTTTGGGAAGGAGCGCCTGTCGCCGCCACGGGAACCCTGACGTTCAGCGCGGTCGCGCGGGTGGCGAAGGTGGCAGACGAGGATGTGCTGGGGTCCGCCATAGCAAGCCTCGCTCCCGGCAGCTCGAAGCTGCTCCCCGGGGCGCCTGAACTACGCAAGGTATAGCGCAACTCCAGTGATGCGCCTGGCTGAACGGTCGTGTTCCAGGCGATGCTGTCTTGGCCCACCGTGCCGCCACCAGCGTCGACCACCTGCGTGCCGGCCGGTAGGTCCTGGACGACCTGGAAGGCAGGATGGTGGCTATTAGTCTCCGCTGAAAACCGCGCATTAGACACACCTCACAGCCAAAAAGCGAGCCAGCCGATGAACGGCAGCTCGCCCTGTAGACCCCCTATTAACCCCCCCCCCGCGTCCGCCCCAGCTCGGCTGACGTCCAGGCTAGCGAGTTGAGTATACCACGGCTGTCAAGACCTGCTCGGAAGTGGTGTTACGCAAGATTGCAGAAATGCCTGAGCCCCGCCCCGCCCCAGGGCGGACTGCGGTCCGCCCCTACGTGTCTGCAACAGTTTGTACAGTATCTTCTCGGAGCATCCGAGAAGTTGGGCGCGCGAGGTTGCGGACATACCTCTGCCCCGGCTGATCCCCGGGGCGTCCGTCGACAGAAGGACGCCCCTACGCTTCCGCGTTCGCCCGTGCAGCAGCATCCGAGCCGTAAACACGGCTACAAATCGCCACGCCAGCGACGGCATCGGGGGCGTAGAAATCGGCGCCGACGAACTGGCGCACCAGCTCGTTGCACGGCCTGCCGCCGATGACGACGGTGACCTTGTCACGGAGGCCTGCCTCGGCTAGGGCCTGGACGACGTTTTTCATCTCCTGGTATGTGATGTTCAGGAGAGCGCTCATGCCCAGCACCTTTGCGCCGGTTTCCTGCGCGGCGGCGACGAATCTTTCAGCCGGGACGTCGACGCCCAGGTCGACGACCTCAAAGCCGTGGCCGCGAAGCAGACTGGCGACGACGTTCTTGCCGATGTCGTGGATGTCGCCTTTGACAGTACCGATGACCACTTTGCCGAACGATTCTATCCCGCTGCCGTCCTGCAAAAGGGGCTCCAAACAGCCCATGACGGCCTTGAAAATCTCGGCCGAAAATATGAGGTCGCTGAGGAAGTACTCGCCCGAAGAGAAAAGCTCGCCCACGGCGACCATCCCGGCGTTGCACTCGCCGACAATGGTCAGGGGAGGGATGCCTCCCCTGAGTCGAGCCTCCACCAACTGGTACACTTTCTCTTCGTCGAGGTCGCGCAAGGCGTCGGCAAGTTCGGCCATGTTGTCCCCTCCATCGTTAAGCATGTGACCACATCCAGAGCCAGTGGTAAGCCTTCGCTTCCAGCATTTCCCAGGGGCGACGGATGAGGTCCGCATCGCCCAGCACACCGCCAAGCTCGGCACGTTTCTCTTCCCACGGAAAGACGAGGTACGGTCTGATAATTCCTTCGGCATCAGGCGGCGGTCCTGAGACGACCTTGGGTTTGGGCTTGACGCTTGGGTCGTAGGTGCCGAACTCCAGGATGGCATCGATCATCGCCCGAAAGTTCTCCGGCTTCGTGTCGTACGGGATATTGCAGCCGCCGCTGATAATGAAGCCGCCATCTTTGCCCACGGTTTCGCAAAGCAGCTTGACTCTCTCGCGAACTTCCGATGGCGTGCCCAGAATCAGCAGCGAATCCGGCACGCCTCCGGCGACGCAGTGGTGATGCCCGATGTCGGCCTTGGCCCGGGCAATGTCCGCCTCGACGTCGATGTCACAAACCACTTTTCCACGAGGCAGCTCGAGCATATGGTGCCAGTGAGGAGTCCAGTCCCCTTCGAGATAGGCGCGAACAACGTAGCCGGCGTCGATCAACATCATCATCGCTTTCTTGGTCGAGGGCCAATAGAAGGTGTCGAACTGCTTGGGCGAGAGGAAGCAGCCCTTGTGGAACGGCAGGAAAATGGGATAGCGCCGGAGAGGGTCGGCGCCGGCCAGGGCGGCGCTCACCAACTCGGGGACGATGGCATCGCAGGCGGCAAGCACGTTGTCCGGTTGGCGACGAATGTCGAGCATGATCCCGTTCAGGCCGCGCAAGCCGTCGGCCAGGTAGTCGAAGGGAGCCAGTATGCCGCCGGCCATTGGCTGTGGCAGCCCGAGCTGCGTCTCCAGGTAGTCCGCTCTTTGGCGCATAATCTGAGCCTGCATGACGTAGGCCATGCCGCCCTTCAAGAAGGCCAGGTAGGAGCGGGTGGAGCCACGTTCGGCAAACTCGCCCAGAACGCGGGGCAAGTAGCGCTCTACAATGAAGGTCAGCGGCTCGTCGAGTAGCAGGCGATATTCATCGGCCTTCATGTACTCCTGCTCGACGTACTGGAACTGAGTCCTGGGGGGCAGATCACGTCCCGGCAACCTGAAGAGCTTGTAGCCCACGGTATCGTGAAGCGGGGCCCATAGCCGGTTGGATCGCAGGACGTCGACCTCGGGGAAAGCGCGGCTGAAAGCAACCTCAGCCTCCAGCCACCGCTGCGGGTCGTACACGATCTCCTGATTCGTACATCCCGAGTAGATCTCGGAGAAGTAGTTCGTGCCGGGCGCGATCGGGATACGATCGGCCGGCTCGAGGGCTATGGTGGCCTGGTAGCGCCCCAACCGCTCCTCGAACAAGGCTTTGATCTCATCCAACATTGCGCGTGCTCCTTTCTATGGTCGACCGCCGTAGCGGTTGCGGCCTGATCGTCTGGTAGGGGCGGTTCGCGAACCGCCCCATGCGCATTAAGCTAAGCAGCCGTTAGGCCGGTAGACGTACGGTC
>JACQUC010000212.1 GCA_016210495.1 Chloroflexota bacterium
CATTAAGACCGTACGTCTGCCGGCCTAACGACTGCTTAGCTTAATGCGCATGGGGCGAACGGCCGTTCGCCCCTACAATAAGGGGCCGCGGTTTCAACCGCCAGGCAGTAAGGAGTTGTGTATGTTCAAGAGAATCGAGCACGTGGAGATTGTCCCTAGCGATCCGGAAAGGTCGATTCGGTTTTACACGGACGTCTTTGGCTTCAGGGTCACGGAGCGACACAGGGTGCAGGACCCTCCTCCCGACGAGGTGATCTGGCTGGAGCTGAACGGCACGTTCCTCGAGCTGGTTGTGGTGAAGGATCCGGCCCCGCCGTCCGGCGAGCCGTTCCAGGTCGGGTACAGAAGGATGTGCCTCGAGGTCGAGAACCTCGATAAGGCGCTGGAGTACCTCAGAAGCAAGGGGGTGCGGATCGCCAAGGGACCGGTGCAGTCGTCCACGTCGCTGCGGGCTGACGTCAGGGATCCCGACGATCTGTCCATCGAGCTGCGGCAGCCGCTGCCCAGGCGCTAGGCCGTGCAGCACAACAAGTGCTGCGGAGCGATTGGTAGGGACGTTGCATGCAACGTCCCTACCAATCTACCCCACCATCGCCACCAGCGTGCCCATAAGCACCATCGAGTTGCCCAGGAGCACCCACCGGCTGAAGCTTTCGTATTGGCGGTTGATGAGAAAGGCGAAGACCAGGCCCCATAGCGGAGTAGTGCGCTCCATCAAGCTCACCGTCATTACAGGCGCGTAGGCCAGGGCAAGGTAGCGCGCCATCTGAGCCAAGTTTGAGGTTAGGCCGCTCGAGATAGCCAGACGGTAGCTTTGCCTGTCTGCGTTGAAAAGCTCGGCCCTCGTCTTGCGGTTGAGGAGAGAGGGAGTCAGCGCCAGCACAGCGGCAGAATAGGCTATCAGGCTGCCCGCGAGCGGGGTGCCGCCGTTTTGAAACGCCAGCTTGATGAATATCGGGGAGGTGCCCCAGAAAACGGCGGCGCCCGCGCCCAGCAACATGCCCATGCGCAAGGTGCGGCGATCCACGTGTCTTCCAGGCACGGTGCCCATCGGTCGAGCGTCGCGACTAGCAGTCGGCTCTTTCAGAGTTGTCAGGGCAGGACCAAACAGCACCATGACCATGGCCACGCCAATGAACGGGGTGAGCGGCTCGCCGAGAAAGATCGCGGCGAGGCTGATGCTCACGATGAAATAGGTGCCGATGACGATGTTGGCGCGGGTCGAGCCGACGAGCTGAACGGCTCTGTAGGCGACGGTGCGCCCGAGTGAGAAGTTGATTATGCCGGCGAGGCTGAAGAACAGATAGGTTTTCCAGTTGAAGTGCGCCAGGTTGAACACCTCGCCGGAGACCGTGGCCACGATCAAGAAGAAGATCGGCCCGGTGGAGATGGCGACGATGGAGACGAAGCTGGAGCCCGCACGTATCACGCCGCGGCGGGTGATGATAGAGTTGGCCGCAAAGGAAGCGGCCATAACAGATCCCAGCAGAATTCCCAGCATGTGTGCTTATGCCAAATGCGCGGGGGTTATGCGGATCGGCGAAAAGGGCTGTAGAAACATCGCGAATCCTCGCCTGGCCCGAGAAATGCTTGGAGCGTCGACGGTAGCGGGCCTGCGGGCGCCAAGGAGATGATAGCATCTGCGTGGTGGTTAGTCAAGGAAGCGCGTGGCAGGCGGACGGGCGAGGGGATTTGTGGCAGGGCATCCGTGGGAGGCGCCCGTAGCCGCAACCTTCAGGGTGCGCGTGCCTGTTCGTGTGCCGACAGGACCGGCATGTTTCGTGGGTATGCCCGATGGAAAGGCCGTCCTCATACCCGCCTGGTACAGCAAGGGCGCGCGCAGGCTAAAGCCTTCGGCTACGGGTCCGCCTCCCCCCCGCTCTGCGCCTACGCAAAACGGAGAGGGGATTCACGCGTTTGTAGTATAATAGTTAATCGCTTGAGTGTCTTCGAAAGGGATTGGCTCTGTGACAGGCGATCATGAACCTACGGCACAGAGTAGCCGGCTATATCTTGGGCTCGATATCGGCGCGGTGAACGCGCGGGCGGCGGTGGTCGATGCGTCGGGACGGGTGCTTTTCGTCGATCAGGAGCGCACGTTCAAGGGGCCGGCGGCGGCGGTGGGGATGCTTCTACAGCGGCTGGAGCACGCCGTGCCGCTAGGCGGGCTCGGCCTTCACTCGTCCCCTTTGCAACGGAGTGAAGAGCTGGCCGGCGCGGGTGTGACGGGATCGGGCCGACACATTTACGACGGCCAGTACGGCTGGCAAACGATTACCTCACCATACGCTGCCATCACCAGCCTGCTACTCGACCATCCGGATGCGAGAACTATCATCTCCATCGGCGGCCAGAGCACGCTGGTTATCGGCATCGATAGGGGATCGTGGCGGGTGACGCGCTCGCCTTTGTGCGCCGCCGGCACGGGCAGATTTCTGGAGCAGCAGGCGTCGCGCCTGGGGATCGCCATCGAAGAGTTCGGGAAGCTTGCGCTGGAATGGCAGCAGTCTCCGCCGCGTGTTGCCGCGCGGTGCAGCGTGTTCGCCAAGTCGGACCTGATACACCTGCAGCAAAAGGGGTGGCCGGTCCCGGCGATGCTGGCAGGACTCTCGGCCAGCATCGCCCAGATGGTTCAGGCGCAGTGGAGGGAGGAGTTCGCGCCTCCGGTTTACTGTATCGGGGGGGTAGCGGCCAACGGCGGCGTCATCCACGCCCTGTCAGTGGCCCTGGGCCGGCAGCAGGTGATCGTGCCGGACAGATACGCCGACCGTGGGGCTATCGGCGCGGCGCTGCTGGCCAGGGGCGCCTCGGCGGCCCCAGGCGAGCTTCACCCCATGCAGGCCGGGGACACGGAGGTTTTCTTCATCCCGCGCAACCTGGAGCCGGTGGTCACGGTGGATGGCTGGAAGCCCTGGGACTTCGGACCCGAGTTGTTGGACGTCTATCTCGGAGTGGACGTGGGCTCCACCAGCACGAAAGCGGCGGTGATAAGCCGAACTGGCCAGGTGCTGGCCAAGAGCTATCTGATGACGGCGGGACAGCCGCTGGAAGCGGTCAAGAAGGTAATGGCGAACCTGGCGCCCGAGGTCGAGGGTAAGGTGCGGGTCAGGGCCGCCGGCGTCACGGGCTCGGGCCGCTACCTGGTCGGCAGCTTCATCGGGGCCGATTTGATCAAGAACGAGATCACCGCCCAGACCAGGGCCGCGCTGCAAATCGATCCCCGGGTGAACACCATCTTCGAGCTGGGCGGGCAGGATTCGAAGTTCGTGTACCTGGAGAATGGCACGGCGCTGGACTACCAGATGAACAAGGCGTGCGCGGCGGGAACGGGGAGCTTCATCGACGAGCTGGCCGAGCAACTGGGCATCTCGACGCGTACGGGCGAGTTTGCCCGCCTGGCGTTCGACGCCACGAATCAGATGGACCTGGGAGAGAAGTGCACGGCCTTCATGAGCCAGGCAGTGACCTCGGCGCAGCACGCCGGGGTGGCCACGGAAGTGATCGTGGCCAGTCTGGCCCTGTCGCTGGCCAAGAACTACATCTCGAAGGTGGTCGCGGGGCGGCGCATTGGGGACCACGTCTTCCTGACGGGCGCGGTTTTCTATAATGAGGCGGTGGTATCGGCCTTCAAGGCCGAGCTGCCGGGAAAGACCTACGTCGTGCCTGAGCACAAGGAGGTGACGGGCGCCATCGGCGCGGCGCTGCTGGCGATGGAGGCCACACCCGCCGACGCCGAGTCGAGATTCAGGGGATTCTCGAAAGTTGCCGAGGCCAGCTACAAGCTGACCAACTTCAATTGCCACCAGTGCGAGCATACCTGCGCCATCAGCGCGATGACGACGGACACAGGAGAACGGCTTTTCTACGGCTCGCGCTGCGATCTGTACGACGCCGGTGCACTGCAGACGAAGGCCAGCCTGGCGGCAACGCCGTTTGCGACCAGGGAGAGGCTGCTGTTCGGGGAGGGGGGAACGGGCACCAGGGGCCAGGGGCCGCGCACGTTGGAAAATGCGGCGGCAGATCGGTCGGCTCCGTCGGGTACGTCAGAGTACAGCCACGCACCACGAGCAGCGGCTACGCTTGTCGGCGTGCCGCGGGCGTTGCTGGCGCACGATCTGGCGCCACTGCTAACGGGCTTTCTCGAGGCGCTCGGTGTAAATGTGAGATACTCGTCGCCAACGAACAAGCGGATAATCGAGAAATCGGTGGAGCACGCTTACACGGATAGCTGTTTCCCGATCAAGCTGCTGCACGGTCACGTCGCTGAGCTGCTAAAGGAAGGCGCCGAGTACATTCTCATTCCCAACGCTATTCGGATGGACAAGAAAGACGGGGATACCGACCAGCGCTATTCGTGCCCGCTGGTGCAGAGCGCACCATATATCGTGCGCTCGGTCTTCGGCCTGGGCGATAAGCTGCTGGACCCGGTCATCGACTTCTCCCGTGGCGATGCAGCGGTGATGCGCAGCTTCGTCGGGGTGGCGCAGCGGCTGGGGTTCGACGAGCGGGAAGGACAGAGGGCAATCCGCGAGGGCCTGGCGTGGCAGCGCGCGTTCGAGGTGCGGGCACGAGAGGCGGGCAGTCGCATACTGGACGAAATGGCGGACAACCCAGAGGCGATAGGCGTGGTGCTGCTGTCGCGGGCCTACAATGCGCAGGACGCGGGAGCCAATCTGGCTATGGCACAGGAGCTGAGCCGACTGGGGGTGGTGCCCATCCCCCTGGACTTTCTGCCGCTAGAGCGCGTGGACGTCAGGGAGATAACCGACCGCCCCTACTGGAACTACGAGCGCAAGATCCTGGCTGGGGCGAGGATCGTCGCCGAGAACCCGCAGCTATTTGGGCTTTTCCTGACCAACTTCGGCTGCGGCCCAAACTCGTTCATCGAAAACATCGTCGAAGACATCATGGGTGGCAAGCCTCTGGGGCATATCGAAATAGATGAGCACGCCGCCGAAGCCGGTTACATCACGCGCCTGGAGGCGCTGGTGGACACCATCAGGAGCTACAGACGCGCCGGACTACAGTCGACCAGCGATCCGGCCAGCTACACGCGCCGGGTGCCCACTTCGGTGCGAACCGGCGAGAACGTGTTGATTGCCCGCATGGCGGATCACGCCGAGGTCGTGGCGGCGGCTATGAGGCGTTTTGGCGTCAATGCGCAGGTGCTGCCCGAATCGGACGAGCGCAGCATGGCCCTTAGCCGCGACTTCACCAGCGGCAAGGAGTGCTTGCCCTTCAGGGATTCGCTGGGGGTGTTCCTGCGCATGGCCGACGACGGCACTCTGCCTAGAAACGCGCGGGCGCTGATGGCCGGCTCCTACGGCCCCTGTCGCCTGGGGAAATACGCGCAGGAGCAGCAGAAGATCCTCAACGACCGCGGCATCCCGCTGGAGATACTGACGACGGTCTCGAACAACGCCTATTCTGACCTGGGACTGGGGCAGAAGTTCGAGTTGATAGCCTGGCAGGGGGTCGTGGCCGTGGACCTCTTGCAGCGCATGCTGTGGGTAACTCGCCCGTACGAGCGACAGCGCGGCCAGACCAACCAGTACTATGAGGAGTGTCTGCGGCGCCTGACTGAGGCGGTCGAGACCCACCGGCCCATCCAGCCTGTGCTGCGCGAGGCGGAGGCAACGTTCCTGGGCCTGCGTGATCCATCCTTGCCGAGGCGCCCGCTGGTGGGAATCAACGGCGAGATTTACCTGCGCGCCAACAGGTTTTGCAACAAGGACCTGGTGGCGCTTTGCGAGGAAAGCGGCCTCGAGGTCGAGGTTTCGCCGATGGCCGAATGGATCAAGTACACCACCCTGCGAAACTTGGAGGAGGCGTGGGAGAACAGGGAGTGGCGCAGGATTCTGAGGGGTGGGTTGAGGAAGCTGGCGACCGACTACTATGAAAACCGACTGGCGTCGTGGGTCAAACGGGCGATTCACGAGCCGGAGCCCAGCGTAAGAGAGCTGCTGGCGACTTCGTCGGAGCACCTGCCGAGTAGAAACGGGAGCGAGGCCGTGCTCTCGCTGGGCAGTGGGATTCGCCAGATGCGCGACCCGCGCTACGCGGGCGTTATCTCGGTGATGCCGCACGGATGCATGCCAGGCAGCATCGTGGCCGCCATGTCCGAGCAGATATCGAAGCAGCACGGCAACAAGCCCTGGATCAGCCTTACTTACGATGGCTTTGCCGACAAGGTAAACCCGGAACGGATCGCCGACTTCGCGGAGCAGCTAAGTCAGAAGGGGCGGTAGAGGTACGAAACGGTACGAAACCACGAAGGCACGGAGACACGG
>JACQUC010000210.1 GCA_016210495.1 Chloroflexota bacterium
CTATTCGAAGCGATCAGACGGGAATACGAGTTTGGGATTGGAACGATCAAGGGTGTTGCCCGCAAGTTGGGAGTGCACCGGCGGATGGTGCGTGAGGCACTGAGGAGCGCAGTGCCGGTCCAGAAACCGCCTCCGGAGAGGCCCCGCCCCCGCTTAGGGCCGGTAGTGGACTTCATCGATGGGATTCTGGAAGCCGACCGTAAAGCGCCGCGCAAGCAGCGGCATACGGCGCACCGGATCTATGTCCGTATCAGCAAAGAGCATCCCGAAGCTCAGGTAGCAGAATCGACAGTTCGCAAGTATGTCCGTAAGCGCAAGCGTGCCCTGGGTCTGGATGCTCGTGGGACCTTCGTCCCCCAGAGCTATGCCTGGGGAGATGAAGCCCAGGTTGACTGGTATGAGGCCGAGGCCGACCTGGGGGGGGAACGTCAGAAGCTGCAAGTGTTCGTGCTGCGCAGCATGGCCAGCGGAGGATCCTTCCACCGGGCCTACTACCGGCCCACTCAGCAAGCCTTCCTGGAAGCCCATCAGCTGGGCTTCCATTACTTCGGAGGCGTCTTCCGCCGTCTACGCTACGACAACCTGCCTCTGGCAGTGAAGAAGATCCTGCGGGGTTACCAGCGGGAGGAGACCTCCCGGTTCATCGCCTTCCGCTCCCACTGGAGGTTCCAGTCGGAGTTCTGTACCCCCGCCGAGGCCCACGAGAAGGGTGGCGCGGAGAACGAGGTGGGGACCTTCCGTCGCAACCACTGGGTGCCGGTGCCCAAGGCAGGGGACCTGGCCGAGCTAAACGCCCAGCTCCTGGAAGGCTGCCGTCAGGATGAAGGGCGGGTCATTGCCGGACACGATCAGACGGTAGGCAGCGCCATGCTGATAGAGCGGGAGCACCTGTTGCCGCTAGCCGAGGAGGACTTCGATATCACGGAAGTGGCGTTCCCCACGGTGAACGGCATCGGCTGCGTCAAGGTGCGGACCAACGCCTACTCGGTCCCGGTGCGCTCTGGAGCGGTCGTTCAGGCCAGGATCGCTCCGACAGCTGTGGAGGTGTGGTACGAGGGGCGCTGTGTTGCCAGCCACGAGCGCTGCTACGGGCGCCACCAGGAGATCTTCAACCTGGAACACTACCTGGATGTACTGGAACGCAAACCTGGGGCATTCCCTGGTAGCAAGCCACTGGCCCAGTGGCGCGAACGTGGGCTCTGGCCCCAGAGCTACGACCGCTTCTGGCAAGGGCTTATGGAGCGACACGGCCGCCAGAAGGGGACCAGGGCGATGATCGAGCTGCTGCAGTTGGGCCGCACCTATGGCCAGGAGAAGCTGCGTTGGGCGGTGGAAGAAGCCCTGGCTCTGGGATGTGGCGACAGTGCGGCGGTGCGCTACCTGCTGACCGCCCACCAACTGGAGCGGGTCACACCCGCCCCGCTCTCGGTCGGAGTCCTGGCGGCCTTTGAGCGCCCGTTGCCGGCAGTTACCGACTACGATCAACTGCTCGTCGGAGGTCCGGCACGATGAGCCCGGCGTCAGCGGCGCTTGAGGAGAGCGCCATCAAGCAACACTGCAAGCTGCTTCATCTGCCAACGGTTGGCGGGCAATGCACCCGGCTGGCGCAAGAGGCCGAGCGTGAGCATCAGGGATACCTGGGCTACCTTGAAGCGCTGCTCTCGGCTGAACTGGAGGAGCGGGAACAGCGGTGTATCACGCGGCGGATACAGGAAGCCCATCTGCCGAAGATCAAGACGCTGGAGGAGTTCGACTTCCGGAAGGCACCATCAATCCCGGCAACCAAGATCATGGAGCTGGCCCAGGGAGACTACATCGAGCGAGCGGAGCCGGTGGTATTCATTGGTGATTGCGGGACGGGGAAAACGCACCTCTTGACGGGGTTGTGCGTAGCAGCCTGCCGGCAGAAACGGCGGGTACGCTTTACCACGGCTGCCGGCCTGGTCAACGAGCTGGTCGAGGCCAAGCAGCAGCTCGGGCTCCGGCGCATACTGGCGCGCTGGGAGCGCTACGACCTGATCGCCATTGATGAGGTGGGTTACGTGCCCCTGGCGGAGATCGGGGCGGAGTTCCTCTTCCAGGTAGTCGCCGACCGCTCGGAGAAAGCGGCCATCATCATGACGACGAATTTGCCCTTCTCAGAGTGGACCCAGGTGATCCCCAATGCCCGATTGTGCAAAGCCCTCTTGGATCGCATCACTGACCGGGCTCACATCATCGAGACCGGCACTGAGTCGTACCGCTTTCGGAGGACCCTGGAGAGGCGGAAGGGAAAGGGGTGATCGATAAACAGATAACCGGCATGCCAGAAGGCGGGTTAGTACAGATACAAAGCGTGGAGGAGATCGATGCTACTGACAAGGAAAGAACTAAGAAGAATCCTGGCAAACTTCAGAGTGAGCGTCCCGGCTGAGGTGGAGAAGGAGCTCTTGGAAGTGTATGGCAGCCCGGCCATTGACGACGAAGGGCATGTTCGTGAATACACCGAACAAGATATCTACGAAGGACTGAGGAAGAGACTCTACGTATACGAAAGCAGCTAGCAGCAGGTGCGAGACGAATCAGTCATACGGGTTGGGCAACATCATCGCATGAGGCGACGAATGCCCTTCCGTAATACTGTCTATGACGCAACAGGGCCCAACGGCCAGGGTGGGCCATTCCCGATTATCAAAGTGGGCCATTCCGGATTGACAAAGACACA
>JACQUC010000213.1 GCA_016210495.1 Chloroflexota bacterium
GCGTTTGTCAAGGGGCAACGAAGCCTTTGGCCTCGCCGTCTACCCCGCAGTCGTGGCGAACGAAACAACCTCGAGGCCGGCCTCGTGCAACATCTCGGCGGCCATCTCGTCGGGGTAACCCGACGCGTAAACGACCTTGACCAGGCCGGCGTTGATGATCATCTTGGCGCAGATGAAGCAGGGTTGGTGCGTGGAGTAGATCGTGCCGCCTTTGATCGACACGCCGTGGTAGGCGGCCTGGATGATGGCGTTCTGCTCGGCGTGAAGGCCGCGACATAGCTCGTGGCGCTGGCCCGATGGCACCCCAAGCTGCTCGCGCAAGCAGCCGATCGTGAGGCAGTGCGCCATGCCGCGCGGCGCGCCGTTGTAACCCGTGCACAGGATCTGTCTGTCCTTCACGACGATGGCGCCCACCTGCCGGCGCAGGCATGTCGACCGCTTCGCGACGACCTCGGTTATCTGCATAAAGTAGTCGTCCCAATCGGGACGCGTCTCGCGTGAGCTCTCCACCCCAGTCTACACCCCGGAAAGGCCGTAGCGTTCGCGAAGCTCCGCGAAGTGCCGCTGGTTATCGTCGTGAACGTGGTTGACGGCACAGATGACGTCGCCAAGAGCCTCTTGGCCTGGCGGAAAAGTGATTTCGTCCCCCAGGATTCGGCAAAGCTGCTCCAGTTGGTGGAAGGTAGTGATGATATCTCTGGGAGCTCCCGCGGCAGGCAGATTGTCGAAGACACGGCACGCCGCACCGACGTAGGCCCGGTGCCTTTCGGCCCAAAGGTACTGGTGCAGGCCCGAGACCCAATCGGCGGTTTCGCGGATCTCTTCTTCCTCGGCGCCAGCCAGCCTCGAGGCAATCAGACCGCAGATCCTCTCGCCGTCCTCGAAGGCCTGCACGTTGTCGACTGTCACACCCAATTCGTCAATGATCGCGACCGCCCGCGCCAGCGTCGCCTCGCGGCCCTGACTGATGAAATCGGCGCAGCCACATTTTCGGCACATAGTGCCCCACCTCCCGTTCGTCACGCCTACTGTCTTGACCACGCCAAGCATATACCATAATCCTCTGCTTGGCAAGACAGAATCCTGAGACCTGCAGGGCTTACGCGTTCTGTATCGGCGCGGGACGCCAGCGGTACTTTGGAGTGCGGTGGCTTGCCGCCGCTTTCGGAACCTCGCGTGGGCCTTCGGCTTTGCCCAGGGCAGCGGCGCCACAGATGGGTGGCGAGGCAATGCCAACGGCCCCGAAGGGCCCCGCCTTACGGGGCGCACTCCAGAAACGGCGCAGCAGTTTGGCAGGAGGCGCAAGCCCTGGTGAGACCGGTGCGTGACTTCGAGTGTTGTAGTTGTCATCGTTTTCTGGCACGATCGTATGCGACGTCGTGAATGCCTATCGCGATGAGGGTGACACACTTACGCTCGTCATCTACATCGTACACGATCCGGCAGGCAACGCGCCGAAAGCTGAAACCGTACGCACGAAGATGTGACAGCTCACCGGTCTTCTTCTCGCCGGCAGCTTTGGGATCCCTTACGATCCGCGGAATGTGCTCGGTTATTAGCTGTACGGCCAGGGCAGGATTGTGCTTGATGAGCTTGTCCAGGTCTCCCTCGGCGGAGTTGGCGAACTCGTACTGGTAAGCCACGGCGGCCTAGCGCAATCCGAGCTTGGCTCGGGCGGCCGCAATCACGTCCGGGCCCGGACGTCGAGGGTCTGAGAGTCGCCCGCGCACGATGTCGTCTTCCTCCGGACCACCCAGCAATGGGATACCAGCCTGAGCAGCCACCTGTCGTTCCAGGGCGGCCAGCAATTCGAGAAGCTCGGCATGTGCGGTCGCAAGCTCTACCAATCCTCCGAGAGGGACGACGGCCATATCCTCGTGGTCGCCAAATCGCAACGAGTAAATCTTCCCCGCGTGCCCTACCTCCTCGTGGATTTTGTCGCCTCTCTTCTTGAGGTCGCTGATCGTAGTGCTCTTGCGCCCTGCGACTGCAGCCAGGTCGATCATCAGGCACCTCCATCCCAAATAGATACGCTTTCAGTATCACTTAGGTACCCAAATGATACCAAACCAGCCGGCTGTTTGCAAGACATTGGCTGAGTGCCCCCGCAGAGTCTGAACCGCAGATTAACTTGACAATGTCACATCCGGCTACGGGACAGGTTCCCTACCCCACCTCGCCCGTATGCTTGGCTAGCCTTGGGAGTCCTTCGCGGTCCTTCAAAGAAGGACTCGCGTCAACCCTCGAAGTGGCGTGCTATTGCCAGGCGGGTTGACGGCGACCCCGATGCATCGGGGCGCCGAAGGACTCCGCCCAGCGCCAAGCTCGAATGTGACATTGTCAAATCAACCAGATTAACGGATTACGCAGATGACTACATCCAAATGCGGCATCTGCGTAATCCCTTAATCTGCGTCAATCTGCGGTTCAGACCTAATCCAGATACTTCTCCAGCAACACCTGCCCCAGCCCCACCGGCCGCGTCCTTTCGAAGGTGGCCCTGGCTTTCGGGTTGCAGGTCGGCGGTCGGGTCGCGTCGATGATCATCTTGCCGCCGGTGCGGTGCCACTCCGGCTGGCCGGTCTGGGCGTACTCCTCGCCGGTCGGGTCCATGGGAATGATGCGCATGCCGGGCAAGACCACGATGTCTTTCGCGGGATCGACGCGCGTGTTCACGGCCCACCAGAGGTCGCTGTGATTGAAGATGTCCACGTCTTCGTCGACGGCGATGGCAATCTTCGGATGAAGGTACTCGCTGGAGAGCACGCTCATTAGCACGGTCTTGGCTTCGCCGTAGAAGCGGGGCGTCATCTGCACCACGACGCCGAAGATGCCCGGAAGAGTCATCACGTTCTTCAGCTCGACGCGGCCGCCGATGTCCTTGATCCGATTGTAAATGGCCGCGGCCATCGGGATCTTGCTGTAGATGTTCCCCTCCATCCCCGTGCCGTCCTGGATGTACTTGTAAATGGGATCCCGGCGCATGGTGATGCACGAGAACTCGACGACGGGATTCTGGCCCGCGCCCGCGACGTAGTACTCCTGAAACTCCGCGAACGGGCCCTCTTCTTCCCGATAGTGAGGGGGCACGTGACCCTCGAGAACGATTTCCGCGTCGCAGGGCACCTCGAGATCGGCAGTTTCGCATTTGACAAGCTTGACCGGCTCGCCCATCATGCTGCCCGCCAGCTCCAGCTCGTCCATCTCGCGCGGGCCGGTTGTGGCCGCCGCTATGTAGTAGGCGGGATGGTGGCCAATGAAGATGGCGATGGGCATGGCCTCGCCTCTCGCCTCGAACCAACGATAGTTCTGAAAGGTGTGCCGGGGCACCATCATAATGCCGGTACGATTCTTGCCTTTGACCTGCAGGCGGTGAAAGGCAACGTTGCGCACGCCGGTTTCGGGGTCTTTGGTGACGCAAAGCCCGGCGGTGATGTAGGGGCCGGCGTCGGCGACGCCGGCCTGATGTGCGGGCAGCCGCGTTATGTCCACGTCGTCGCCTTTGAGGACTATGTCCTTCACGGGGCCTGAATTCACGATCTCGCAAGGCAACTGCCGGTGGATTCCGCCGGCAAGCCCTGGCACCAGTTTGTCCAGCGTCGTATCGAAGGCCAACGCAAGCTGGCGCGGATTGGCGGGCGCCTGCGCCAGACCGCGCCACCCCGGATAGCCGTCCAGGTTCTTGAAAAGCAGGGACTTCTCCTTCGACTGATGGATCAGCGCCGCGATTTCTCTGTGCGGGTGCACCGAGCGGCTGACGGAGCGTAGTTGGCCGGCCGCTTCGAGCTGACCGATCCAGGTGCGCATATCTTTGGGCATATCACTTCAGTCCGATCAGGCCGCCCCACATCGCCCTGACTTTGGCCTCGAGCTCGGGGCTGATGGTTATCTCCTTCGGGAACTCGTCCTTCCACTCGAAGGGCTTGCAGGCGTCGATGATCGCCCGCGAGTTGTAGAAGGCCGTGGCCGGACGCCGAATCATAGGATCGAGCCCGGAGCTCCAGGTGCGGCGAATTATGTCGATGTCGTTCACCGGATCGCACCGGGTACACATTGCCCAGAGCACCTCCTGCACATTGGACGGGTCGATGTCGTCGTCCACTACCACGACGAAGCGCGTCATATTTGCCCCGGAGTCCCCGTGCCTGCTCCCGGCCACCAGCATTGCCGCTTGCTTCGCGTGTCCATCGTACCGCTGCTTGACCGACACGGTTATCATCAGTCGCACCCCGGCTTCGCTGATGTAAACGCCCTTCACGTCAGGAATACCGCTCTCATCCAGCCAGTTGTGCATCACGGCGCTGGCCACCAGAACGCGCGGGAGGGTGTTTTCGTCCGGAGGTCGCGAATTGGGGGTGCCGAGTATGATGGGATCGTTCCGATGGTAGATGCGCTCGACCTTGAGGGCCGGCGCTGGAGCCACCTCGGCCGCATAGTAGCCCAGCCACTCGCCAAACGGCCCTTCTGATCTCATTTCCCCGGGTGGGATGAAACCTGCCAGCACGATCTCGGCGTCCGCCGGGATCGGCAAGCCCGTGACCTCCTCGCGAATCACCTGCACCGGCTTTTGCCGAATAGCGCCGATGAACGAGTACTCGTCGGGCACCGAGGTGTTGGATATCCTCTGGATCAATGGATGTTGGCCCACGGACACCGCTACGGGGCAAGGTTTTCCCTGGGCGTGCCATTTCTCGTAGTGGATGCGCCCATGCGTGCCGCGTCGGGCGTACACAGTCACCGTGTTCTTGTCGCTGATCATCACGCGGTAGGTGCCGAGGTTTATCTCTCCCGTGTCGGGGTCCATCGTGATGACGGAGTCGCCGGTTCCGATGTACCTGCCGCCGTCGAGCTCGTGCCACATCGGCGTCGGGAACTTGAACACGTCTACCTGGTCACCTGACTGCACGTTCTCGAGAATCGGTGCCTGCTCGACCTCGACGGGAGCGAATTTGCCCGTCTCCTTTCCCCAACCAGGCAGCCTCTTGCGCAAGAGGCCGACCAGCTCCATCTTGGAGCTATTCAGGGGAAGACCGAAGACGTGAGCCACGCGATTCGGCGTGGCGGTCGAGGCGGTGAGCACCCTGTAGCCGGGAGGATAGCCCTTGATGTTGTCGAAGAGAATCGCCGGGCCGTCCGGCCGCGCACCATTCAATGTGGCGAGCGCACCAAGATCCAGGTTCCAGTCGGCACCGTCGATCTTGACCAGCTCGCCAATCTCGTCTATCTCTGCGATGAAGCCACGCAGGTCATCTGCCATGATCAACCTCTTTTCCTGTCACGGTATGGCGAAGACAGACTCCGCCGGAGCCTTGGGTATGATCTTAAGCTCGAGGGCTCGGTCGATGATGTGCTGAGCGTTCTTGATCACGTCGGCGTCCCAACGGGTCGCGTACACAGGCGGGATGCGCTTCTTGGCCATGTCCACCTGCTGCGGGTTCTTCAGGCCGATGGCGTCCTTGACGTCCTCCACGGTCTCAGGATGATCCTGCACGTACTTCGCCGCTTCCAGGAAGGTGTTGAGCAATCCCTTGGCCGTCTCGCGATTCTGGTTGTACCAGTCGCGGTGCGCTCCCAGACCGACAAAGAACATCGGCTGGCCGGTTATCTCTTTCCACAGGTCGTTAGCGGCGGCGAGCTGCCTGAAGTCTCCCGAATCTATCTGAGATCCGTGCATAATGGCATGCTGGCGATCAAGGCCACTCTAGCCCTACGTTATGCCGAAGCTGATTTGTGGGCTGCCAGGTCGCTATGTCATCAGGCCAAGACGCGGGACTAGA
>JACQUC010000218.1 GCA_016210495.1 Chloroflexota bacterium
ACCCCTGCCCCGTCCCCAACCCCCATGCGCCCGCCCAGCGTGCCCCAGAGGCTGGGGCCGGTCGACTCCTTGGCTGTAGCCATGGTCTGGCCGAGGCGCGACCAGAGGGGCTCGGTTTCGGGCGGCAGGATGGAGCGGACGTAGGACATGCAGTAGACGCCCACGCCACGGCGCAGGACGTCCATCTGCTCCCGGAGGGCGGCGACCTGGCCGGCCAGCTCGTCGCGCAGGCCGGTGTCTTGCGTCATCTCCTGCGCTTTGCGCTTGAGGCCGAGCTGGGCCTGGAGGCGCAGAAACTCCTCGACTTGCTTGCGCTTGTCCGCGCCAAACCGCTCGCCGATGGGGGCCAGCAACAGGTCGAGGTCGGACATCTGCTGCACCACGGCCGCCTCGCCCGCCGAGACGCCGACGTTGAGCCCCAGGGTCTCGCGCAGCCAGCGTCGCTCCTCGCCCAGTCCCCACATAATGAACGCGACGGTCAGGCCGAGGCCACCCAGGCCGATGGCGGTGGCGAGAACGAGCGTCATCAATCCCGGCTCGCCGCTGACGATGTTGTTGAAAGTGATGTGCAGGGCCATGGCCATCGCCCAGCCCACAGGCACGGACGCCAGCCGGCTGAGGCCACGCCCGAAGCGCATCCTTCCCAAGGAGACGCCCACCAGCGCGCTGGCGCTGCCGTGCATCAGCGAGGTGGAGAAGGCGCGACTCAGCACGACGATGAGGCCCTCGCCCGCGCCGGCGCGGCTCATGTAGAGCAGCCCCTCCAGCACGGCGAAGGCCGAGCCGGCGGCAAAGCCGTAGATGGCCCCGTCCACGAAGTAGGTGAAGTCCGAGCGCCGCACGAGATACACCATCAGCGAGGACTTCAGGATTTCCTCGACGATGGGCGCGCCGAAGGTCACCAGCAGCGTGAAGCCGATGAACTGCATGATGAACGTGTTGACGTAGAAGGCGCCCGCGAAGGCGACGATGCCCCAGCCGAGCGAGACCAGCACGATCTTGAAGCTGCCCGACGCGTACAGGTCCAGCCAGCGCACCAGGTACAGGAAGATCAGGGGGATCGCGATGGCCACGACAGCAGCGAGTAACATCAGTACAGCTCCGGCATCTCGATGGGCTCGGGCTGCGGCTTGCACGTCCCACAGAACAGGGCGTCGGCGACCGCCACGGCCTTGGGTATCTGCTTATCCCCGACGAAGATGGTAATAATGTAAGGTATCCTGTTCTTCATATGCTCCTTACACAGCGCCCGACCGCAGAAGCGGCAGACGCCGCTGGCCGGTTTGTCGCAATGGAAGCAATTCATTCGTTGCTCTCCCCCTCTTTCTCGACCTTGTCGTCCAAAGCTGCCCAGATGTTGAGCGGGATATCCCGACCCCGCTTGGGCGCCAGGCGAACGCGGTAGCGGACCTCGCCCCGGATGTCGATCTCGCGGACGTAGCCCTTTTCTATGAGCTCGGCCATCTTGGCGCGCGCGGCCGCCTCGTCCTTCTCCAGACGAGTGGCGACCTCCTCCAGCGCCACCTGCTCCTGGCGCATCATCCAGTTGAAAAGCTTGCGCTCGTCCTCGGGAAACACGAGGACGTCGGACATGGTCAGGCCCGGCGTCTTCTCCCGCGCCTCCATCTCCTGATTGAGTCGATCGAAGAGTCCCATAGTTACCTCCTTGTCGTCGACGTGTTCTCGGTCGTGCGGCCTCCTGTCGCCCGCACGGGGCCGTTCTCCCCGTAGCCGCAGGCTTCAGCCTGCGCGGGGCCGTTCGTGGTCTGAGTGCCTTTCCATAGCAAGCCGTGTCGCCCGACAAACGGGCACGCGCACCCTGAAGGGTGCGGCTACGGGTGACGCGGGCTGCGCCTTCACCCTACCCCATTACCTTGGCCGCGATCTGGCGGTAGCGCTGGGTGAGCGGGTGATCGGGATACTTCAGGGCGAAGATGCCACCGCTGGCCAGGCCAACGACGTCCTCGGAGAGTGGCAGAACCCCGGCAACCTCGGCATCATAGGTCTGCGCTACCTGCCGGCCTACCGCCTTCAGGTCGTAGCGGGGCAGAACCTTGTTGACCACCAGCATCAGTCTCGGCACGTCCAGCCGGCGCGCAACGTCGACGGTGACGGCGGTGCCCTGAAAGTCCTGCTGGTCGGGCCGCATGATGATGATCAGGATGTCCGACAGCGTGATCGACAGCAGCGTCTCCTCGTTCAGCCCGGGGTGCGTGTCGATCAGCAGGTAATCGAGCTTGAGGCGGCGGGTAAGCTCGCGAAAGCCGGCGTTCAAAAGATTCACGTCGTAGCCCTCGCGCAGAACGCGCGCCATGTCGCCGCTCTTGATGCTGGAAGGGATAAGGTACATCCCGGCGCCCTGCTCGGCCACCTCGCCGCCATCGATGCTCAGTGTGGCGCTGCAGTCATAGGCGGCGTCCTCGATGGGGCACTTCCCCCACAGGTAGTCGTTGAGCGATTTGTCGATACACTTATCGTCCAGGTTGAACAGGACGTGGATGCCGGGCGACTGGATGTCGGTGTCGACGACGCCGACTCTCTTCCCAGTCTGCGCGATAAGCGCCGTCAGGTTGGCGGCAGTGGTCGACGTACCCGTGCCGCCGTGAAAGGAGTGGATGGATACGATCTTAGCCACGCTGGCCCCTCCTTAGACTTCGTATTAGTTATCCATGCCCTGCTGGGCGCCACCAATCAGCTGTTTGTTTTCTGTTTAGCACGCCAGCGTTTCATCGAGCGTTTCATTGGCGATCATCCCAGGTCAGCTTTCCTCGCTCGACTCCGTCGCGCGTAGCTGCCTGGCCTTCTGCCGCAGGTTCTGGAAGTAGTCCGTCTCCGTGATCTCTGCCACCTGTTTGGCCCTCTTGGTGTGGTCGATCTCGATCCGCAGCTCCTCGACCTGCTTCTTGAGCCGCGTCTCTCTAGCCTTGACCTCGGCGGCCATCTTGGCAAAAACCCGGCTCAAAACGGCTACCTCGTCCTCGCCCTTGGTCTGGCTCAGACGGGCGATCTCGTCCTCGCCGATCTCCCCTTTCTCCATTCGCTCGACGCCCCCGTGCAGCAGTTGTAGAGGCCTCATCATGAACTCGGTAACGCGGTTGATGGCCACCACGACGATGAGCAGCAAGAGGCCCATGGAAAGAATCAACTTCCAGCGCAAGTCCGCGATGGCGGCCGCGGCCTTGTCCATGGAAAGGCCGATGCGAAAAGCACCCCAATAGCGTCCTTTCACGAAGACCGGGGCCGAGATATCCCACATTACCTCGCCGGTATCGCGCTTGTACACCTGCTTGAGATAGGGCTGATCGGCATTGCGAGCCGCCCGCAGGCCTACCTCGTCGTCGAACAGGCTTTTCGTCCTGTTGTTGTCCCGGTCGCGGGCGAAATCCCCCGTCAGGAGCTGGCTGTAGCGCGAGTTATGGGTCGGCAGGTAACCGTTGACGTCGACGAGGACGGCGAAGGCGATCTGCGGGTCCTTCAGGAACTCGTCTTCCACCTCCAGGATGACGTTGTCCAGGTAGGAGTCCAGGGTCGTGGCATAGTGATACTTCCGAATGCTGGCGAGGGCCTGCTCCGAGGCGCCCGCGTACCCAGTCGTGATGCGGGCGGGCAAATCGATGGGCACGACGGTGCGGTCGAAGACCTCGTTGGTGCTGAACATGCTGTTATCGATGATGCCGTTCAGGGTCCTTTCCATCACCGTGGCGCCGGTCCTGGCGGCGGACAGCCCTTTCTGTAGGATCATCTCGTCCATCTCATCGGAGCGGTCGCGGACCAGGTATACTGTAAACGCGACCATAAAGACCAGGGTCACCACGATCAGGATCAGGGAAATCCTGGCGGCCAACGTGCTGAACATCTTATTCATTGGCATATCCAATCCGCAAACCTCCCCAGTGTTTGCCCTTGACCATCACGGGGACCGACAAGTCCTTCATCAGCTCGCCGGTGTCCCGCCGGTAGATTTGCAGGAGAAATTCGTCCTCGTTCTTCGCCGCCCGGAAGCCCGTGACGTCGTTGAACACCCGCTTGGTTCTGTTCGCCTTCAAATCGGCCTCCCTGTCGCCGGTGCGCGGCTGCGAGAACTTGGAGTTGTGGGACGGCAGATAGCCGTTTCGGTCGACCAGAACGACGAAGACGATGCTCTTGTTCTTCTCCAAATACCTGTCCTCGATGGGGGTGATGGCGGTATCGGTGTAGTCGTCATAGAGGGTGGCATAGGTTGGCGGCGAAGTCGGTGGAATGACTGGGAAGTACAGGGTGCTGAAGATCTCCTCTTCGGACTTGATGCCCCGGTCGATGGCGCTTTCCAGCGCCTGGGCGGACTCCGCGGCGGCCGCCTTCGCCAGCGCCAGGATATCCCTGTCCAGGGGGGTCATCTCCTCGGCGCGGGCCGTCTCCCCGGCGACCCGTCCCGGTCCGACGATGGACGCCGCCGTCCCATCGGCGATTTGCCGTGGCGAGGTACTGCTTTCCTGGGCGCCCTGGCCCGAGACGATCGGGACGGCAATGACCAGGATGGCGCCAAGGAAGAGCAGGAGGGCCAGTGGCGGCACGATCGCCAGTCCCAGCAGCACCAATCGCTTGTTCGGCATACCTGTTTGCATTGTTTTTACCTACCTCCTAGCTAACTCCTTGCGCGTTGGCAGGGTTTGCGGCCGTTTTGCATACGACCATAGCCGGCCTGGGTGTCCTTCGGCGGACTAAAGTCTCGCCGTCAAGCCGGTTGGCTCGAACGGTGCCAGCCCACGCCGGCACCCGTGCCGGCGCCCGTAGGCCATCGTAGTCGCCCGCCTGAGGCGGGCGCGGGGCCGTTCGATAGGCGGAAGCGCCTGCCGTGCAAGGGCGGTCAGACCACGAGCGGGCATGTCCCCTCTCCCTCGCGCCCGAGGGAGAGGGTTAGGGTGAGGGTGTCTCGGCTATCAGCCTTTGTGGCCGTCGCCCAGCTCGCTGACATCGGGCGAAGGACCCTCACCCTCGCCCTCTCCCTTTGCGAAGGGAGAGGGGATTGCCCCGGCGCCTCAATCGAAATCCCATATCGTTCTGCCCAGCCCGATCAGGGTGACGTAGCCGCAGTTCTTGCAGATGTACATCTTGACCTTGTGGGCGGTGGCGCCCCATTTGCTGTCGATCTTGCCCTCCTCGCGCTGGAAGTCGGTGCCCTGGCACAGCAGGCACCGCAGGTCTCTCTTGTCTTCCGCCTTAGCCATTTGGACTCACCGCTCCCTTCACGCTTCGGACCATATATGTGATGGCGCCGGTGCCGACCGCGTTGGCGACGATCATAGGTATGGCGATTAGCTGCACCGTCGCCAGGGCGGTGGAGAAGGGCTGGACCAGCAGGAGGATCAGGATCATCTCCAGCGCCAGGATTGCGATGGCGTACACGGTGGCCCAATGGGCGCCGATAATCCTTTTGCCAACCCAGAGGTAGATCAGCCCACCGAGCAGGCCGGCGATGACCGTGTTGATGGCACAGGGGGTTGCCGTCAGGCCGCCCAGCGAATAACGGTGTATGCCGCCGATCAGGCCTGCCCCCAGCCCGACGATCGGCCCGCCCACGAGCCCGGCGACCATCGGCGCGGTGTCGCGGATGTTGACGATGGCGCCCGACGGAAGCGGCACGCCAGTGTAAGAGGCGAGGATGGCCAGGGCACCGAAGAAGACGATCAGGACCGCGCTATTCGTGGCGTTAAGTCGCCTGTCGAGGACCTGGCTAAACTGCGTGGTGCGCGTCAGGCCAAAGACCAGTAGAAAGGCCAGGCCCACTTTCTCCAATAGTCCCCATAGCAGGGGGACAAGAGATGAGTCCACGGATTTCAGAGACCTCCTTTGCTTTGTCATTGCTGCCTAGGGAACGACCCTCACCCTCGCTCTCTCCCTGAAAGGGAGAGGGGACGTCGCCCCGTTAGCCATCTGACACCATTACAGATTCTGGTGCGCTTGGGCGGTTCGCGAACCGCCCCTACCACAGCCCTAGCGTGCTCTACGTTAGAGCTCGAAAGGCGGGTAGCGGTCGGTGGTGAGCAAGAAGGCATACGCCGCTACCCTGAGGGAATGCCGCAGCACACCGACGACGAAACTGTGAAGGCGCCGGGGATAGCGACCCATGATCAAGATGGCGAACCAGGCCACTGCCGTCACGACCGACGCCGCGATGCCCAGGACGAAGAGGAGAACGGCGTGCGGCAAGATCAGCAGCCACTTGACGAGAGGCAGAAATCGATTGAGGTCCTTCTGCACGTCAGGATAATCGATGTGCACGTGTACGGCCTGTTCCTCGTCAGTCGATGGATAATCGTCCGGTAGCAGCGCCAGGTAGGCCATGAATCGAGCCATGAACTTGGTGAGTTGGACGTTCCAGTCGAACTACCAGCGCGGGTACTTCTTGCGGAACAGGATCATCACCAGAGGCGGGCCGATGACCAGCCCGGCGGTGCCGAATTCCAGAGTCTCCAGCTCGTCGCTCGCGCCGACAAGCAGGGCCAACACGACAGAGATGGGGATGAGGGTGATGAAGCGCAACAGCGTGGTCAGCCGGCTTAGCCTCTCGGGATAATCGATCGAGAGGTTGGCAGGGTACTCGGAAGAAATGCTGATGGAATTGGCGCTCACGGTTCCAAACACTTACACACCTCCTGTGGCGTCTAGTGCCGCTCGTAGACGATCTTGCCGCCGACGATGGTCGTCGAGACTTTCATCTCCTTTATCGCCTCTTCGGGCGCTGTCAAGATATCCCCGTCGAGGACGACCAGATCGCCGAGCTTGCCAATCTCGATAGAGCCCTTGATGTTCTCCTCGAAAGTTGCGTAGGCGCAGTTGATCGTGTACATTCTCAGCGCATCCTCGCGGCTGACCCCTTCGCCGGGCATAAGCACCCCGGCCAGGGTGTTGCCGGTGATGGCGGAGTACATGCCCAGCAAAGGGTGCTCCTTGTCGTAGGGGACGGCGCCGTTGTCGCTGCCGCCGCTCACGATGTTGCCCGCCGCGATCCAGGAGCGGATCGGCATACCCCAGTCGCGCACGGTGCGCGCCCAGGGGTCCCTGGTCGTCACCTTGGCTATGCGCGTCTGCTCCATCACGTCGTGCATCTTGAAGGAGCGGGCCGAGGCGTAGTATGAAAGCAAGGGGTTGGCGGCGATGATCAGGCCGAGCTCGGCAAGCCTGCGGTAGTGCTCGGGCTTCTGCAGCCCGAAGCCGTGCTCGTAGCACCAGCGCAGGTGGCGGAACGGCTTCTCGCGATTGGCCTCCTCCAGGACGTCGAACACCAGCTCCACCGAGTCGTCGATGCCGCCTGTCGTCACGTGAATGAGCATCGTCCACCCGTTGCGGTTGCCCTCGAGGATCATCAGGCGGACCTTCTCGGGCGAGTAAGCCCACCAGCCGTCGTTCTGGATGATCATCTTCAGGCCGCCGATGCGGAGCCACTCGTCGCCGAAAGGCTGCTTGGGGCCGTAGTAGCCGCGGATCGCCGCTTCGAGCTGCGCGAGGGTCATGAATCGAACCGGGACTCCCAGAATGACGTTGGTGCGGGTGGTCATCTCGCCCCGTCGCCACAGCTCGGTGTAGTCCTCGATCTCGCCGGGCGATAGCCCCATATCGCGCACGCCCACGACGCCGCTGGCGTTGTACATAGCCATATTGGCCTTGAGCGACTGGATGTTGGTCTCGCGGTCGAAGTACAGGAATCCGCCGACCGAGCGTGGCGGCTTGCCCATCGCCTTCCACCAGGCACCCCGCGCCCGGTCCGCCGCGCCGGCGATGAGATGCCCTGTCGGCTCGCCGTTCTCGTCCCGCACGATGTAGCCTTCGGGATAGTCGTCGGGGTCCTTGGTGTCGCGGTCAATGCCCGCCAGGCGCAGGGCGTAGCTGTTGACGATGCAGTTTTTGCCCGACTGGAAGACGTAGATGGGGTTGTTGGGCGCCACCTTGTCGAGGTCCCAGCGGTTGGGAAAGCGGCCCTCTTTAAGGGCGCCGCGGTACATTAACGAGGTCATCAGCCATTCACCCGGCGGGAGGTGCGCCACTCGCTCCCTGATCGCCTCCATCATCTCGGCGATGGAGCTCATGAAGCTGATGTAGACTTTGTTATAGAGCTCCTTGCTCTCGCCACCGCCGCGCAACTGGTGGACGTGGCAGTCCATCAGGCCCGGGACGACGGTAGCGCCCTTGAGGTCGATCACGCGGGTGTGATCGGCGGCCAGTCGTTTGACGTCGCCATCCGCGCCGACGGCGACGAACTTCCCTCGATGAATGGCGACCGCCTCGGCGATGCTGAACAGGCGGTCGACGGTGATGATCTTGCCGTTGTGCAGGACTGTGTCTGCGGCGAGCTTGGCTGCTGGCATCGTTACCTCCCGAACGGACGGACGTTGTCCGTGCTTACCCTGGATTGTAGCAAGCATTGGATACTATGGTTGGACGATACCACGGTTCACAAGTGGTGTCAATAACCTCCGAGTGGCGGCCGGCGTCCTCGTCCACCCGTAGCCGAACCCTTCAGGGTGCGCGTGCCTGTTCGTTTGGCGAGACGTCAAAGTTGTGGCGCGCGCGTGCTGTGGCGAGGCCGTCCTCACACTGACCTGGTACAGTCCGCCTGAGGCGGGCGCGCTGGCTGAAGCCATCGGCTACGGGTCCGTCTCCCCACCCCCTTCGGGGTTCACGTTATGCCGAGGTGTGCGCTACACCTTGCGTATTCTGACTTTGACACAGAGGTCGAGGTTGCTGTTGGCGTGGTTGATGTGGTCCAGATCGATCTCCAGGAGCTCGTTGAAGAAGACGCCCTTACCGCGCGCGATGGGCTGGTGCCGGCTCCAGTGTCCGGCGCACGCTCCGACGCCCAGGGCTTCCGGATGCAGCCCCTCGGTCAGCTTCACTTTTCCTCTTACCCTCCGTGCGCTCACCGACTCCACCCAAACCTCATCGCCGTCTTTCAAGCCCTTCTTCTTCGCGGTGTCGGCGTTCAGGCAGATGACGTAGGAGAGGGGATTCATCTGGGATGCCTCGTCAAGCCATGGGTTCTCCATCGTGAAGGAGTTGGTGTGAAGCACATCTCTGTAGTAGAAGCCGAAAAGATCGTAGTCGCGGTCCCGCACCTGGTGTGAGGGACAAGGCAGCCAGTCCGGCAGCGCCCCGTAGTACCCGTAGTCCAAGGACAGACCGTAACCCTCCGCGAGATCCTTGACCTTGCGGCCGACCCGCACGAAGTGCTCCCAATAGATTGGGACCCTGGCGTCGATAAAGGGACGCCAGTAGACCTCTTCCACACGCTTCGGCCAGGTTATTACCCCGTTCTTCTCAAACCATTCCAGGCCCCGCGCCTCACCGAAGTTCATCTTCAGTACGCGATCACACACATCAGGAAAAGCATACTTCTGATCAAGCTCCAGTTTGTACGGATCACGCAGGTCGAAAAGCACGTTGATCATTCCGTTCATTCCTTCAAGGATACCTACGCGCTCGCCGAGCTCGATCATCACGTCCACAAAATTCCTGACATTCCCCGGTGGCGCCACAACCGGCTGACCTATCGGCCAACCCCACGTTCCCAAGCCGGCTGGGTGACTGAAGATTGGGAAGTTCACGTATGGGTCGTAGCGCTCCAGGTAGGTGGTGTCCGGCAGCACGATGTCGGCGAAGTCGGTGAACTCGTTCAAGAACACGTCGAAAGAAAGGATAAACGTATACCGCTTCAGGCTATCGGCCACGGTTTGCGCATTGCCGACGCTCATAATCGAGTTGGCGCCCCAGTTGATGAGGACCTCCGGCCGGTACGGCAGCTTACATTTCTCCCAGAGCTCCTCCTGTTCCGCCGCCGCGAGTATCGTGGAGCTCTGCGTAAAAGCGAAGATTTCCAGCAGACCCAGCGTCTGCGGCGGCTTGGGCTCGCGTGGTGGGTACGGTTTGTGCGCCGAGACCCACGTGCCCGTCAACATCAGGCCGTCGGCGTCCCTGGTGGGCGCGTAGCGCGGGCGTTGCGTTTCCGGATGGCCGAAGCTGACCGGGTTGAAGCCGAGGGTTCCTCCCGGCACGTCCGCTGCACCCACTATCTGCGTAAGCAGCTCAATGGCCAGGCAGTTATAGAGCGAGTTCCGGTGGCCCTGGGCACCGCGAAAGTATACGACGGCGACGGGCCGATAAGGAAGCTCTTTCCCATCGATGACGATCTTGGAGCCGATCCGCGCGTTCTCCCCGAGCTCCCTGGCCAGCCGGCGGATCGTTCCCGCCGGAACCGTGGTTATCTCCGAGGCCATTTCCGGCGTGTATTTCTTCACATGGTTCTTGAGCAACTGAAAGCCAGGCGCCACACGCGCTCCGTCGACCTCGTACTCGCCTTCCAAAACCATATCCTGGAGGGAATCGTCGTCAAATGGCCTAGGCGTGTCCGTGACGGGGTCCCACACCAGCGGACGACCGGTAGAGCTATCACGAACGTAGATGCCGTCAGGGCCGATCAGGTAGGCACCGTTGGTACGATGCTTCAAATAGTGCGCGTCCCAGATCCGCAGCTCGTTGAGGAGCACGTTGGCCATGGCCAGCGCCAGCGCCGCATCGGTGCCGACCCTGATGGGCACCCATTCGGTTGCCTTTGCGGCCGCGGAGCCACACATGGGGTCGATCACCACCAGCTTCATGCCACGGGCTCGTGCGTCGGCGGTCTTCTGGGCGTTGGTGTTCGCCACGTGGCCGGCTGAGTGGCCCTTGCTCGAGCCAAAATAGATGGCGTACTGGCAGTACTCATAGTCTGGCACGATGGACCAGGACGCGTGCGTAACTCCGCCGATGACGTGCGCCCCGTTGCCACAGTGGATGCCGCCGCCGGCCGTCCAACTGTTTGGCGACCCGAAGGCCGAGACGAACGCGAGGCCTGTCCGCCGCACGTTGGTTGAGGTCGTCGTGGTCGCCTGAAAAAGCAGCTTCCTGGGGTCTTCGGCCCGCACCTTCTTCAGGCGTGTGGTGATGGTATCGAGTGCCTCTTCCCAGGTGATCTCCACCCATCCCGGGTCGATGCCAATGCCCTTGTCCGGGTTAGTTCTCTTCAAGGGGGTCTTGATTCGGTTTGGATCGTAAACGGTCATGATTCCGGCCACGCCCTTCGGGCACAGCCGGCCGTTGCCCACGGGGCTCGCCGGGTTGCCCTCGATCTTGACCATCACGCCGTTACGCTTACGAACCAGGATGGAGCATCGGGCGTAGCACATATTGCACGCGGTTGGCGTCCATTCCGCGCGATCTAGCGACGCACTCGTCATCTTCGTCCTTTCACTTGTACGCGTTGTCGATGAACCCGCTCTTGTCCAGCTCCTCCACGAACCGATTGTCGATGAACTGATTCGGATCGGCGGTCTTCGCCTTGGGCTCGTCCACCATATCGTCCAGGGTCGTCTTTAGCGCTTCCGTCAGCGCATAAGGCTTGTCGGGCGAAGCTGCCATCAAATCGCCGTAGGAATCCGCAAGTGTCTCCGGGTCCGTTACATTGGTAAACTTGCCAATGACGTTCATAGCGAACTGCTTGTCCTTCTTAGCTGTGGCCATTCCTTCGACGTAGGCCTTCAAGAAGTTCCGGATGGTTTCCTCGCGTCCTTGTATCCAGGATTTTCTGGCGATAATGCCGCTGGTGTGGTAGCGCAAGTTAGCCAAGTTGGTGTCAAAGAGAATCTTCAATCCCTGCCTCTCAGCCAACCTAGCGTATTGAGGGGCGATGACCGCACCGTCAACTGCACCGGACGTGAGTGCCCCCAGTATTTCTGGCTGGCCACCCAGTTGCACCAGGGTAACATCCGAGGCCGGATCCAAACCAAGTTGCCTCAGCGAATACTTCGCACCGAAATGGGCGGATGTGCCAAACCGGCCAAGGCCCACCTTGCCCCCCTTGAGCTGCACCGGACTCGTTACGCCCGTCTTGCCAAGAAGCCTCGTCGTCAGCTTAATAGGGCCAGAGGCCAAAAAGACCAGGTCAGAACCGGCGAAATTGGCGGAGATGACGGCGTCCTGCGCGCCCACGATCAGTTGCGCTTCACCAGACATAAGCGCGCCTACCGCCATGGGCGATCCGGATGCGGTTGCAAGCTCGACATCCAGCCCATATCTCTCAAAGAGGCCCTTCTCCTTGGCGATCCACGGCACCACCTGCATGGAGGACACAGCCGTGAGAATCACCTTCATTTTCTGCAACGCAACGGGCTTCTTCTCGGCAACCGGAGGCTTCTGCGCCGCCGGCGCCTCCTTGGCGGGGGCGGGGGTGGGCTTGGCAGCCGGCTCCTGCGGAGCTACTGCTTTGGGCAACGGCGTTGGCGTGGCAGGCACGGCCTGCGTGCAGGCGGCGATAAGCGACACGAGTACGGCGAGAGCGACTACGAGAAATGGCGATCCCTTGAGACCCCGCGTAGCCTTCAATGGACCCAGCATCGGCTTGTCCTCCTTACGAAGATAATAAGGCTCTAAACAGCCACGTGAACACGAGGATGAGGGCCGGCAGCACTACGAGGCCGGCAGTCGCGCGCACAGCGCAGGCGTCTTGCAGCACCGTTGACTCTTATCGCCGATGATGAATCGAGGCAGGCTCTTCACCGAGCCAGGGTTGATCGAGACAACACCAAGAAAGCCCGCGGATTCGCATAGAGGCTTCCAGGATGGCAGCAGTATAATCCACTGTCAGGTTGTTGTCAACGCTGTGTCTCAAGACTCTTGACACGCAAAATCCTTTCTGCTATTCTTTGCTTAGCACTCAAGGACTGAGAGTGCTAAGCAGGCAAGGGGTTTTGCGATGCTAGAGCTTAGTCCCAGGCAACGTACGATCCTCAATCTAGTTATCCAGGAATACATCGTCACGGCGTCGCCTGTCGGGTCCGAGGCCATCGTGCGCCGACGCGCGCTGGGCATCAGCCCGGCGACGGTGCGCAACGAGATGGTGGAGTTGGAGCGTGGCGGTTACCTTTACCAACCCCATACCTCGGCGGGCCGCGTGCCGTCTAACAAGGGATATCGGTTCTTTGTGGAAATCCTCTTGCAGGCCTCAGAGTTGCCGCCGGATGAGCAACGAACCATCAGCCACCAGTTTCACCAGGTGGAGCTCGAGCTGGATCAATGGACGCAACTGGCAGCTTCGATACTGGCCCGCACGGTGCGCACGACAGCCATGGTGACGGCGCCTTCCAGGCCCACGTGCTGCCTGAAGCACCTGGAGCTGGTTTCGGTACAGGATGCCCTGACGCTACTGGTGGTGGTTCTTCAGGAAGGACACCTGCGCCAGCAGATGCTGAGCCTGCCCGAGGCTATGGAGCAGGATAACCTGAGCAAGGCCGCTCACAGGCTGACCGCGCACTTTAAAGGACTTAGTGCGACGGAGGTGATGGGCAAGGCCCTCGATCTGTCGGCCGCGGAAACGCACGTGCGCGATGCTCTAGTGCGGATAATGCGCCAGGTGGACGCCAGCAGCCACAACGAAATGGTATACGATGGGCTGGCGGATATGCTTAGGCAGCCGGAGTTCTCGGGTTCGGAGAGAATCCGGGAGATTCTCGAGGCCCTGGAGCGGCGGGCGATCCTGGCGGTGCTGCTGCCAAAGCTAGGCTCCTATCAGGACGTACAGGTCATCATCGGGGAGGAAAACACGTGGCCGCCATTGCAGGAGTGTGCTGTGGTGCTGGCCCGTTACGGTATTGTCGGAGAGGCGGGTGGGATGCTCGGCGTACTCGGACCAACTAGGTTGGCGTACGGTCGCGCTATCCCGGCCGTGCGGTACCTGTCGCGCATCATGACCGATCTATTGCGAGAGGTCTACGCATAGCCCAGTACTGCACCTATCATATACCTGGAGTTGGAGGACGGATCAATGCCCGAGGAAGCACGGCAAACGCCAGAGCAGCCGCAGGGCGTATCGCCAGCAGAGCATAAAGAGGGCAATTTGTCGGCCAGACACGGATCGCCGCCGACAGCCGAGGGCAATCACGTCGCTGAGCTGGAGTCGCTCAGGACAGAGCTGGCCGAGGAGAAGGCGAAAGCCGACGATTATCTAAAGAACTGGCAACGCTCGCAGGCGGACTTCATCAACTACAAGCGGAGGATGGAGCAAGAGCGCGCCGATCAGGCGAAGTTCGCCAATAGCGCCCTGATTTTGAGGATATTGCCCGTTTTGGACGATTTCGGTCGGGCTTTCACCAGCATTCCACAGGCGCTGAAGCAATACACCTGGCTGGAGGGAATCGCACTGATCGATCGTAAGCTTCGACTTGTTCTCGAACAAGAGGGCGTGACGCCCATCGAAGCCGTGGGCGAGGATTTCGATCCTATGCTGCACGAGGCCGTGATTATCGAAGAGGGCACCGACCCTCAACATGGCAGGGTCGTGGAGGAGCTGCAAAAAGGATACAAGCTCCACGATCGGGTCATTCGACCCACGCTGGTAAAGGTGGGACAGTTGCCCGCCGTGCAGCAGGATAGCTACGACCAGCCCGCCGAGCCCGAGAAGTGACTCATAATTGGGAGGACTTGATATGGCAAAGGTATTGGGAATCGATCTAGGAACAACTAACTCTTGTATGGCTGTGATGGAGGCTGGTGAGCCCACGGTCGTCGAGAACGCGGAAGGCGGACGTGTCACGCCGTCCGTGGTCGCCGTGAATCCTAAGACGGGGGAAAGGCTGGTTGGCCAGGTCGCCAAGCGCCAGGCCATCACGAACCCGGAGAACACGGTTTTCTCGATTAAGCGCTTTATGGGCCGGAAGTTCTCGGATGTCGAGGTTCAGCGCTCCAAGGGGCTGGTACCCTATCAGTTGAAGGAGGCTTCCAACGGGGACGTTCACGTCTGGATGGGCGGCAAAGCCTACTCGCCTCCCGAGATCTCGGCTATGATCCTGCAAAAGATGAAGATGGACGCCGAGGCCAAGCTTGGCGAGAAGATCACGCAGGCCGTGATCACCGTTCCCGCCTATTTCAACGACTCGCAGCGCCAGGCGACCAAGGACGCCGGCAAGATCGCCGGCCTCGAGGTGCTGCGAATAATCAACGAGCCGACGGCCGCGTCGCTGGCCTACGGCCTCGACAAGAACAAGGATGAGACTATCGCCGTCTACGACCTTGGTGGAGGGACCTTCGACATTTCCATTCTGCGCCTTGGGGAGGGAGTGTTCGAGGTTATCGCGACCAATGGCGATACCCACCTTGGCGGCGACGACTTCGACCAGCGGGTGATGGACTGGATCGTCACCGAGTTCAAGCGTGACCAGGGCATCGACCTGCGTCAGGACCGTATGGCGCTCCAGCGACTCAAGGAGGCGGCGGAAAAGGCCAAGTGCGAGCTCTCGACAGTGATGCAGACAGAGATCAACCTGCCATTCATCACCGCCGACGCCACCGGGCCGAAACACCTGTCGATGACGCTCACGCGTTCGAAGCTGGAGCAACTGGTGGGCGATCTGGTGGAGCGGACCGTGGGGCCGTGCAAACAGGCTATTGCCGACGCCAACCTGGCGGCTTCGGCCATCGACGAGGTCGTTCTGGTAGGCGGGCAGACCCGGATGCCGGCGGTGGTCGAGAAGGTCAAGCAGTTGTTTGGCAGGGAGCCCCACAAGGGCGTCAATCCCGACGAGGTAGTTGCCGTTGGGGCTGCTATCCAGGCCGGCGTGCTGAAGGGCGAAGTCAAGGACGTGCTGCTGCTCGACGTTACACCGCTGACGCTCGGCATCGAGACATTGGGTGGGGTAGCCACACCCTTGATCCCGCGCAACACGACCATCCCGACGAGCAAGAGTCAGATCTTCTCGACGGCTAGCGACAACCAGACGAGCGTCGAGATCCACGTGCTCCAGGGCGAGCGCCCGATGTCGGGCGAGAACAAGTCGATTGGCAGGTTCATTCTTGACGGCCTGCTGCCTGCGCCACGAGGAATACCGCAGGTCGAGGTAACTTTCGACATCGACGTGAACGGTATCCTGAACGTGTCTGCCAAGGACAAGGCAACCGGCAAGGAGCAGAAGATAACCATCACGGCCAGCTCGGGGCTGAGTAAGGATGAGGTCGAGCGGATGGTGCGCGAAGCCGAGTCTCACGCCGAAGAGGACAGGCGACGCCGAGAGGAGATCGAGGTCAAGAACCAGGCCGACTCGCTGGCCTACAGCGCTGAGCGCACCTTGCAGGAGCAGGGGGAAAAGATTCCTGCGGACCTCAAGAGCGAGATCGAGGGCAAGGTCGCGGCCGTACGCTCGGCGCTTCAGGGAGGCGACACGACCTACATTCGCAGCACGATGGACGATCTGTCCAAGAGCATGCAGAAGGTCGGCGAGGCGGTGTATCGCCAGTCGGCTGGCCCTACTCCAGGCGATGAGCCCGGAAAGGGACCGCAAGGGCCGGGCAAGTCTGACGAGGGTACGATCGAGGGCGAGTTTCGCGAGGTGTAGAGTAGCTATCAGTCCTCAGCAATCAGCGATTGGCGGCCAGTCCTTCCTGGGAAGGACTGGCCGCTGTCTTGGCCTGCGCATTTAGTCAAGAGCGTGGTTCCGGCAATGGCAGAGATAGGAGTTACCCTCACCCTAACCCTCTCCCTTTGCGAAGGGAGGGGACAGCACCGCCGGCAACATTGGGCAACCTCCGAGGTATTTGGCATCACATTTGCGAACTGGTCCCGCGCCGGTGGTATAATGGGAGTATGGATCAGAAACAGCAAGAGCTACACATAGCAGACAGGCCCCGGCCGTTGAGAAGATGGTGCAACAGACTCTATCTGGGGGCGATTGCGGGGTTTGTGACGGCGCCGGCGAACGTTTTGACGCAGGTGGCTCTCGCCAGAGACGTGGACTGGGGTTTCGTGGCCGGGTTGTCCTTGCTGGTGTTCTTGATCTTCCCCTTCTTCTGCGCTTTGGCGCTGGCTAGAAACGATCACAGATGAGCGGAGAGCGGTCCGCAGAAGCGCACCGAGGTTTCCTGGCCAGCCTCTTTGGCAAGACCATCGTGTACCTGCGCTCCACGAGCTCGACCAACGAGGTGGCGAAGGAACTGGCCGGCGATGGAGCCCCCGAGGGAACTGTCGTTTTGGCCGGGGAACAGACGGCGGGACGCGGCAGGCTGGGCCGAGCCTGGTACTCGCCCAGAGGCGGGAGCGTTCTACTTTCGATCATTTTTCGCCCGCGCTTCGCTCCCACCGAGCTTTTCCTGCTCACGATGCTCACGGCCTCCGCGGTCTGCCGCGCCGTCGAGGAGACGGCCGGCTTGGCTTGCAGCTTGAAATGGCCCAACGACGTACAAATAGGCGGACGCAAAGTCTGTGGCATCCTCGCGGAGGCCGCCATCGAGGGCGACGCACTCGCCTTCGCCGTCGTGGGCGTCGGTCTGAATGTGAACGTCGACATCGGCGCGTATGCGGACATCAAAGACATCGCCACTAGTTTGGCTCGTGAGCTGGGAAATCGCACGCCGCGCGGGCCACTGCTTCGATCGATTCTCGCCGGGATCGAGAGCCGCTACCGGATTGTCGAGGCGGGCGAGAGGCACGCCGTCTTCGAGGAATGGCGCTCTCGCCTGAGCACCCTGGGCAAGATGGTCGCCGTCACAGATGGACCACGCCGAGAAAACGGTCTGGCGCTGGACGTCGCCGGCGATGGAACCCTGCTGGTTCGACGGGATGACGGCACGGTGTTTCACGCCGTGGCCGGGGACGTGTCGCTGCGGGAGTCGCCCTAAAATCCCTTGACTTTGCCGTCCGCCCTGTGCTATAGTGTCAGCCGAACGCGCAACCTCAACCATTCACGTCTTGCGATCTGCTTGCGGCGAGGTCTAGATTAGCCGCAATAACCATACTAATGCGATCCTGAGCGTGTACCGCAAAGTTCCACGGTTCACAAGCTGGCCGTGGGGCCTTGATTAATCAAGGCCCCACAACGATGCAAGAGGTACGGAGCTATGATCAAGCACATGCTTCCCTTCAACCTTGGGGGTCTGTCAGAGCAGGAGTGACTAAGGCTCCGTGCCGGGGTCCGGGAGAATCTAGGCGGCCTGCCAATGGTATAGAGCTTTTGGGTGGCACCCCCAATATCGAATCAATCGCCTTCGCCCAGGACTGGTTTCTCCAGCGTAAGCTTGTAGAGCAGAAGGTGGACATGAGCAAGATTGTGAACAATCAGTTTGTGGACTATGCGATCGGAGTCCTGGGGAAATACGAGTAGTCTGACATGATCTGAGAGGGAGAAGACAGTATGGCAACAGTTCGCTTGATGCACTTTTTGAACCAGTTTTTCGCCGGCGAAGGCGGTGAAGAAAAGGCCGATCTGCCCCTGGGCACCAAAGGAGGTGCGGTAGGCCCCGGCAGACGCCTGCAAGCCTTGCTTGGCGACACGGCGGAAATCGTCGTCACCGTGTACTGTGGCGACAATTACTTTCCAGCGCACTCGAAAGAGGTGCTCGATTCGATTGTCGAGATCGCGCGCGACCGCAACGTCGGGATGATCGTCGGCGGCCCGAGCTTCGGAGCCGGCAGATACGGCTTCGCCAGCGTGGAGGCGTGCCACGCCCTGGCCACTACACTGGGTCTGCCGGGCGTGACCGGCATGCATCCGGAAAACCCGGGCGTGGATATGTACAGGGGCTACAGGGACCGAACGGTATACGCGGTCCCCACAGCCGAAGGCGCGTCGGGCATGGAGGATGCGCTGGCTAAAATGGCCGCGCTCGCGTCTAAGCTGGCCACCGGTGCCACTCTGGGGTCAGCAGCCGAGGGCGGTTACATGCCGCGTGGCCTGCGACTGCTCGAGCTCAGGCCAAGGAATGGCGCGGAAAGGGCCGTCGACTTACTCCTGGCCAGGGCAGCGGGTGGGCAGTTTGACACGGAGATCCCCATCGACATAGTAGAGCCCATACCGATTCCACCACGCGTCAAGAGTCTCAAAGACGCCTATGTCGCCCTGGGGGGCACGGCCGGCATCACTCTGACAGGGAATCCGGATGCGTTTAGAGGATTTCGCAGCACCGCCTGGAACAAGTACTCCATTGAAGAGCTAAACTCTATGCAAGACGTACAGTGGGAGGTCATGCACGGCGGCTACAACACGCAGTTTATGAAAGAAAATCCCAACTATGGGCTGCCGCTTGACGTCTGCAGAGAGATGGAAAAACAAGGCGTGTTTGCCAAGCTGTACCCTTACCACTTCTCCACCACCGGCGTGCTGGGGCTAATCACCGATATGCAGGTAGTGGGCAAGGAGATGGTGCAGGCGATGAAGGCCGAGGGTATCGACGCCGCCATAATGGTATCGACCTGAGGGAGCTGCACTCGCAGCGGTGCTGTGATCGTCAGGGAAATCGAAAAGGCGGGAATACCGGTGGCCTTCATCACGCCCGTTAGCCAGCTCGGCCACCAGATGGGGGCCAACAGAGTTATCGCCGGGACAAAGGTGCCTCACCCATGTGGCGATCCCGGGCTGCCTCCGGCGGCGGACCGTGGCCTGCGCAAGAAGATTGTCGAGACCGCTCTCGTGGCACTGCAAACGGACGTCGACGGGCCTACCATCTTCAAGCCGGACGTTACATTCTCGGTTGGATAGGATTTTCTCGAGGTTGATGGCTTGGGGCCAAAGTGGTAGGGGGTCGCGAACGCCCCTACCAGAACGAAGTAGAGACAGTGAGGTATTGCGATGAGGTTGGAGCTGGCAAGCTTTCCGGTACGAGAAGTTCGAATCAACGGGCGCACGAGGTACGATGACGGCGTCCTGGAAATCGATAAAGACGAATTGCTGAGCCTCGTCCTGCAGGACGAAAGAGTGGCCTCGGCTGACATAGGCGTGGCGGTGCCTGGGGATAGGACGAGGATTGTGAATATCCGCGACGCGGTGACGCCGAGGGTGAAGGTATCCGGTCCGGGCTGCGTGTTCCCGGGCATTCTTGGCCCGGTAGAGACGGTGGGGGAAGGCAGAACCAACACACTGGACGGGCTGACGGTCGTACACTCGTCTGAGTACGAGCCCACGGCCACTACGGGAACAGGGGCACAGAACTCCGGCGTCGTCGATATGTGGGGGCCGGGAGCACCGCTGACGCCGCTAAGCTCGACCATCAACGTCGTCCTGACTAGCGAGCTGGCCGACGGAGTGAACGAGCTCGAGGCGCACACCGCGATCCAATTGGCCGAGTGCCGGGTGGCGCAGCGTCTGGCCGAGACGACCAGGGACGCGACTTCCAGGAGTGTGGAGGTCTTCGAGCTATGCGACGTCGATCCTTCTTTGCCTCGGGTGGTGTACGTGATGGGGTTTATCACTGAGTGGCACACCCCCGTTTCCCGCATATCCTACTACGGCTTGCCTGTCCGTGAGTCGCTAGCTACTTTCGTTCATCCGAACGAGTTTTTAGATGGTGCGCTCACCTACGACGCGCGCAAGGGAAGCTCGACGGACTCGAACACAGTGCGCTTGATGAATCACCCGGTTGTGCTGGCGCTGCTCAGGGAACATGGGAAACGGCTTAACTTCCTTGGCGTGATCCTGCAGAGAACACGATTCGAAAGTGAGTTCGGCAAGCAGGTGACGGCTGCGAACACTTCTCAGTTTGCCAGGCTTTTGAAGGCCGAGCACGCGATACTAACGAGGACAACCCCTTCGGGCAATAATCTGATGGACGCGATGTTCACGGTGCAGGCTCTGGAGAAAAAGGGCATCAAGACGGTGTTCCTGACCCCTGAAGCCGGTGGGACCGACGGGTCAGGGCCGGCACTCCACTTCTACGTGCCGGAAGCGGTAGGTATGGTCAGCACCGGCAACATGCACCTGGAGCCGGAGCTACCGGCGCCGGACAAGGTCATTGGATGTGCAGAGGGCGGGAGCATCGTGACCAGGCCGGGGGCAGTGCCAGTCTCGCCGTGGGGCGAAATCAAGTTCGAGACGCTGACGGACATTAGCGAGGGGGTCGACTGGTTCGGTGCTACCTACTGCACGGCTGCCGTGTACTGAGCTATCCGGCGCCCATGAGTCCGGTGGCAACACAGCAGACACGGGAGGCATGGAGGGGCACGGGATGGATGAACGCTTGGCATTGTAGGGGGGCAGTTACCCATCAAGAACGCGGTGATTGCCCTGGGTTGGCAGGAATGACAAGTCAGGGAGAACGTCACCGGATCGGGCGCGTGACAAAAATAGTAAGATGCGAAGGAGGCAAGAATGAAAAGGGAGCTTGGAAGGTACCTTGTCACAGTCTCAGTGGCCGTCGTGGCGATCCTGGCGCTGCTGCTTTCGGCCTGCCAGTTGGTTGGAGGCACGCAGTCTCAGACACCCGTCAAGATCCGCATCGGGAGCTCATCTGGCGCGGGCTCGCTCGCGATCGTCGTGGCAGATGTCGAAGGGATGTACAAGAAGCGGAACCTCGAGACCACCATCAAGATGATGCCGAGCAGCGTCGACACCGTGAACGCGATGCTGGCCGGCGACGTGGACTCGTCGCTGCCCTCCGCGACCATCGTCAACAACACCATTGGCCGGGGTGGCGACATCGTCATTCTTGGCGTCGCCACAAGGTTCGAGGCTACCGAAAAGGTGATTGGCCGGCCTGACATCAAAGGGCCGGCGGACCTGAAGGGCAAGAAGATCGCGGCAGCCAAGGGCAGTAGCAGCGAGTATATGATGAGCCTGTATTTGAAAAAGGGTGGCCTGACTGCCAAGGATGTCGAGTGGGTATACGCCGACCCTCCCGAGATCGTCGCGCTGATGGATCGAGGCGAGGTGGTCGCTTTTTCGCTGTGGGAGCCTTTCCCCACCCGATCGCTGGAATTGTCGGCCAGCAAGGTGAAGATTCTGGCCGCAGGGATGGAGCTGGGGCACGACAGCGGGCTCCATCTGCTCACGATGCGGAAGTTCGATCAGGAGAATCAAGAGGCGCTGACCCGTTATCTCGCCGCACTGCACGAGGCCAACCAGTTCATCGCGAAGAACCACGATCGGGCGGCGCAGATTCTTGCCGACAAGATCAAAGTGGACACGGCCCAGGCGTCGAAGCTGATCAAGGAGACGACGTACGGCCTTGTGGCGGATAAGCAGATGACAGACTATCTGCGCTCGGTGGGAGAATGGTTTAAGGCGACCGGTCGGCTTGACGAGGTTCCGGACTATCAGAAGCACATCGACACCAAGCCCATGAAAGCGGTCGATCCTGCCGCCGTGAAGCTGTAGGATCTGTATATGGCGACGACAGGCATTCTCTTGAGCAACGTAAGCAAGGTCTTCGCACGTGAAGGCGGAGGCGAGCGGCACGTCGCGGTCCACGATGTGAGCCTGTCTGTCGAAGAGGGCGAGTTTCTCTGCCTGGTGGGCCCGTCGGGGTGTGGCAAGACAACCTTGCTAAACCTGGTGGCAGGGTTTGAGCAGCCAACCGAAGGCGAGGTGCGTGTGTTTGGGGAGCTGGTCACGCACCCCGGGCCGGAGCGAGCCGTCGTCTTTCAGAGCGATCTCGCCCTCTTCTCCTGGCTTACCGTCCACGAGAACATAGAGTTCGGGCTAAGGATGCGGGGTGTGCCGGCCGCCGAGCGCAAGCGTGTGGTCGAGCAGAACCTGGAGTTGGTTGGCCTGGCAGACCATCGCGGGCGCTTCCCCCACGAGCTGTCCGGGGGCATGAAGCAGCGCGTTCAGATCGCTCGTGTCCTGGCCAACAACCCCAAGGCTATGCTGATGGACGAGCCCTTTGCGGCGCTGGACGCGCAAACCAGACGCCGGATGCAGTACGAGCTCGCGAGAATCTGGTCTCACACCGGCAAGACAGTGCTGTTCATCACTCACGACCTCGCTGAGGCCATCATTCTGGGCGACCGTGTGGGGATTATGACGCGTGGGCCGGCCGGCCGGATCAAGCGGGTCGTGCAGGTCGACATCCCGCGCCCGCGCGAGGACCGCATGACCGCGCGTTTCGTGGAGCTCTACAACGAGCTCAGCGCGGAGATCGAGCACGAGAGGGTCTCGGCGGCATGAGGAGCAACTGCAATGGCCGAGGCTGACCTTTTCGCCGCGCGACGAGGGCGGCGCAAAACGTCGACGCTGGCACCCAGCAGGCGCTTGATCGTATCCATGCTGGGGCTCGCCGTGGGCACCGCCTTGGTGTGGCAAATGGTGTACCTCATCGTGGGGCGCTTGATTGTCGCCAGCCCGGTGGCAGTGGCGCAGCAGGCTCTGGCGCTACTGGGGGACGGTACCCTGCTTAGTAGCATCTCGATCAGCTACGGCCGGGTGCTGCTGGGCTGGACAATCGGAAGTGCGCTTTCAGTTCCACTCGGCTTGCTGATGGCCCGCGTGCTCCTGGTTCGCCGCGTGTTCGATCCGTACCTGCACTTCTTCCGCTTCGTGCCGCCCATCGCCCTGGTGACGGTCTTTTTGATCTGGCTTGGGATCGGGGAGGAGTCCAAGGTTGCGCTGATCATTTACACCACCGGCTTCACCGGGGTGATCGCGGCGATGCACGGGGCGCTGAGCGTCGACCCGATAAAGATCCGGGCGGCCCAATGTCTTGGCGCCTCAGACCGGCAGGTGCTGCTTTGGGTGATCATCCCCGCGTCCGTCCCACACATCGTCACCGGTTTGCGGATCGCCATGGGCAGCTCGTTCGCGACCATCATTGCGGCCGAGATGATCGCCGCCAGGTCTGGCGTTGGCTTTTTGATCTGGGACGCGCGCGCGTACATGGAGACCGAAAAGATCTACCTGGGCCTGCTCACGCTGAGCTTCATGGGCCTGACGGCGGATCTGGTCTTCCGGCTGCTGATGCGTCCTATTGCGTATCGGTTCAATGTGAAGATGTGAGAAATAGCCTATGAACCGGCCCCAAGCGGCACCGGCTTTTACCCCTTCACTAGAGGCAACAGCGATGCGGCGCCGTCGAATTTCGCCGCGAGTGGTGCTGTTCTACGTGGCTCTGGCTGCCGTCAGCCTCATAGCCTGGCAGATAGGCGCCGGCTTCAGCAAGCCGGCCCTGTTCCCATCGCCATCTAATACTCTCGATGCCGCCGTCCGACTCTTTCAGAGTGGCACACTGGCCACCAGCGTATTCGCCAGCTACAATCGCATTCTCGTCGGCTGGATTGTCGGCTCGCTCATTGGGGTGCCGGCAGGGTTGCTGATGGGGCGTATTCAGCTCGTGAGAACGATCGCTGACCCTTACCTGCAGTTGCTCCGTTTCCTGCCGCCGATCGCCGTCCTGCCCGTGGCCATTATGTGGATGGGCACCAGCGAGCAATCCAGAATCCTTCTGATCGTGTACGCCACGATGTTCGTCGTCGCGATGTACACCCTGGACGGAGCCATGCGCGTGGATATAGAGAAGGTGCGCGCGGCCCAGAGTCTAGGCGCGTCGTCGCGACAGATTCTGTGGCACGTGGTCGTGCCGGCGATTATGCCGGACACTATCGGGGGCATGCGGCTGGCTATGGGCCGCTCCTTTATGGCGATCGTCTCGGCCGAGATGCTGGCGGCAGATTCCGGCCTCGGCTTCCTGATCTTCAACGCCCGCACCTACATGCTGACGGCTCAGATCTTCGTGGGGCTGGTCGCCCTTGGCACGTGCGGCCTGTTGACCGATCATCTGCTGCGTTTCATGGTTGCCCGTGTGCTTTACAGGTACCAAGTCAAGATGTAAGGAGAAGTCACGATGTCAAAGCCTCGCGTGATGCACTTTTTGAACCAGTTTTTCGCCGGACAGGGGGGTGAGGACAAGGCAGACCTGCGGCTTAACTGCGTCGAAGGA
>JACQUC010000216.1 GCA_016210495.1 Chloroflexota bacterium
CGGGGTAGAGGCGAGGAGGAATACCTGACGCGGGCGCGCTTTGTGGCGATCTCTGAGTTTGGCCCGCGCTCTATCGTCTACCACGAGGGCAATCGCTATCGCGTCAGCCGGGTGGTCTTGCCCCGGGAAGACAGCGGGGGGCGCACCCGCTCCGCGGTGTTCTGCACGAAATGCGGTTACGGCCATTTCGCCGAGCGATTGAACGTTGACCGCTGCGACCACTGCCGGGTCTTACTGAATGCCGGCAACTCTCGCAAATTCGATAGTCTGCTGCGCCTGGAGAGCGTCTCTACATATCGAGTGGATCGCATAAGCTGTGACGAAGAAGAGCGGCTGCGGCTGGGCTACGAGATAGCGACCGTGTACCGGTTTGGAACAAGAGACGATGGCTCAGCGCTTACTCGAGAAGTAGGATACGAGCATAACAGTGAGGCTATAGCCAGCGCTACCTACGGTCCATCCACCACCTTATGGCGCGTCAACCTCGGCTGGAATCGGCGCAGGGATAAGAATCTGTTCGGGTTTATCCTCGATATGGAGCGTGGCAATTGGAGCAAGAGCGAGCAGGAGCCAAATGCCTCGCCAGATGAGGTTGATCCACTGGCCGAGCCGACGCAACTGGCCAGGGTGGTGCCATTTGTGGAGGATCACCGCAACGCATTGGTGTTGAGGCTCAATCGGTACGTCGATTGCGGTACTTTGCTGAGCCTGCAATACGCCCTGAAGCGCGGCATTGAGGCGCACTACCAACTGGAGGATTCAGAGCTGGCTTGCGAGCCACTGCCGAACGACGATGAACCCAATCAGATACTTTTTTACGAGGCTTCAGAAGGCGGCGCCGGCGTGCTGGTCCGACTGGCCGAAGAAGCCGATGCGCTCGCTCAGGTGGCCCGCGAAGCTCTGAGAATATGCCACTTTGATCCGGATTCAGGGGCAGACCTAAGGCGGGCCGAGCGCGCCAGCGAAGACTGTGAGGCGGCCTGCTACGACTGTCTTCTAAGCTACGGCAACCAGCGGTATCACGCATCTTTGGACCGGCAATTGCTACAGGATACTCTCTTGCCGCTGAGCAGGAGCGTTGCCAAAATGGGGGCGGGAGGACGCACCAGGGAGGAACAGCGGGATCTATTGCGCCAACTCTGCGGATCAGAGCTGGAAAGACAGTTCGTCAACTGGCTTTACGAGCACAATCTGCAGCTCCCCGATCGAGCGCAGGTTACCCTCGACGCGGTGATGGCTCGGCCGGATTTCTTCTACGAAAAAGCCGCCGTGTGCGTCTACGTGGACGGCGCGCCACATCAGTTCCCTGAACGCCAGAGGCGCGATGCCGCCGCGGATGTCGCCCTGAGCAAGCTGGGATGCCTCATCGTGCGCGTGCAGGGTCCGGAAACCTGGCCAGACAAATCACAAGAGTTCTCGTGGGTTTTTGGCACCTCAGCTTCCGTGGGAGGGGAGTAGAATCGTGGCTGTCAGCGCGCAAGAGTTCACCATCGGCTCGATGGTTCGCGCCAGGGGACGTGAGTGGGTGGTGTTGCCGACCGACGATCCCGAGACGCTTCGCTTGCGGCCACTCGGTGGCACCGATGAAGATGCCTGTGGGCTGTACTTACCGCTGGAGGGCGACGATGTCGCCTCGGCCAGCCTGCCCCTTCCGGACCCGCGTCACGCGGGCAACGCGCTATCGGCCACCCTATTGCGGGACGCCGTCCGTCTGGGATTCCGCTCGGCGGCTGGTCCACTGCGTTCCATCGCGCGCATCGCTGTCGAGCCTCGCCCTTACCAGTTGGTGCCTTTACTAATGGCGCTGCGGCAAGATACAGTGCGCTTGCTCATCGGCGACGACGTGGGCGTGGGCAAGACTATCGAGGCCGCGATGATCGCCCGGGAGTTGCTGGATCGAGGCGAGATCAGACGCATCTGTGTGCTCTGTCCTCCCCACCTCTGCGAGCAATGGCGCAAGGAACTGATCGAGAAATTCCATCTGCCCGCCGTCGAGGTTCGCCCCGGCACTATCACGGCACTGGAGCGAGACCTTCCATTGGATCGTTCTGTGTTCCAGGAATACCCTGTCACGGTAGTTTCCATCGACTTCATCAAGAGCGACCGCCGCCGAGCGCGCTTCGTGCAGACATGCCCCAAGTTTGTCATCGTCGACGAGGCCCATGCCGCCGCTCACGACTCCTCGGGAGGCGCGGGCCAGCAACAGCGCCACAGTCTCCTGCGCGAGCTGGCCGCGGACAAGCGCCGGCACATCGTGCTGGTGACGGCCACGCCGCATTCCGGGAACGAAGGGGCTTTCGCGTCGCTGACCGGGTTGCTGGTGCCTGAATTCGAGCAAAAGGTCGCTCACCTCGAGTATGCAGCGGGAACCGACATCCGCGAGCAGTTGGCCCGCCATTTCGTGCAGCGGCGGCGAGCCGACATCGATAGCTACCTCGATGCCAGAACGGTGTTCCCCACCCGTGAGACGATGGAGCAGCCTTATCACATTTCACCCGACTACAAACGCCTGTTGGATGCGACCCGCAACTACACCCAAGAGCTGATTCGCGGCGGCGCGGGCCTTTCGGTGTTTCATCAGCGCGTTCGCTGGTGGGCGGCGTTGGCTCTGCTGCGCTGTATTAGCTCCAGCCCAGCCGCCGCATCGCTGGCCCTGCGGACGCGAGCCGATCGATCGGACGAACTCGACGTACGCGAGGCGGATCGTCTGGGGCAGGATGCGGTTTTCGACCTGGTCGCCCGCGACGAGGCAGAGCAAGATGACAGCACCCCTGGCGCCGATCTGGCCGACGAAGACACTTCCTCGCCCGAACGCCGCCGCTTACTGGCTCTCGCCAGGCAGGCGGACGCTTTGATGGGCACGGCAGATCCCAAGATGAAGATTGCCGAAGACCTGGTGCGGGATCTTCTTAAGGATGGCTTTCAGCCCATCGTCTTCTGCCGGTATGTGGCGACGGCCCATTACGTTGGGGAGGAACTAGCCCGCCGTCTGAACAACGTGCGCGTGCAAGTGGTTACGGGCGAGCTGCCGGCAGAAGAGCGCTCCGAGCGCGTGTTGGAGCTTGCGCGGGTGCCGAAGAGGGTGCTGGTGGCCACCGACTGTCTGTCAGAGGGCATCAACCTCCAACAGCATTTCAACGCCGTGGTCCACTACGATCTTTCCTGGAATCCCACGCGCCACGAGCAGCGCGAGGGGCGAGTGGATAGGTACGGGCAACCCAGCCCGGTCGTGCGCACGGCGCTCATCTACGGGCAGGATAACCAGGTCGATGGCGTGGTGTTGCGGGTCCTCTTGCGCAAGGCCGAGAAGATACGCCGCACGTTGGGTGTGAATGTGCCCGTGCCAGTGGACACAAATGCCGTGCTGGAGGCCATCTTCGAGGCCCTTTTCCTGCGGCCTAATGTGGCGCCCGAGCAGCTATCGCTCTTTCTGGACCAGGAAGAGGAACGCGTCAACCAGGCGTGGGAAGCGGCCGAGCACCGGGAAAGGCGCGCCAGGACGGTTTTTGCGCAACACGGGCTCAAACCCGAGGAAGTGATGGCCGAGCTAAAGGAGTCGTCGGAGGCTGTGGGCACCAGCAAAGACGTCCAGCGGTTCGTCATCGAAGCCTGCACCCGTTTGGGGGCCGCGCCAACCAAAGGCGGCCAGCTCTGGCAGGTCGATATCGCTCGCCTGCCTCGCGCCGTGACCACCCGCCTGGTGACCAACGAAGACAATCATCACTGGAACATCGGCTTCGAGCTTCCCGTCGCCGATGAAGTAACCTACATCTCTCGCACCCATCCTCTGGTGGAAGCGCTCTCCAGTCACCTGCTGGACACCGCCCTGGCGGAACCCAAGGATGCCGTGGCGAAACGCTGCGCCGCCGTTCTCACCAATGACGTGTCGGTGCGCACCGTGCTGTTGCTGCTCCGAGCGCGTTTTCTCATCGAAGAGCAGCGGGGTGAAGACAGGTTCCCCATGTTGGCCGAGGAATGTCTACTGGCCGGTTTCCGTGACGATGACGGTGGTCCAGCCTGGCTTGGGCGAGATGAGGTGGAGAAGCTGGTCCGTGCCGAGCCGTCGGAGAATATCATTGCCGGCAGAGCCCAGCACTGGCTTCAGAACGTGATCAATATGAGGCCCACTGTTGACACACATCTGCAGAACGTGGCCAGAGAACGGGCTGATAAGCTGCTTTTGTCACATCGTCGTGTACGCACGGCGGCGCAGCTGCGAGGTGTGCGCTACCGCGTGGAACCGCATCAGGATATCGATCTGTTGGGACTGTACGTGCTTATGCCTGACCAATCGATTCTGTCCTCCACTCTCCTGAAACAGGTTTCGGGATCGGGGAGGTCTGGTTAGGCTCATGGCTGGCGAGTTCGTTACGGTCAGATCCGAGGGTGGCCTTCTCCCTCCCGACTTGCTCCAGCGCATCGTCGGTGGCGATCGTGATCTCGACGGTTTCCAGCCCCAGGAGTACGGCCTGGCGGCGACAGATCGATTAGGGGAGGCGGCGGCCCGCGCCTGGGCCAGAGCCAAGACCTACTGGGCGGCGTTCCGCGCCGCCACCGAGGGCCTGCCAGATTCTGAAACCGGAGTGACGCAGACTCGCGAGCAGTGGTTGCTGCCTCTGTTGCGCGAGCTGGGTTACCGCGATGTCGAGTACCGCGCTGCCGCCGAAAGCATCGGCGAGCGTCGGTACTCGCTCAGTCATCGCTCGGAGTCGCTGCCGCTCCATTTGGTTAGCTTCCGACAGAGCCTGGATCGAGCCGCGCCGGCAGCAGCGGGACAGCGGCGGATGAGCCCGCACGCGTTGCTGCAGGAGTACCTGAATGTCTCCGATGCCAGCTACGGGATCGTCTCCAACGGCCTCCAGTTGCGCCTGTTGCGTGATAGCGCCTCGCTTACCAGGCTGGCCTATGTGGAGCTCGACCTCGAAGCGATGTTCGAGGGCGGCGTTTACGCGGACTTCGTCCTGATCTATCTGGTTATGCACCGCTCCCGCTTACCCCGCGGCGGAACGGAGGCAGGCCAGTGCTGGCTGGAGCAGTGGCGCACCAAGGCGGAATCGCAGGGTGCCCGCGCCATGGGGGAATTGCGCAATGGCGTCGAGGCGGCTATAGCGGCTCTCGGCAGCGGGTTTCTCTCGCATCCGGACAACGAAAAGCTGCGCGAGCGGCTGCACGGCGGGGGGCTTTCTGCCGCGCAGTATTACCAGCAACTGCTGCGATTGATCTACCGCCTGATCTTCCTTTTCGTGGCCGAGGAACGCGATCTCGTCTTTCCTGCCCAAGCGGACCCTGCTAACAAGCGTCGGTACCTGGATCATTACTCAGCCAGCCGCTTGCGGAGTATCACCCACAAGTACCTCACGGACGACCGCCACGACGACCTGTGGCGTTCTTTGCGGATTACCTTTCAGCTCCTCGCGGGCCAACGCCAGGGGCTGGGCGTGCCTGCTCTGGGAGGAGGTTTGTTCGATTCAGAATCGTGTCCGGATCTGGATTGCTGCGCCGTACGCAATGATGCCCTGGCCGAGGCCATCCGCCGCCTTTCCTGGGTACGGGTGGGCAGGATCACCCGACGCGTCAACTACCGAGATATGGATGCCGAGGAGCTGGGTGGAGTGTACGAAGGATTGCTGGGGCGGCAGCCTCGGATAGTGGCCGGGGAGTTCCAGGTTCGCTTCGAGCTGGTGGGCAGCGGCCAGCGCAAGCAGACGGGAAGCTACTACACGCCTACGCCGCTGGTGCAGGAACTGATACGGTCCGCGCTGGAGCCGGTGATCGCCGATCGACTGAAAGACGTGAAAACACCTGAGCTACGTCGTCAGGCATTGTTGCGCATCACCGTCTGCGATCCAGCCTGCGGCAGCGGCCATTTCCTTCTGGCCGCGGCGCGGCGTCTGGCCCAGGAGCTCGCCCGTGTCGAGGCGGGAGACGCGGAGCCAGGGCCGGCGGACTTGCGGTCGGCGCTACGCCAGGTCATCACGCACTGCATCTACGGGGTCGACCTCAATCCACTGGCGGTGGACCTGTGCAAGCTCGCCCTCTGGATGGAGGGGCACGATCCAGGCAGGCCGCTCAGCTTCCTTGACCATCGGATCAAGATTGGCAATAGCCTGATAGGTGTGACGCCAGAATTGGTGGCCAAGGGTGTGCCTGACGACGCTTTTGAGCCGGTGACAGGCGATGATAAGAAGATCGCCAGCGCGATCAAAAAGCGCAACAAGCAGGAGCGCAGCCAGTATTCGTTCGCGAGCATAGGCAACGGCGAGTGGAGCGATTTGAGCGAAACACTGGGCCTGAAGTCGCTGGAGATCGCCGAGCTTGCGCAAGCCGACGCGACGATGGTTGCCGAGCAGCGCGAGCAGTACCTGGCCTTCCAGCGGGAGCAGGTAGAGCCGGCCGAATGGCCGTTGCACGTGTGGACAGCCGCCTTCTTCTGGCCATTTGCACCTGATGTACCTGAACCGCCAACGACCGGCTTGCTGACCACAGCCAAACTCGGTCAGCCGCTAAACCTCTCACTCCAGCAGGGAGCTGTTGTAGAACGTTTGCGACGCGAGCATGGTTTCTTTCACTGGCCGCTGGAGTTTCCCGAGGTCTTCGCCGACGGCGGTTTCGACTGCGTCCTGGGCAATCCACCGTGGGAAAGGATAAAGCTGCAGGAGGAAGAGTTTTTTGCCGACAGAGACGAGGCTATCGCCCAGGCGCCGAACAAAGCGGCTCGCCAGCGGCTGATCGATGAACTGTCTGAAACGGCATTGGGCCAGCGCCTTTTTACGGTGTTTCAGGAAGCGAAGAGAGCCGCGGAAGCCGAAAGCAAGTTCGTTCGAGCCAGTGGGCGCTTCCCTCTCACGGCCGTGGGCGATGTGAACCTGTACGCGCTCTTTGCGGAACACGACCGTGCGATCGTCAATGGCAAAGGTAGGCTTGGTGTCGTTGTTCCTACGGGGATTGCGACTGACGATACCACTAAGTCTTTTTTTAGCTACTTAATTCGCTCCGCGACTTTGGCTTGCCTATTTGATCTGGAGAACCGGGAGAATATCTTCCCTGGCGTAGGACATGGTCGTTACAAGTTTTGTTTGCTAACGATCACCGGCGAAGCAACGTCAGTTGCCGATTTCGCCTTCTATCTCACCAACACTGGCCAAATCAAGGACTACCGCCGGCATTTCCAACTTAAGGCCCATGATTTCGACCTTCTTAATCCGAATACTCGCACGTGTCCTATTTTTCGCACTCGCTTTGATGCCGAGTTGACCAAAGCTATCTATGACCGTGTACCGGTGATAATAAATGAAACGACAAACTGCAATCCCTGGGGCATCAGGTTTGTGACAATGTTTCATATGTCGAACGATAGTGCGCTTTTTGAGATGGCGCCAACCGACGCGTGCCTCCCAATATACGAAGGGAAAATGACACATCAGTTTGATCATAGATATGCAACGTACGAATCTTTAGACAAGCAGGGAGATATCCATATGCTCCCTGTGTCACCGTTGGAGAAACATCAGGACCCAAACTACTCAGTTCATCCACGCTACTACGTGGCGAAACAACACGTGAACTCGAGAATAGATGATGCCACGAACAGAAATTGGCTGCTCGTGTACCGCGACGTCACGAGCACAGGGTTGGAGCGAACAATGATAGCTACAATCCTTCCGAGAGTAGGAGTGGGCAATTCTCTTCCGATGATATTAATCCATGACTCGTTCAGTGCGGAGTATATGACTTGTTTTCTTGCCAATTTGAACTGCCTAGTTTTTGACTACGTGGTGCGGCAAAAGGTCGGCGGAGCACATATTAACTTCTTTATCATAAGGCAATTTCCTGCGCTGCCCCCCTCAGCCTTTATCGAGACAGATCTGCACTTCATCGTCCAGCGCGTCCTAGAGTTGGTCTATACTGCTTGGGATTTGGGAGAGTTCGCCCAGGACTGTGGGTATGACGGACCACCTTTCCGCTGGGACGAAAGCCATCGCGCTCTGCTGCGTGCCGAGTTGGATGCCTACTACGCAGCCCTGTATGGGCTCACCCGCGATGAGTTGCGGTACGTTCTGGACGCCAGCGATGTATACGGTCCTGATTTCCCTGGTGAGACCTTCCGTGTGTTGAAAGAGCGCGAGATTCGCGAGTACGGCGAGTATCGCACCAGGCGTCTGGTGCTCGAAGCCTGGGACCGTCTGGGCTTAGCGCCGCGTAATCGAGATGGACGGTATTCGGTGGAGCCTCAACCTTCTGTGACGGCCCTGTCGTCGTTAGATGGGGCGGGATCGGAAGTTGGGCGCAGGCGTCCCGCCGTTCAAGAACCAACCACGGCCTACCTCTCCGGTTCCGCCCGTATGTCACGAGCATCATCACTTACTGAGCGGAAGGCCGCTGGAAAAGCAAAGCGCGTGTCGGGACCTACGATATCCGACGAAACCGGTAGGCCCGATGTGCAGCCAACGCTGCCGGGGATGGCTAGGGAGGGGCAGTTGGGTTTTGGGGACATCGAAATCGAAAAAGACAAGTAGTACCAAACTGCAGAAGTGGGTTTTCACATCCCGCGCGAGCTGGCCTTCCATATCCTTTTGTTTTCACCAACTTCCCGCCTTGGATAGAGAATGCACCGCTATGCGATTGCAAGGGCGGTTCATTCCCTTGACGGAATGCCTACCACAGTATATAATTCGCGTAGCATTACTCTTACTGTTACACCCAAGGAAAAGAGAGTGTGGATAGGGTGAAAGGGACTGCTCGACGCTCATCCCTCCAGATGCGAATACTTATGAGATTGGAAGCTCAGCCTGCGACATCAGTAGCCGAGCTTGCCGATGCATTGAAGTGCATTAGGCCGTCGGTGAGCCGGTCGTTACAGAAGCTCAAAGCAGCTAGCTTGGTCCATCGACGTGACGGGGTGTGGCAACTGACCGACAATGGCAAAGCCGAAACCTTTATGTCAGCGACCAAACTTGTCAAGACGACTGTGAAACTGGAGGATGTTGCCAAGCGCACATTCGGCATGTGGAGCGAGCTAAAACACTCTCAGTCACTAATGAGGACTGCAGGCGAAGTAATGAGAGCTGCTGACGCCGCATCTATACTGAAGCCAAGTATTATTGACAGCCTGTTGAACACGACGGCTGCATTAGAATCCATTAAGCTGAACTTTACTCCTCCTGTCTTCCCCGATTGCTTACCCGCAAGCTACTTTGAGGAGCTGACAGGAGATATTAATCGCGTGGTGGCTGAAACTGTGAAACCTCTTCTGGCCGCCCAAGAGAGTAACGCAGCGCTCCTAGCGTATTTAACAACCTCTACACGATTTGTCGAGTACGAACATGTTCTTAAGCAGACCAACCTTCTGCTGGCAGGATCTGTGGACAACGTTCTTGTACTGCGACAAGCTCAAGCTGATGCACTTCGCTTAGCAGAATCTGTGACTCACTCAATCGATTTCTCCTGGGTGTCGGCGCAGTTGAATGCAGTAAGCCGGTCCTTCGCCCAGGTGTTCTCGGAAAAAGTGGAGGAAATTCGGCTTTCTAATTCAATAGTGCCTTCTCCATTGCTTGCAGCCCGGATAACTGCGTCCACAACGACCGTCAGTCATTACACTGGTTCTTTACGCCAACTGATCGAAGCTGATCATAAAAGCAATGTGGGTTCGCTGCCGGAGACGCGTACAGAGGAGTTTGGTGACGAGAGCCTAGACAACGCACTCAGAAGAATAGATCCCTGCCTTATTGTGATTCGGCGAGGCTCGTGGCAAGTGCTTAATACTGGAGGACTTGATCGCTATCGTCACGCTGCCACCTCTCAGCGAGAGCTGCTTACCCAGTTGCTGCGGCTTTTTGTTCCAGATCTTGAACTACCGGAAGAAAACCGCAAGGGCCCGCAGATCAAAGCGCGTATTAAGGTAGCTCTCGGAGGAAGTGATAGCGATGCTGACTTCGTGGACACCATGGTTAAGGCAGTGTTCAGTTATTACCAGCAGCTTAACAAGTACACTCACGAAAACCTCAATCGGGAGGAGAGCCTTCGGGCCTTGATGCGCGCTGGCGAAGGCTTGATCAGATTCATCCTGGCGAACATTGATCCAAGGTAGATAGGTTCTACGTGGAGTCCAGTTGCTCAAGCCTTGTGAATGGGACCAGCTGAATCTTGGGCATGCTTAAGGATGACGCCTTCGGCCATCAGAACTCGAAAGACATCTTTGTCTAATTTGCAGGTGTTCACCATTTGGGGAAAACGGATGTACAACAAGACAATCGCGGCTCTCGAAGCGATGGATTCAGCATCAGGCTTCGAGCGTCTCAGCAGCACACTTCTCTTTCCTATTTACCCTAACATAAACCCGATCGGAGGTGCAGGAGATCGCGGACGCGACGCGACCGGGCAGATCGGTCAAGCAATTGACTCCAATCTTGGACGGATAGTTTTTCAGTTCTCTTACCAGAAGGACTGGGAGCGCAAGTTAAAGGCAGAACTGAGGAAAACCAAGGAGAACAGCCTTGACCCTGTTCGCTACGTTTTCGTCTCCTCACGTCGAGTAGCCGGAGAGAGCCGTGATAAATACGAAAAATGGGTGCGACAGACATATGGTTGGGAACTGGAAATCTATGACCAGGAATGGCTACGGGCGCGGCTGGAAAGTCCAGAGTACCTGAATCTCAGACAAGATTACTTGGGTCTTCGACCGGACACTATCCCCTTGTTTATGTCGCCTGAAGAATTCGTCGCACGTCAAGGAAACAAGGCTTTGGGGACTCTAGACTTGCCACTGCTTGGGCGCCAGGGCGATCTTGAGACCCTTAGCGAATGGCTCCAAGGTGAAGCGCCCGTCCTGATTCTGCACGCGCCGGGGGGCGTTGGCAAGACCAAGCTATGTGTGGAGTTTGCTCGTCAGGTTCAGGCTGCGGGCCACTGGACGACGGTGTTCGTTCGGACAGAAGCAGAGGAATTCGAGTCCCATATCCCAGAACTCTTGCCGGGACAGCCTTACCTGGTAGTCGTCGATGATGCTCATCGCTTTGATCATCTGAAACGATTTGGCGAACTCCTGAGCAATGCCTCCATTGGTCGCATTAAGCTTCTTCTCAATACGCGGCCTGTTTTCAAAGACTTGGTCACGCATTTTGCTGTCGGCTATGAAGTTCATAGTCTGGAGCTGCGAGCTTTGGGGCGAGCCGATGTTGATAAGCTGCTCATTTCACCTCCTTTCGACATTGCCAACGCTGCAGCCCGGCATATAATCCTTAGCATCGCCGACGGCAATCCCCTGATAGCGCAACTGGCAGCGCGTCTTGTAGTTGCAGGGAAGGAAATCAGTGATTTGAACGCCGATAGCGTTCTTCAACGGTATCTCGATGACGTTATCAGCCAAGTGTTGGTACAAGATGAGCAAAAGGGACGTAGCTTCTTGGCAGTCCTGGTGGGGCTGGGAGGCATCGAGGCTAGTGAACAAGGGCTGTGGGAAGCTATTCGCGTCAACCTCGGGTTGAGTGCTATGGAAGAGCAGCAGTTGATGGCAAGGCTCCTCTCAGCGGGTATTGTTCATCGAGGCTTTAGTCGGCTACGGATTGTGCCAGACACCCTTGCCGGCCACGTCTTGTTGCATTGGTTCTTTGATCCATCGACACGGCTGTATGACTTTAGATCGTTCATCCTGGATCCATATCTGACATTCAAAGGCGCTGATATTTTGCGTAACCTTGCTGAAGCTGAATTCAGAGGTGAATCGAGACTTGCAGGGGCACTGCTATCAGATATACTGCAGCAAATTGCCGATTTCGTGGGCGAGGCCAACAACGCGCAGCGCAACACAGTTCTACGATGGGTCGCTGAGTTTGGGGCATTGCGTCCAGACGACGCTCTGTACATCGTGTCGAAGGTAATTGCCGGGCCAGAAATGCCGCCTACGCAGGTCAATGATCCTCATTGGGGGAGCTTCACGGTCGAACACGAGTTGGTGCTGGCCAAAGCCGTGACCATCTTGAAACAGACCAAGTATGAGAGAGTCGCTGACAGCTTGCGCTTCCTGTATGAGCTATCAACATATCAAGTGCCAGCGGAATCATATCGCCACGTGCGCCACGACGCTGTCGAGTCGATCAAAGACTTCTTTAGACTCGATCCGCGCAAGCCCATCCGCGTTTACGAGGAGGGGATTCGCCAGATTCGCCAGTGGCTGCGCGACGACGCCGGAAGCGAAGGATTATCAGTTGAGTTGCTTGGGGAGTTGCTGAAAGTCGACGTAGATTGGGCCGAACTATCTCCCGCAGATAATCGCACAGTCACGATCCATCGGGAGCATATCAGGCCCATACCTTGGTTAGGAGAACTCCGCAGAAACGTATTTGCAACCCTCTTTGACCTCTATGAAAGAACTTCCTCCGCAGTGATTCGTAAGAGAATAATTGACACCTGCCGTCAGCTTGTTGTCTATTCCCCCCGTCGGCCCGATCCACCGTTGCAGGGATTTCTCAATCGAGAAATCAAGGAATCAATGGACTTCTTCAATGATCGCATCGATCAGGGGGCTGAGCTGTATGAAAGGTTTCACATATGGGCTTGGGCCAAGTCCGTAAAGCGGCATGGTGGCTATGTGGATAGCGACCTGATCGATCTCATCGCGCGAATCGAGAACGATCCCAAGCACGAGCTTTACCGCTATTTGGCCAATCATACGGGCTATTATGATGATGACCGCGATTGGCGGGCTTCCGAAGAAAAGCAGAAGAACCTCATCCAAAAGCAATTTGATGCTGTCGATGAAGGCTCAATTGACCTGTTCATTGACTGCCTCGAAGAGATCGTAGCGAACGCACTCAAGATTCAAAACCATGATTTGCCCGGCGTCAGACCGCTGTTGTTTAGGTTTGGATTGCAGAAGCCCGATCTTGCAGACCGCTTGCTGAAGCGAGTAGGACCAGAACGACTCGAGCTCCGTTTCGTTACCGATTCAGCCCTCGCGGGATTGCGACAAAACTCGCCGCCGACTGCCCTTAACATGGCTGACAGATGGATTTCTGGCAACGATCCAGTCCTACATCGCGCCGTGGCACTTAGCTACTATAGGTTTCAGGGGCCGGTCTCTGAAGCGGACCTTGAAATCCTGGAAAGGCTTTCTCTGATTGGTGATTCAGAGCTTCTCGGCATTGTTGTCCGGGCCTTACCGGTATGTCAGCGAGCTAATGCCGGCAGAACTGTCGATCTGCTTAGGCGAATCGCCGATGGCGCCGACGACTGGGTACTTACGTGCGTTGCCGACATCATTGCTTTCCATGGAAGCGATGGAGATGGCACTTTTCACATACTGGAAATAGCTCCCAATGATTTCAGACGGTTGGTTTGGAACTTCGCTCGGATGACCAGGTTGGACAAGTATCGCGCATACGATGTCGATGAGGCATTGCGTCGCTTTGGTCAAGTCGATCCTTTGGGTCTGCTCCAGTTTCTCCGGTATCGCGTGGAGCAGCATGAAATGAAAGCCAGTGACAAGGACTACGAACCCTTGCCGCACGAGTTTCATTATGCGTTCGCAGGGCTTGAGAAGCGTGATGATTACGCAGACCTACTTCGAGAGGTCAGAGGCTGGATGCTCGACTCGAACGGCAAAATGAACCGACTGACAATCGAGGGCGCTTCGATCCTGAAGCAGCTTTGCCAGGGCACCATCAATGACAAAATGAGAGAAGTGCTTTCTGAATGGATAGAAGGGTCGGTCGAGCAGCAGCGAGCAGTTGCCCATATTTTGCGTGAGTTTAGCGATCAAGACCGATTCCACGAGCTCGCCAAGCAGTTGCTCGCGCGTACCGACGATAATATTGTCCAAGCCCACCTCAGAGATGCCACTTTCTCCACGGGTGTTCAATGGGGATCGTTGGTTCCCTACTACTCTGGGCAGATGCGGGCTTATCAGTCCTGGCTGGATGATGCCACCACGCCCTTGAAAGCGCGGCTTTTTGCTAAGAAGATGGTTGATCGACTTTTGAGCATAATCGAGGGAGAAGAACTGCGCGAGGCCGAGGAAGGCGTGTAGGCAACTCGTGACGGTTCCTCATCGAAACCTTTGCCGTTATCATATGGCCCGCGATTTTTCGCTGATTGATGAGCGTACACCGTCAGACTTGTGATAGCGAAGCCGTGGCAGCGGCACGTTAGGTCCGTCTGTCAGGAGACATAACCGGCGGAATCTATCTCCGCTTTTTCACAAGTTGGCTCCATCTACCAACGCGTGCGACTATGGGTTGGGAGACCAAACCTTGCAGGCGGGAGGAATGGTGACGGGGGAACGATGTCAGGTGCAAGATTTCGCGCATTTGGACTTAGTCCCATAGAAAGCCCTACATTGGGGGGCAATCCGTTCGGTGATTCATAGCATAGAGAAGTTGCTGAAATGCCGAAAAGGAAGTGAATGCAGAATATGTTGGCGGCGACTTGTGTTGCACAGTTGGCGCTGTACACCTCGGTCGCCCGGTTTGGCAAAGGCTTGAGATCCAGATAAGCCAGTTCGTACGATAATCGAGGAGCGGAAGGGTGTCGGTTAGTCTGAGACAATCGCTAGTGGGTCATTTGCCAGATAGCCCGGCATTGGGTTATGCTCCCGACCTGACGATGACGAGGGGACGGGGGAGTGAGAGCATGGCGCGCGCTATTGCACAGCCGTTTCGACCTTTGACTGAGGCTGAGCGGCAGGAACTGACAAGGGTACCTATGCGCCGAGCGAGGCCCAGCGGCGCCATCGACGTTTTCGATCCGTTGCAGGAGATAACCATCGTCGGCTACACTGTCCTTGGCATCACAAAGCAGGTGGATCACCTGGGCCGATAAGTCGCGGGCGTTGAGGAGATGTAGGGCTCACCACCGTCACGGAAAATGAGGCCATGGGCGTGCGAGGACGGGGTCTGGGAGTCTTCTGATCGGAGGTTATCCTGTTGGCGGAGATTAACCTCACACAGGCTGAGACTGCTGCTTTGATCGACGACATTCAACGTCTCTTGGAACAATATAGAGCGTGGCTGAAGGACAAGACAACTCTGCGGCAGGTCGATGGCTGGGTGGAGATCACCACGCCTTTCTTAGACCGCCACAACGACTACTTGCAGATCTATGTCCGTCGCGAGGACCATCGCTACCTGATCACCGATGGCGGGTACATAATCCAGGATTTGCGATCATCCGGCTGCGACCTGGATACATCGAAGCGCAAGGCCCTCCTGCTGCAGACAGTCAACGGTTTTGGCGTTCGGTTCGAAAAAAATGAATTGACTATCCGTGCCTCGGCTGAGAACTTCGCGATGCGCAAGCACAACCTGGTTCAAGCGATGCTGGCGGTGAACGATCTGTTCTACCTGGCGGTGCCGGTGGTAGGTAGCTTGTTCCTAGAGGATGTCGCTGCCTGGCTGGACTTAGCGAAAATTCGGTATACTCCGCAATTGAAGTTCTCTGGCGTAAGCGGCTACGATCACGTCTTTGACTTCGTGATCCCGAAATCGGCAGGACAGCCTGAGAGGATTTTGAAAGCCATCAACCAGCCCAGCAGGGATACGGCAGAGGCGGTGGCGTTTGCCTGGGTCGACACCAAGCAAGTACGTCCTCCCAACTCTCGTGCTTACGCGATTCTGAACGATTCTCACAGGCCACCTCCGCCCACCGTGCTTGATGCGCTCGCCAACTACGATGTCCATCCGGTCCTTTGGAGCGAGCGGGATGCGGTCAGGGAAGAACTCGCGGCCTGACAGGTTCGTGGCAACCGATTTTCCTCGAGATCACGCGGCGGCACGTGATAGCGATCTTACCGAAAGGGACGTGCGGGGATACCATCCACCGTCTGGTGGCAAACGTACAGCGGTTCATATGGCCCAACATTTCGGTCTACATTGGAGAGACAAGTTTTCGGACGTAATCGGCAAGGCAGCGAGGGGCTCTGGCCAAAGATCTTACGTCGAAGGGATTTGACGTTGCCTGGGTGTGGTTAATGCAGCGAGTCCGATAGGGAAAAGGTCTTGGATGCCCTGACGCGGATAGGCGACGATGTGGCGGGTATGAAGAGTCCCGAGGAATTGGAGGCGTTGGAGCCGGCGGACCTGTTCTCGTTTTTCAAGGACGACGCGGCAGAGGAGCAGCCTTAATACCGATCACTGGAAGATCGCCTGGAGGAATTTCGTCAGGCTGTTTCGCCGTCACGGCGTGCCCACATCTTCCAGCATGTTGGGAGGCATGGTACAATTAACGAGTTAGCCTTTTACGAAATGGTTCTGTGTGGCAGGTGACAATAGATGACGAGCAAGTATGTAACACCCCCGTCCGTGCCCCCTGAGCTTTCGGGGTGGATTGATCCTGATGCCGGTTTTCTCTGCTTGACGTCCCACTGGCGTCCCAACCCCCAGGACCCCGATCCAGAG
>JACQUC010000215.1 GCA_016210495.1 Chloroflexota bacterium
CCCAGAAAGGCGTGTCTGCCAATCAGATCAAGCGGACCATCAACGTCTCGTACAAGACGGCCTGGTATCTCTGCCATCCCATCCGCGCGCCTATGACCGAGGCCGACCCGCCCATGCTCACGGGCATTGTAGAGGTGGACGAGACCTACGTGGGCGGAAAGGTGCGCGGGAAAGGCCACGGGTACATCAAGAACAAGGCCATCGTGGTCGGGGCCATCCAGCGCCACGGCGGGTTGGTCCTCCAAGTTGTCGGGGACACCCGCAAGCCCACGCTCCAAGGGTTCATCCATGAGCACGTTGCGGGGAACGCCGAAGCCATCTACACCGATGAACACCCGTCCTACCGTGGGATTGGGGACGCGAACACCCGGCACGAGACGGTCAACCACAGCGCGGAGGAATGGGCGCGCGGTGATGTGACCACCAATGACATCGAAGGCGTCTGGAGCCTGTTCAAGCGGTCGGTGATCGGGACCTATCATCAACTCTCCGAAAAGCATCTGGACGCCTACCTTGACGAGTTGGAATGGCGCTTCAAGAACCGTGAGAACCCGTACCTGTTCAGGGACACGCTAGTCAAGCTTATCAACTCCGAGAACCTACCGTATCAACAACTGGTTAAGCAGTAGCGGGGGTTTCAACCAGCGGTATTTTCGTGTGTAGCCGTGCCTTGGTCCCGTCGCTCATCTTCGCTCGTATCTCAATAACAGCCATTTTGGGGGGCGGGGTCAACTTCGAATAGTGACCCGTGAAACCCAATTGGAAGGTATTGACCGTAGCAAACTGGTAATTCAGCGGGGCTTTTATCGGTTCGAGTTGCAACGGGTGTCTGACCCCGTTGAGTTTGAGAGTGGCCTTCGTGTTGAGACGCGGAGCATGGCTATACGTTGTCATTTCCGCATCAAGTTTTATTGCCCCTCCCTCATCGTGGAACTTCAGGTTGAGAATCCTAATTTCGGCGTGCGCCGCCGGTCTACGAAGTGCAAAGTACATGGCAGCCACCGCGATTACCACAGCCAGCCAAGACGGGAGATCGCCCGAAAGGAACGAACCTATCGTTGCATCCTTTACACATGGGATGCCCCGACTCTACTCCGGTTGGCGCATGAAGTATATAATCCCCGCGTCATCTGCGGAGTCTGTGGACCGTTCTTTTCCCCATGGGATGCACTCCGGAGTTGGTCCACCCCGATCACTCGCCCTTGCGCTCGCGCTCCTCGGCAATGAGCCGCTCCCCGGCGGAGAGGAGCCGCGCGCGCCGTTGGGGGGACAGGTCCCGCAGGCCGTCCAGGTAGGCGGCGAGGGCCGTGTGAGGGTCCATGGCAGAGAGGTCGTGCGGGCCGGAGGTGCCGGTGGGCGCGTCGGGCCGCTCCACCGACCGCGCGATCACGCTGAAGTGCGCCGGTCCCAGGAGCGCGCGGACATCCCGGTCGCGGACACGCTTGGACAGCGCCTCCGCCACCCGCAGCCGCACGCGGACCACCGCGTCCCGCGTCTCGTGGCGGGCGATGGCGCGGCGGACAACCTCGTCCGGGTCGTCCTCGGCCCCGATGTTGATGTCTATGGTCACGAACGGGCGCGCGTCCACCGGCACGAACCTGAAGTCCGCCAGACGGGCCCCCTGCGGCTTCGACGGGTCCAGGTCGACCACGCAGAAGCCCTTGGCCTCCTTCTCCTCCGAGAAGTCGACGCGCTGGAGGCTGCCGGAGTAGGCCGCCGTCGGCCCGCCCGCGCCGAGGGTCTGGTGCTTGTGCACGTGGCCCAGCGCCACATAGTCCAGCTCCGGCCGGATAACGGCGCTGGGGAGCAGGACGTGGACGCGGCCTAGCATCAAGGACTGCTCGGTGCCCGTGGTCGCGCCCGCAATGGTGACGTGGGCCGCCAGCACGGAGGGCAGCGCGGCGTTCAGCGACGCGACCTCGCCCTGCACGAACTCCGTGAGGCGCCCCTCCATGGCGGTGTTGACCTGCTCCAGGGTCATCTCCCGCGCCTCCTCGCGGTTCAGGAAGACGGAGCGCCGCACCCAGGGCAGGGAGACGACCTGGACCGGCCCCTGCCGCGTCTCCACCAGGTACGTCTTCAGGGAGTCGCCGACGACGATGTTGGGGACGCGGAGCGTGTGGAAGACCTCCACGGCGTGGGCGCGGGCGGCGGCCTGGGGGAGGTCGTGGTTGCCGACGAGCAGGAACGCGGGGATTTTGGCGTCGCTGAGACAGGCGATGCGGCGGGCAAGCTCGCGCTGGTGGGTCTGCCCCGGCTCCCGCGACTTGTAGGCGTCGCCGGCGAAGAGGACGAGGTCCACACCCTCGTTGACGGCGTAGTCCACCACCTGGTCGAGGGCGCGGAGGAAGTCCAGGAAGCGGGTGTTCAGGCCCGTCCTGGGGTCCAGCCGCCCGTAGTTCTCCACGCCGATGTGCAGGTCCGCAAAGTGGAGGATTCTCATAGGCTCTATCTGCGCGATCTTCTAACTGAAGTTCGACCAAAAGCCATCTTGTACTGGTTCGGGCGGCCAGAAAACGGAGGGCAGTTCGTCCTCCTCACTGGCCAGTCAGGCCGCAATGTGCCACTTCCCGCCGCGTAGGCAAATGAGCCCCTTGCTCTTCAGGGCTTGCTGCGCGTTCCGAACCATGTGTTTCCACCGCTTGCCGAAGTGTACCTCTCCGATGACTCTATCGATGTTGTCGTCGCACAAATCAGGATGAATCTGTTGCACCAGGGGATGCAGTTGTTGCGTTGTAAGAGGTCCACGTTTCAAGAGAAACAGGATCGTCCGCGTGAAAATGGAGTTCGTAGACTCACCCGGTTTGGCACGGATTCGGCGCAAAGCCTCATGAGTTGCCTGGATTCTACGTTGGAACTCTTCCCGTAGGTTGTCTCGCGCCGTCTCAAGCACACGTTTCTGGTACTGCTGGAGTTCTCTTGAGGCCGTGGCAAGCTCTTCCAATTCGAGGAGTGTGACATTGGAGCCAAGTGCCGCGTATGCTTTGAGGTCTTGCGTGATTTGACGGATAACCTCAGCGTCTTCTATCCAGACTCCATACTCGTAGTTGGCTACGATCCCGCCATGGGTAAGGTTCGCCGAAGTAATTATGGCTACGCTTTCGTCAGCGACGTACACCTTGGCATGCAGGCTCGGTAGGTGAGTGACCACCACATTTGGGACAGCACGGAAAAAGTCAGCGATACCCATTGGGTCCATGCTTCCTTGAATGAGGTGGTCAGGAGCGAGGTTTGTCACGATTTCAATCTGTGGGTTGCCTGTGAGAACGATCTGCCTAGCCAGATGGCGCAGTGGGCTCTCAGTAACGAAGGGCGAAACCAAGAGAGCGTAATGATGAATGGAACGATTGAACGCCTGAAAGCTCTCCCCCCAAGGAGACTTCAGTAGCTGGATCGGCGTCACGCCTGATTGGTGTTCAGGATGGAGGAGCATGTCGCGGCTTTCTCTTCACTCACGCTACAACTAAGGCTCGTCGCCAATCATCAAATGCTTCCTCGGCAGAGCACTGGTGCCCGCTACACGAGAGATCGCTCTATGCACATGCTCTCGCTTGGGCCAGTTGATGCCTATCGCCGGTCGAAAACGACAAGTCGGACTCACTTTGCCAACTCTGCACGAGGACATTCCTTGCCTCGCGCACCAACACATCGACAATTGCCGCAGGGTTCGTGGCAATGAGGTCCAGGTCGTCTCGCGCCAACAGGGCGATTTGAAGACCGGTGCCGTCCATGACTTGCTTGGCATACCGTCGCGCTTGAGGGGTTACCGCTCCAGCACTGACAACGAGAACCACCTTGGTGTTGAGCACGTAGGTTAGCCCAACCTGCGTAGCCACGTCGTCCAGCGAGACGCCCCCCTGTACGTTCTTGCACTGGATCTGCCAGCGTGAAAACATGAACCTGGCACTCTGGACAATAACGTCGACCTCGGCCCCGCCGGTCACGGTGCCGCGCAGACGCGTTGCAACGTAGTCCAGATCCACGAGACGCATGAGTCTGAAGGCCAAGGCTTCGAGAGCGAGACCGCGCTGGTACTTGTCTGCCGCATTCAACGCAGCGATGATGTCGCCCAATGTCCGCCGAAGGAGCGGAAGCATCTCAGCGCCGACCTGCTTGGAAACTTGGTCCAGGATAGGCACCAGGATGTCTTTCTCAAGTTTCTCGGTTGTTGCCACCGAGAATGGTTTGGCTCCCCGTCCCGGTCCCTTCGTGCCCCTTGTCAAGGAGACGTATCCCTTGGCCTCCAAGGGGTACAGCACGTCTTTGGCCAAGCTCTTCTCGTTGAACCTGACCCCATAGGTTGCCGTCGCAAGTTTCTCGATTTGGTTGGACTGGAAGGGCCCCGACTCCGACAGATTGACCAGCGCGCGAAGGAAGGCCTGCTGTTCTGGTCGGAGCGACCGCAACGCTTCGAACTCCACGGTATCAAGACCCGCGACTTCCCTCAGCCTTGCCTGGTCGACTCTCCAGGATCCTGGATGGAATACGCCCGCCTTCTCAAGCCAACCTCGCATACTGCTCGGGTGACGACCACCTCGCGGGAAATGCACCCCACGAGCGTCGAGCCATTCGCGAAGCTTAACGAGGTCCACAGTCTCGCCAGCGGCCTCGACATCAGCGACGCACTGCACGAGCGTCATGCCATGAAGCTTGAGAAGGATATGCCGCGCCAGCGCGGCGTACATCTCAGCGGGAGTTGCGCGCTTCTCCCAAAGGGCGTGTCCAAGTTCGGTAAGATGGCCTTGCCGATCAACAACGCCGTAGGCAATCATGCCCAACCTAGTGTTGTTGGCCAGCTTGCCTCTGTTGTAGTCAGAGGTGTCATGGGCTTGGAAGTAGCGTTCGCGGACCTTGGCCTCAAACGCGCGCCAGTCGCCATCGGTCTGCCTGGCGAATTCCAAGACATCGCCAAGGTCGATCTGTGCTGGTGAGAACTCGCTGCCAAACGGAAGATCGCTTCTTCTGGAGGGCACGCTTGAACCACCATCCGTTGGGGATAGCGAGAGATGGGCGCTGTGGACACGTTACAGCAGAATATGGACTTCCGCCAGCGCAGCATGGCAGATAGCGCACACCGTCAGCGCCGAAAACGTCGGTCTCCTCCCTGGCCGCCCGCTACCCCCATCCCACCGTCTGCATCCCCTTCGCCGCGATCTCCCAGCCCCTGTCGAACACGTCGCGCAGCGCTGCGGCCAGGCCCTCGATGGGGACGCGCACCTGCGCCATACTCTCACGGTCGCGGATGGTCACCGCCTGGTCGGCCTCCACCGTCTGGAAGTCCACCGTCACGCAGTACGGCGTCCCGATCTCGTCCTGCCGCCGGTACCGCCGGCCGACCGACCCGCCGTCGTCGTAGAACGCGTTGACCTTGCCCTTGAGGTCGTGGAAGATCCGCTCCGCAATCTCCGGCAGCCCGTCCTTCTTGACCAGCG
>JACQUC010000214.1 GCA_016210495.1 Chloroflexota bacterium
GCCCAGCGTCTCCCTGGCCGAAATGGCCGCCAGGCATCCCGCGAGTCCTCCCCCGATAACCAGCACGTCGCAGTCGATTACCCTGTTGACTTCTTTCAACCCCGTGCTCTCCTTCCGACCCTGTGCCAAATCGCAACGTCGAAGTTCCTGTGCCGAAAGATACTGCTGATCTTACCGGGGAGGCCTATCTCCCCCGAATGCATCGCTGACTCAGGGCGGGGTGGCGGCTCTGCCGCCCGCGTCGGAGGTAACCACCACCGTGGTTTTCCTCGGTCGCGGTTGGGCCGTATTCTACAACGATTCGACGACGGGCGCAATTTCCAGCGGCGGTGGATGAGCTTACTGCCGGGGTCCGCCGCAAATCAATACAGTGCCGCTAAGGGCTAGAACGTATCACTGGTCTAGCCAGAGTTCGTCGCTCGGTACGAAGGGTTAAGAACCGACGTCTTCCCACACCACCCGACTTATCCTCTCCCCCAGCCTGACCGAGTAGTTCATCCCCCGGTCCTCAGGGTAAATCTGCGTGGTATTGGCCAGGTACAGGCCCGAGATGGGCGTGCGATGCTCAGGAATGTTCTCGGCGTAGGAGGTCGTCACCACGGGCTGCCCAGCGGGGTCGCGTTGCACCCGCACCCTGGTTATCCAGCCCCTCTTGAACTCAGGATTGACCTTGGTCAGGGGTGGCAAGTACAGATCGAGCAGGGCCTCGTCGGATAGCGAGGCCAGGGGATCGGAGCTAGGAACGTAGTTGGAGAGATAGGCGATGTGCCGTCCGCCGTACTTTTCCGGCGGGATGAAGTTGGTATGCTCGATAAGCCCCACGAAGGGAATGCTTTCGTCGCTGATGTTCAGCCAGTAGATGTGGCTCAGCGGCCGCGATAGCTCCAAAACCACGCAGACGGCGGTCTGGTAGCGGATGCGCCGCAGCTTATCGGCATAGGTGTCGGGCATCACCGGTACTAGCCGCGGGAAGACGAACGAAGGAACTGTGGCAATGATTCGGTCGCAGGCGACGTAACGCGCAGTTGCGCTACCTGTTCCCTGGACTTCCAGTCCACGGGCTCGCCCTTCCTCGACGACAATTCGGTTCACGCTGGTGCCCGCGTGGATTTCTCCTCCCCTACGGACGACGGCATCGGCCAGCGCGTCGATCAGCATCTGGAAGCTGCCGTCGAGATAGCCGAGCTGCTCCTTGGCCATTCCGGAGGAACGCGAGCTGCCGCGCAGGAACACCTTTCCCCACAGCCAGGTCATCGAGACCTCCTCGGCGCTGTCGGCAAACTTGCCCCTGAGCAAGGGTCCCCAGAGAACATCGTAGATCTGGCGGCTCCCGTGCCGAATGACCCATTCCTTGGCTGTAATCTTCTCGAACTTCCTCCAGTCCCTGGTCCTTCTTAGCATAATGTAAAGCAGGCCCAGACGCACGCGATCGACCAGGCTGAGGGCGTCGAAGCGCAGCAAGTCGGTCGGGCTGACGAACGGGTAGATGCGGTTCTTGTGGAAAACGCCAGTCTTCGAATCCAGCCAGAGGAGCCTATCGCCAAGCCCCAGCTCGCGAATCAGCTCGACAATGTGCACGTCGCTGGCGAAGAGGTGATGATAGAAGCGCTCGAGTCGGGCACCACTGACCTCGAAGGTGCTCGCCTGGCCACCCAGTTCGGGACGCTCCTCGAACAAGACCACTGAGCTGCCCTTCTTCGTCAGCTCGTAGGCAGCGGTCAGCCCCGCCAGCCCGCCGCCGACGATGCCGACTCTCATCCGCGATTCTCCTTGGAAAGGGCCGAGCCAAGAGCGCCGGCCCTGCCGATGGCCGACAGCGAGATATGGTGTTGCCACAGGTAACCAAAGCCAAGTAGCGTCACGGGCACGAGCAGCGCCACGTGCAGCACAATGGTGTAGCTCATCGCCAGGTCGGCGCCGACGCCGAAGAGCCCCAGCGTGAACACGGCTAGCGCCTCGAAGGTACCGATGTAGCCCGGGGACGACGGCACCAGGGTGCCAAGATTCGCCACCACCGTCGTGAGCAGAAGCACGTAAAAAGGCTGGCCAAGGCCAAAGCCCACGGCTATCAGATAGTACATGGCGGCCTCGGATAGCCAGGCCAGCGCCGAGAAAACCACAGCCAGAATTACCAGGCGAGCCTGGCGCATCACTTGCAGCCCATCGACGAAGGATGTTGCCATTCGCTCGACCTCTGGTCGCACTTTGATCGGGAGGAACTTCAACACGACGTCGAGTATGGCCGCCATCAGCGGAGGCCAAAGGGCCAGCAGCAGCACCAGCGCGAGAGCGCCCAAGAACGCGGCGCTGCCAAGCTTTACGATGTCCTGCAATCCCTGGCCAAAGGGCACGAAGAACGAAACGGCCGCGGCAAGAAACAGCAGCGTCATTCCGTCGAAGATGCGCTCGATGGCGATAGTGGTTAGACTGGACGTTCGGCTGACCAGCTCCTTCTCGCCCATCACGTAGGCGCGCACCAGCTCGCCCATACGGGCCGGCAGCACGTCGTTGGCCATATAGCCGATGACAACAATGGGAAACAGCCGGCCAAAAGGGATTCTCTTGACAGGAGCCAGGAGGTAATGCCAGCGGACCGCCCTGAACCAGACGCCCAGGAAATATATGCCCAGAGCCGGCACAAGGTACGCGTAGTTCGCTCGCCTGAGAGCCTCCATCACTTCGCCCAGGCTACTTACCTGCCCGAAGGCCCAGTAAAGAAAGAACAGGCTTACTCCAAATCCGACCCATAACTGCCAGCGTTTCACAGGTAACCTACCATCTCACGCCAGCTCCTGCGCATCCTTGCCGAGGCGCTGCCACGAGAGGTGCATGCGCCAGACGAAGAACAGCCCGATGCTGGTGACCAGAATGTACTGCATCGTGTGTGAGACAATCGCCACGCTCAAAGCCGTCTCGCGCCGCACACCGAAGGCGCTCAGAGCTAGAACGCCAAAGAACTGAAACGTTCCGACGTAACCCGGCGCCGACGGCACCATTATGCCGAGGTTCACGATCACGAGCAAGAAGATGGCCGCGAAAACGGATGCCGCGCCGGCTAGCGGCAGAGAAAACCCCCGCATTATCAGGTAATAGGCGGACGCCTCACACAGCCACACCAGGATCGACATAGCGATAACGGACGCCACCGCGCGCCTGCGGCGGAGCGCCTCCAGGCCGTCGACGAAAAAGCAGAGCTTGCTCTGGACCCATTCCCCGATGCGAACGGGAAGCGGACTGAGGGCTACAGCGACAAGCCGAAGGAACAGATCCTCGCGGAAGAGCAGTGCCACGATAATTGCCGCGGCAGAAAGGAAGATGGTCGCCGCTATATAGGCCAGCTCGGCTCCCCAGTCTGGGAGCGGATTCACCAGTGACAGGAGCCCGACGAACAGCACCAACACCAGGCCGTCGAACAGACGCTCCAGAAAGATCGTCGCCAAACCCAGACTCTTTCTAACGCCCTCCTGTTGCTGCAGGTAATAGGCCCGCACAAACTCTCCCATCCTGACCGGGAGCACATTGTTGGCCATAAAACCTATCATAAGAATGGGAAACAATCGTCTGGTCGTCGAGCTCGCCGAAGGCCTCAGAATTCTCTTCCATCGAAGCGACCTCCACATGTAACCCACCAAGGTCAGAGCGGCAGCCGGTAAGACATACCAGTAATTGGCCGACGCCAGTGTCGTCCTCAGTTCGTCAAAGTCCACCCGCCAGAACGCCAGGGCCAGGAACACCAGCGTGAGAGCGAACCCCACCAGCCTAGTTCGATTGCGCAAAAACACCTCCAATTGGAGGACATTCTACACCGCATCTGTGCGGTGCGCAACGACACCCCACACCACCCGCGCGGCCTGCGTGTCCTCCGTAGCCGTCCTGCTCCGCAGGACGCGCGCCCTTGCCGTGCCAGGCAAGCCGGAAGACGGCCTCGCCACAGCAGTTCGCGACGATCATTTCCGCTGCCCAGGCACACGAACAGGCACGCGCACCCTGAAGGGTGCGGCTACGAGTGGACGAACCTCGGCTCCGCCCTCCAGCACGCAGCCGGGGCGCAGGCCAACAACGTCACGGGCCGATCCCAAATCTGACGATCCGGTTATTCAGGCTATCGACCACGACAACCCGCCCGGCGGGGTCTATGCCGAGGCCCGTGGGCAATCGCAGCGCAGCAAGGTCCGGGCCCGGCTTCCCCCACGCCGCCAGTGGCGAACCATCTCTGGAGAACTGTAACACGCGGTTGTTCTCCGGGTCGGTGGCCAGCACGTTGCCCTGACCGTCGACCACCAAATAGGGCTTGTTCGAGACCGAGGTGCTTGCCCAGCCCACAATCGGCCACTGTTGCACAGGCGTCAAATTGGCGTCCAACCTCTGGATGCGTCGATTCCACGTATCGGCCACGAGAATGGCGCCTTCCCGATCGACGGCCAGTCCGACAGGCTCGCTAAACTGCCCGATGGCAGCCCCGCGACGACCGGCCACGGCCACAAGCTCGCCCGCGTTGTCGAACTTCTGTATCCTGTGGTTGCCTGTGTCCGCCACGTAGACAAAGCCGGCGGCGTCCACCGCAACACCCCGCGGGCCATAGAAATCGCCGGGGTTGCTCACCCCGTCCGCAACACTGGCATATTTGCCCCAGGCGCCAAGGAACTTCCCATCCCGATCGAACTTCTGAATCCGATGGTTCCACGTGTCGGCCACGAAGACCTGCCCGCTGGCATCGACGGCGATGCCCCAGGGCTCGGCAAACTCACCCTGAGCTTGCCCCTTCTGGCCCCACGCCAGCAGGAACTGGCCGCTCTCATCGAACTTCTGAACACGGTGGTTGCCGGTGTCGACCACGTAGACGGACCCATCAGGACCCACTGCCACGCCCTTGGGCTCTTGAAACTGGCTGCTCTCCGTCCCCTTGCTGCCCCAAAGCTGTGCGCCGGTTATGCCCTGTATGGCGGCTGCAAAAGGATCTACCTGCGGAGCGGCCTGCACGGCAGGCGACCTCGTCACTGCCGCGCCAACCGAGCGTGTGGCCCAAGGTCCGGCAGCCAGATCTCTCCGAACGTAGAGCATGTAATCGGTGGAGCCCAGCGGGTTGAGAGTCTCACGATAGAGAAGGTAGTTCCATACCTTACGCCTGACGACAGGGTCCCCAATGCCATTCCAAATGCCTTGCGGTGTGATCTCACGATAGTCCTCGGGGAACCACCAGCGTAGCTTGAAGCGCTGGCCAATGTAGTTCTCGCCCAGCGCCGGCCTAACTCGCGAATCGTGGTCGTTCTCGAAACCCACCAGGACCACCGGCGCTTCGGCAGATGGCATTCCATCACTATAGAAGGCGCGTCCCTTGTAATCCCGCAGGTACCACTCAAAGGGCCAGGATACCGAGGAATCATAGGCCACCCTCAGCTCCTTGCCCGCCCCGGTTCGGAACCCGACGCGCTCGATTTCCCTCAGCGTCTTCCCGACGTCCGGAGATGTTTGCGTGTAAACCATCATCTCGACCGGCACGTCGCCGTTGTAGTAAGTGACTTGCCAGGCGGCCCGTATGGAGAACGGCAGCAAGCCGAGAAGGAAAGCCAGAGCCAGAACGCGGAGAGCCGCGCCAAGGCCCACCCGTCTCGCGTGGTGAATCCCAAAGCCGATGCAGGCGAGCAAGATGCCCGCCAGCGCCAGCGTCTGGAGACGCTCCTGCTCGGCAACGATCGGCTGCACGGCCGGAGCCGTGTACACAGATCGATTCCACAGTGTGAAGCCGACAATTATGGTCAGGACCGCCGTGACTGCCAGGTAGAACGGGGACAAGACCCTGGCATCCCCATTACCGGTCGAACGACGCCACCACGTGCCCCAGGGAACGGCATCCACGAGGCGGCCGATCGCCATCGACGCCAGGAGCGTGAACGGCAGAGCCATATGCAAGACCAGCCAAGGCATCTTCTCGGCAGCCCATCCATAGAGCACCATGCTGCCGATCAGCCAGTAGATCAGGAACAGCGGGAACAGGTTCCGTTTGAGCCAGGACGAGACTCCGCTTTCCAGATCGAAGATGGCCCTGGCGACGAAATAGACGGCGCCGGCCAGGCCAAAGATGACGGGGATGAAGTCATAAAGCGGCAGCAAGACTAGGTAGTAGAACCACGGCTGCCCGCCGCGTGCCACGCCCTGCTGTTCCAGCCAGTATTTGAGCGCTCCCACCGATCCCGTGGCGAAGCCCTCGGGATTGCCGAAGAACGTCGTGTGCAGCGTCGCGAAGATGCCCCAGAAGATGAGAGCGCACCAGAGCCAACGTTGAGGCTTCCATCGCGAGCCGATGGCCGCCGAAAGGGCCAGCGTTCCCACGAACACGATGGCCAGAAAACGGTACTCTTGCGCGGGCACAGGCTCGATCCGCAGGAAAGGCTCGATCTTGATGGCAAACGCCGTCGCCAGTGGCAGCACCAGGCTGCCAACCAGGATCGCCATCTCAGCCGCCGAGTAGCCGAAGCGCGGCAGCGCACCCTCTCCCGTTTCCCCATCGCTTGGCTGTTTCTCCGTATGTGAGCTATCACCATCAGGAACAAGCATACCGCCGCGACCAGTGAGCATCTTCAGCACGTGTAGACCCCCCAGGACCGCGAGGAACGGGCCGAATATGGCAACGGTAATGTACGTGTTTTCCTTCGTCGAAAACGACAGACTCAAGACGGCGGCCAGCCCGTATAGATACGCCGCGCGGCGCTTCTCGAGATACCCGAAAATGAGAATCACCATCAGCGTCGTCCAGACGGCGATATAGATGTCGTTCCGCGCAAACCGAGAGAAGTAGAGAAAAGACGGAGAAACAGCCAGGAGGAAGGCTGCGACGAGCGCCGCGGTGCGTCCTAGTTGCCGGCGCAAGAAGTACGGAAGGCCCACGAGCACCGTGCCAAACAGTGCCGGCATTACCCGCGCGGTGGCGTCGCTAACGCCCAATAGGAAATAGCCCAGGGCCATTGCGTGAAATTGGAAGGGGCCGTGCATCATAGGGTCGTGCCGGTAGCCACGCCCGACGTAGAGGTAATACGAGTACACGGCGTGCAGGCTTTCGTCGTGGTGCAGCATCCGGGTGCCCAGATCCCAGAAACGAATGACGAAGGCAAAGACGACGAGAACCGCGTACGCGGCTAGCTCCCAGCTCACTTGCGGGATCCACGACGCGGGCTGCTCTAGGCACGCCTCAGCCGTCTTTGGGCCGTTTTCGACAATCGCCACAACAAGCGCCCTTCTCTAGAATCGTAGGGGCGAGGTCTCCTCGCCCCGGTCCGTAGCACCACCTGAACCAATAAGCATCTGAGCCGCCATGAGTACTGGTAGGGGCGAGGTCTCCTCGCCCTGCCAGAACACCGACCCACAACCGCTACGCTGATCAATATTGCTCAAAGAGCAAGGTAAACAGTTGCGACTTCGTATGTGACGGGGTCCGTGGGCTCACGGAAAACCAGCCAGCGCCAGCGGCGACCGAAATCGAGCGTTCTGGGCATCCATCGGGCGCTAATGGTATAGCGCTGGAACGCATAGTCGCCCGAAGGCAACGACGTGTCACCGCGACCAATAATGACCGGCGGACGACTGGCTGCCGTCTCCGCGAAGACAACCACAGCCCTGCCACGTAGATACCACGCGAGGAGATCCTTGAATGCTGGATCCACAAGGATCCCCCTCTTGCGGCTCGCCACATCGGCCGTCGCCAGCGCTTCGTCCACGTCGCCGGCAAGCGTCCTGACGTCGGAGACCGTCGCCGCCGTCACAATGGACTCGCCGGGGTTGAGCGTGCTCTGGTAGCTTAGATTCGATGCCGTGTGCAAAGAACCTGCCAGCAAAAGGACAAGCGCCAAGACTCCGTACAGGCGAACTGTTTCCAGACTCCCCAACCATCTGGCGAATCCCGCGACTGCAAATACTATCATAATGGACGGAGCGAGGGCAAACGGCATCGGAAGTTTCTCGCCCGGCAAAGAGAACCGACTCAGCACGAACATTAGCAGTAGAAGAGGTGGCAGCGTAATAATGCTGGCTGCCGCGAGTTGCTTGAAGGGACGAACACGATGGACCCAGGTGATCAGACCCCCGGCGAACTCGCCGGCGAGAAGCGTGGCGGGAACAAGCGGTTGCAGCAGCAGAACGGCCGACTTCTGCGGCACCAGCGAAAGCACGACCGTCGCCGCGATGGCCCACCACGCCAAGAACCAGAACACCAGCCCTCTGCGACGGCCCGAGTAAAGGATGAAAAGAAGATACGCAGCAGCAAAGACGACCACAGCCGTCTCGTACACCAGCATCAGTTGCACGTAAAAGGCGAGGGGCGCCTGCGCAAAAGAGGGGTCCAGCCAGGTCCTGAGGGAGAGCTGGCTAACGAGGCTCTCCTGCACGCCGTGGAGGTTCGTGAAAGCTCCTGTGGCGACCACAATAGTTGTTCCTATGAAGGCCAGCGCCGCGTTGCCCAGTACCGAGCGCATAGCTGCAAGCCGTGCCCCGTCCAGGCCTTCCGGCCACGACTCGTCTCGACCGAGATGATCCGGGGACCGCAAGCCGGGTAAGGCCAGGTTGGGAGCAAACCTTGCCCAAACGATGACGCCGATGGCGAAAGCCAAGGCCAGCACGACGTTGAGATACGCAGCCACTCCGGTGTTCACCAGAAGCCCCAACGTTGCGGCGCTGAGGTAGGCATAGATCGGCTGCCTCGTTTCGACAAACCGGAGAACGAGCCCGACGAGGCAAAGCGTGATGGTGGCGATCAGTATGCCGCTGTCCACAGAACGTGAGAAGAACATCGTGGTGGGCGACAGGGCGAAAAACACGGCCGCGGCCAGAGCGCCCAGGCTGCCGAGATACGCCCTCAGCAAATACGGGAGGACCACGAGCAGTGCACCGGCCAGGGCCGGCAAGACTCGTGGGACACTGTCGCTAGCCCCAAAAAGAAAGAACAAGAACGCATTGCCGTGGACCAACAGCGCGCTATGGTCCAGGCTTCCCGGCGAGCCTTGCGAGATAAGCCAGGACTGGAAAGCGCTTGCCGCCTCCGAAGACTGCAGGGGCATAGTCCCCAGGTTCCAGAGGCGCAGCCACAGCGACGCCAAAAATATTGCCAGATAAGCGGCCTGCTCGACCGTGATTCTGGCTCCAATCATTCTTGAGACCTGACCTTGTAGATGATCACGCCCTGATTGCGATGTATGACGTCGGCGAAATCGGCGAACTTCTCCAAGCCGCGCGCCCCGCCGCCGCCGTAAGCCTCCCGCTCGAGAGCACCGACGTACACGTATTCGACGTGATACTTGGCCAAAAGACCCTGCGCTTCGCGGGAATCCTGGGAAAGAAAGATCCGCTCGATTTCACCCTTGCGTCTACTGGCCTCGGCCCCCGAACCGCGCCACTGGAGCTCGTGCCCATCCCACCCCAGCACTGTCGGAAGTCCGGTGTGAACCGATACCCTGCCAAACTGAGAATACGAGCCGCCCGGGGCCTCCAAGATCACGGGAACGCCCTTCACGTTCTCGTTGAGCCAGGTGACGGCCTCGAAATCGTAAGGCTGATGCCGCTCCAGATAGGAAACGCCATCCAGCGTAGCCGGGCCTTGAAAGGAATTCGTCTTGACGATGGTCGCGGCGACCGGGTAAGCCAGAGTAGCCAAAGCCAGCAGAAATCCGATGGCAAGCGCCGAGACAACCACCACCGCGTGGGCTCGACCCAGAAGCCGGCCGCCTTGCCGACGCAGGATGTAGTATACCACGTAGGCACCCGAAAGCGCCAACATAACCCAGACCTGGTAGTAAACCTTGAACACGGTGTTCATCCGGTTGCCGAAAAAATCGCGCACGAAGACGATCTCCAGAAGAAACAGCAACCCCGAGGAAACCAATACAAGCGCGGCGACAAAGAGCCTTGGCCGTCCACCTAAAGTGTCCTCCCACGGCCGCACGCTGTTTGAACCGTTGGCGGAGACCAGCGAGGGATCACCGCCAATGGCGTTCGCGGAGGACGCCATCTCCGTAGGGGCGGACGTCTCTGTCCGCCAGGGGCGGGGCCGGACGTCGCCGCCATTCTGCACCAACAACGAGCTAAAGCCCGCGTCGGGAGCGCTCAACCGCATAACGGCGTGCCGCGAAGCGACGACAACGGGAACCAGCATGGCCAGCACGGGAGCCTGGAGCATCACGAGGGCGATCATTGCGGCCAGCAGAATGAGCACAGGAGCAGGTGGCATTGAGGTCCAAAAGCTGCGACTAAGCAGCCCGTTGCTACGCGTCAGCCTGAGAATCGGAAGCAGAGCGAGCAGGAAGGAGACTGAAACGAAAAGCATTGGGCCCCAGAAGATGAGAAAGTGATGCAACTTTGTCCGGACCAGCACGATACCGATCCCCGACGCTTGCGAGCGAAAGCTCAGGTAAAACGGCAGGTACATAAGCACTGAGAGGATCAGCACGAGAAACCCGAAGATCACGGCATCCCTCAACCAGCGGCGGCCACCGAGCCTTTGTCGTATGGCGAAAGCGGACATCAGGATGAAAAGGTAGGTGGGCAGGTCCCAACTGTTTAGGAATCCCAGCCCGCCCACGACCAGACCAAAAGGAATCAAAGCCAGCGGCTGGCGTCGAAGTGTGCCAAAGGAAATGTGGTCTGGGAACGCCGTGCCGTCGGCAGTCAAGTGGCTTGCAGGCGCAAGCAAGAGGTTCACGGCGAAGGCAATAGCAAGTATGGCAAAGGGTAGAGCAAGCACGTGCGGGTGCAGGTCACCTAGCAGGAAGCTGAAAAACGGAAACTCGTTGATGGTGTAGTCCCTGGCCACGCCCGTCGCCGGGTCGAAATCGCCGATGACGCGGGAGGCGCGAAACCACCACATCCAGTCGGTGGGATACCACTGCGGGCTCAAATAAGGCTTGTCGACGTTCTGGATCTGTAGCCAGCGCCAGAAGGTAGCGGGCAGGGCCTCGTGCGCGTGAAGAAACTCGAACACCACTTCCAGATTAGCCAGGATCGTGACGAACACGGTCCCGAGCAAGCCACAGCCTGCCGGTCCCAGCCATCTTTTTCCAGGGCGGCCCTGCGACGACCCTTCGCTAGCGTCAGCAAGGTTACGAGCCAGGCCAAAAGCGCCGGTAGCCGTGAGGGCGAAGAGGAGCGAGATCGACAGGTTGAACGCTACGCCGGAAGGCACCCCCGAAAGCTTCGTCAGCATCGCCATCATTACATAGCCGAAATAGTAGTAGCTGATAGAATAGCCGGACAGCCACGGATCCACAGGAGGGAACGACGTGCTGCGCAGCACGCCGTTCAGGAAGGCAAGCTCCATAGGCTTCTCAGTCGCGGTTATGTCGGGATTGTAGGATCGCACGACCGCCCACAAGGCGAAGGCCGCCAGGAAGACGATCTCAGTCAGCACCACTGCGCCGCGTTTGCGCCGCCAGATATCCAAAACTGCGGATCGGGGAAAAACGATCCAGGAGAACAAAAGCACGAGCAGGATCAGGGACAGGATCGTCGCCCTGGCGTTGTCGGTGATGCCAAGCGAGGTTAGAAGCCACAGCAGGTACGCGACGACCAGAATGCCGAGTGGCTTGGCAAAAGCATAGCCTTTGTCCGGCAGCCAACCCAACAGGTGCGCGCCCAGGGGCAGGACGGCCACGCCAAGCATCTGAACGATCACCCACCAAATCGCTGCTTCGTACAAGTCCTAGCCTCGCACTCGATAGATTCTAACGCCGTCCTCGTCGTATGCCACGTCCACGTAGGCCCCGATCATAGCATCGTACAGGGGCTGGCTCGGCGGATAGAACAGGCGCTCCAGCTCGCCGATATAGACGTAGCTAACCCCATAATATCTGAGCAAATCCAACCTCCGCTCGAGCGATGCCTCGGAATACATAGCCCTGACATCGGTCACGCGCTGGTCGATCATCCACTGGTAGCCCCACCGCTGCTGCTTCTGGTGCCAATCCCAGCCGATCACGGTTGGCAAGCCGGTGTAGACGGACACGCGCGCGCCCCATCGATACGGCGGCGCCTGGGCCTCGAGCACGACGGGAGATCCAGACACGTTGTCCTGTAGCCAGCGAATAGCCTTCAAGTCCGGTGCCAGAAGGATCTGCTTGTTGCCCTCGCCGAAGGTGGCCTTCTGGGCATAGAGGGTCCCGTCGAGAGTCGGCGGCAGAGACGTATCAAATCGATCGCTCACCCTGGCGCGCGTGGCCACCACCGGATACACGCCGGATGCCATCACGAGAACGATCAAGCCGGCCAGCCAGGGCCACACGAACACCCGCAGCCTTGCCGTGGTGAAGTATTCGACTACAATCGACAGGGCCACGGCCGAAGCGATGGACCAGAGAATCCAGACCTGTAGATACACCTTAAACACGGTGTTCATGCGCCCGATGTCGCCCTTGATGGCAAAGAACTCCACGCCGAGGCCCAGCAGCAAGCTCACGGCCACTAGGCACAAGACAAACAACTCCATCGGCGAACGCCGTCGCCTAGTCAGCAACAGCCCGACGAGCAGGAGTAGGGCCAGTAGGAGCGCGATCAGTGACAACCCAAACCAGACGAGCACGAACAGCACAAAAGCAGCGAACAACGAAGCGTCAGAAAAACGGCGAACGCCACGGTAGTCCCTGCGCCTCACCAGGGCTCGTGATAGGACGAGGAGACGGCCAGTTCGCCCGGGTCGGCTCAGCCAGAGCCTTAGCCATCTAAGCCCGGCGCCGCGTCCGTACTGGCGCAACAGGTCCACCACCAGGAAGCTGGCCAATATGTAGATGAACAGGCCGTGAATGCCGAGATACTCTACCAGGCCTGATTTGTCCGGAAACGGCTCCACGCCGGAATAGAACGAGCGAAAGCTGTCGTGAAAGGGCAGGTAGGCAACTATGGCGGTTGCGACGATGGCGGCGATAACCGCCAGACTTCTGGCAAGGCACGGAAAAGTTGGCCGCTGCCGACTGTACCAGGGTATCAAAAGGGCGAGCGAGATGATGAGTGCGTACGTCGGGAAGTCCCACGAATTTGTCGTATACAGCGCGCCCAGGGTAATGCCGGACAAGAAGATGGCTAGGATGTTCCCAAGCGAGAGCGAAAGCCGAGCCAACAGAGAACGGCCCTCACCCCAACCCTCTCCCAGAGGGAGAGGGGGCGGGAACGCTGAGCTACCAGCAGGTGCCCTGGGGCCAACCAACTCTGCTCTTCCGCAGGGAGAGGACGAGTCCCCTCTCCCTCTGGGAGAGGGATAGGGTGAGAGCGCGCTGGAAGGGCAGGAATCATCGCTCGGGCAAGCAGCAGGGGAACCCTCACCCTCACCCTCTCCCTTTCGCAAGAGGGAGAGGGGATTGGTCGGATCCCTCCTTTGCGAAAGGGAATGGGGACTGGTCGTATCGCCGCGCTTCAGGAAGTTGACGGCCAGGGCGAGCGCGAGGAGCGCCAGCGGCATGGCAATCAGGTGGGCGTGCAGGTCGGCAAAGAGGAAGCTGAAGAACGGGAACTCGTTGATGGTCCCCTTGATAACACGCGTGCTGGCCCAATACCAATCGGTCGGAATGTCCATGGTCTGGACGCGCCCGACGACCCGCCACAGGCCGGCGACAAACGAGGTCAGCGCGTCCGGAGGCGCGCCACCAGCTCTCGAGGCACCGGCGCCGATACGCGCCAACTGGTCGACAATCTGATATGTGCCGCCCAGATTGCCCAGGATCAAGGCGAATGTTGCGCCCACAGCGCCCCATAACAGCGAAAGCGGGCGAGCACGCAACCCACTGTTGCCCGCCACAAGATTGTGAGTCACGACGAACGCGCCGGCGAAGGCCTGGGCGAAAAGGGTGGGGATCGCCAGATTGAACGCTACTGTCGGCAACACCCCGGTTAGCTTCACAAAAGTTCCCACGATGACCTGGCCAAAGTAATAGTAATTGATGTAACCACCCGCGAACCAGGGATCGTAAGGTGGGAATGAGACGCTCTTGATGACTGCCGTCAAGTAGGCCATCTCCATAGGCTTCTCACCGCCCCGGTACGGGTGCCATATATCGGGATTGGCCAGCCTGATGATCAGGAAGAGCAAGAAGGCCGCCCAAAATATCGCTTCACTCAGCATGATCACGCCCTTGCGCTCACGCCATACCTCGGCGAGACGACGACGCCGCAAGGCCGCCAACGCCAATCCCATAAGTAGAAGGAACGCCAGAACGCCAATAACGGTCGAACGCGTGTTGGCAGCCAGCCCAGTGCTGGCCAATAGCCAGGTCACATACGCCAGAAAGAGCATACCGACCGTCTTAGCAAACGCGTATCCCCCGTCCGACAGACGGCTAAACACCAGGAGACAGATGGGCGCGGCTGCCAGACCGACTATCTCCAAGGCGAGCACCCAGAACAGCAGTGGAAACCTATTCTCCACGCCATCGCGATCGAACAGCGCCGCAAAGGTGCCGTTCTCAATCATCGCCCGTTGTCTCTCAGGCGTCAGCAACAGGCTCTTATCGGGGCTTCGCGGCGAGCCCCGCTGCGCCAGCGCTTCACCCAACGCGCTTCGGAGCTCCTGCTGAGAGAGCTGCCGGTGTTTCTTGAACACCAGCACCTTGGGATGGTCGTATACCGTCACGCTTTCGTCGGCCCTCCCCAGATCGAGGGGAACCGGCGATGGAAGAAAGCCGGCGAGTCGGGCAGGAACGGGTAGCCCGGGCTCGGAAAGGGTGTCATCCACGAAGCTAACGCCGAGAAGGTTAGGATAGGATGCAAAGGAAGCCTCCAACTCGAAGCCCAGCTTCTCGCCAAACAGCAACTCGTAGTACCTCTTCGTCATGGGGTAGCGCTCGGGCAGCCGTGGAATCGTTCCGTACAGCCGGTTGCTGAAGAAGACGATGTAATCGGAGGCGGTAAGCTGTTGCACGATATGATTCAGCTTGGCCGGCGTATCGTCCTCGTAGAGATTCAGCGAGTTCGTGCGGTAGCCCTGGCTGCCGGCAGAGTAGGCGATGCCGCCGTCTATCAGAGGGACCGGCATGCCTTCTTCCCAGTGCTCTGTGGCGATGGCGCTCCCTTTGGGAACGTTCTGGTAGATCCAGCGAGATGCTTCGAGGGCCGTGTGCGGCCGCGAGTAAATGCTGTCGAAAGCGATGGCGTAGAAGCCCGTGGTCACTATCACGAGGGCAATTGCCGCAAGCACGGCCGCGCGGTATCGCGTGGTGCGCTCGAACAGCACCAGCAACCCATACGCGCCAAAAATACAGAGAAACGGCACGATGGGCAGCAGGTACCGCAAGAACTTGGCGTGGAAGCTACCCGTGATCAAGAAATACGGCATGACCCAGGACAGTAACAGAAGGTGAGCACGTATCGGCTTCCGGAAGCTTTGTCCCAGCACCAAGAGCCAGCCAGCGACGACGGCAAGCCCCAAGGGAAGGCCAAGACTCCAGACGACGAGGTTCTGGATGAAATATAGGTACGCGGGACGGTTAGCGTACTGACGGGTGTAAGGGAAGTCGGCTACGCCCCGAACCATGTTGCTCTGCTCTCCCAACTGCCGGACGAAATTCTGGAAGTCGACCAGAACGTAAGGCTGGGTAGCTACGAAGACGACGCCGACGGCGAGGAGTGTAAGCACGAAACAGAAAATGCTGCGACGGACCTGTCTCTCGTTGAGTTCCTTCCCATGTGCGTGAAGCCTCAGCACGTGCACAGCGGCCACCATCGCAACAATGGGCAATGCGCTGAACTTGGTGGCTAGCGCCAGACCAATCAGGGCGCCCAGGACAAGGGATGTCCCAACCGTAACACGTTTCGTCAGCCGGACCGAGATCAGCGCTGAGGTCAGGACTAAGAAGGTGAGCAGTGTATCGGCAGCGTAGAAGTGCGAAAGCTGAATGCCGATTGCGGAAAAGGCGACGAATGCGGCGGCCAGCAGTCCCACTCGGCGACCGTAGAGGCTGCGCCCAAGAAAGTAAGTCAGCAGCACCGAGCCCGTGTCGAACAATGCCGAAAGCGCCCGGCCTACGAGACGCATATTGTCCATATTAGCCGCCAACTGCCCAGGCAACGAACCGGTGAGCGACGTGATAATCGCCAGCAGATGGCTAATGCCGGACACCAGATAGAAGACTAGCGAGCCGTAGACGAAAGACTGTGGATTGAGTGGGCTATCCGCCTTCCAGAGGTTGTCCAGCGTTAGCGGTGCGGGCAGAGCCAGACGAGCCGACGTCATCAGGATGTGTCGCTCGTCCGGATGGAACAGGTGTCCGTCATCCCAGTTGAGGTTGTATGCTCGCAGGGTCAGGGCTGCCAGGAGCAGCAGGAACACAATCCAGCCGTCGTGCTTCAAAGCGCCCGCCGCGCCCTCACGCCAACTCATTAGCCATCCAACCTGCATCCATTTCCAGCGTAGTCTGAGGCCACGGTATTTTATCATCAGGGATGGACGGGCGCAACGAATGGCCTAGCGTTCGCGCAGGGCTTCTTCGTTCCAATAGGCTTGCTAATACGCTTGGTTCAAAAGACTCGCAATCGACCAAGTACGTCTTAATAGGGTGGCGTAGCAGCGTCGGGTTCTTGGTGGGGTGTGGGTGAGGCGGGAAAACCGTACTGGAGGCGGGCCGTTCGGCAAAGTATGGTCGCGTCTCCCCACCCAGCTACCACCCCTCCCAAAAACGCCGCTACGTTGTCTCATCGCAAAACTGCGGCGTGTCGCGGAATTGGGCTTGACACGTCTCGAGAACTGAGATATTATTGCAGGCGACGCGAACGAATCAATCCCACTGTTTGTTCCGCTTCGTTTGAGACTCGAGGTCCCGACACCGCTTTGTCTTCTGAAGCTCGATGCCGAGCGATGCGCACTCGGAGGAGAGCGATCCGCCCTTTTATGATCCCAGGCTGATCTGGGGAGTCAAACGGCACAAAGATTGTGGTGACGCAGGAAGTGTTGCCATGGTTCTGAGGACGAGTCTCAAGGTCAAACTTGTAATCTTCTCACTTGTCATCGGCACTCTGCCGATACTCTTCGCCTACTTTTTGGTCCAGCAAAACATCGCGATGGCGAGAGATGAGCTACGGGCCGACAGTATGACGGCGGCCAAGCTGAGCCGCGCAATCGTCGACGATACGGTCGCTGACACGAAGGCTTTGTTGTCGACGATGAGCCGTTTTCCTGTCATCACAGGCAGCAACCCCCCGGCGATTCAACTCTTCTTGCAGGAGACCCTGGCGCTGCACCCTGATCTCCTCGTCCTGTTCGTCACCGACGGCGAGGGCAGTGTCGTGGCTTTGGCTGACACCTTTGATTCACATTCTCGTGCGAACCTGGATGCGCCACGACTTGGCGCCAGGAATGATGGCCTCAGCCAGTCACTGACTTTCGGGCGGACGTCCTCAGGCATGCCCGTGTCCTACCTTCGGGTTCCCCTTTCGGAGTCTTTGTTTGGCCCGGCCAGCTCCATAGGCGCGGGCGTTTCCCTGCAAGCCCTTCAGTCGAAGCTCGACCTCATCGTAGCAAAGAGGCAGGGCACGGTAGTTCTGGCAGACTCGCAGGGCAACGTCCTTACGCAGTCCGATGGTGATTCAACTTTGGCGCGTCCCAACCTGGCACGCCTGCTGGAAGTTGTGACTGGCGCACAAGGCGATAGAACGTGGGAGGACTTCACGTTCTCGGACGGAAAGCCCTGGCTGAGGACAGCGGGCATCATCGAGAGAACTGGATGGTACTTCGTCGTCAGCCTTCCAGCGGGCGTCGGCTACCCCACGCTGTTGAGTATTGTTCTGCAGCAACTCCTACCGTTGCTTTTTGTCGGCCTGGTGGCAATCTATGGCGCGCTCGCCATAGCCGAAAAGCTAACCCGCCCCTTGCACAAGCTAGCCGTTGCCGCATCCTCGGTAGCTAAGGGTCAACTCGGACGAGAGGTAGAGATCGGCACCGGCGACGAGATCGAAGAGATGGCAGGCGTTTTCAACTATATGTCAAGGAGCCTTGCTGCGCACGTCAGCGAGCTGACCGAAGCCAAAGCCGAGCTCACGCGCAAAGCGGCTCAACTGAGCGAGCTACTGGCACGGACTTTCCGCTCGCAGGAGGAGGAACGAAATAGGATTGCCATCGACCTGCACGATGGCGTGGCGCAACTCCTGGTTGGTGCATTGTACGAGGTTCAAGTTGCCAGAAGGAGCATCGCCACTGCGCCCGACATAACGCTGCATAAGCTTCATCAGGTCGAAGGATTGCTTAATTCCGCCGCCCACGAGATGCGGGCGGTGATCTTTGACCTACACCCCTCCCACTTGTATCATCACGGTCTTCCAGTAGCCATTGAAAGGTACGTGGATCAGTTCAGCCAAGCCACGGATATCATCTGTGCAGCTCGCGTATACGGCGAGAGCGTCCGACTGCCGGTGGAAGTTGAGACCGCGGTCTATCGGATAGTCCAGGAGGCTCTCCACAACATAAGAAGGCATTCCGGGGCAAACGCGGCGTACGTCGTGCTGGTTTTCCACCAGGCCGGCGTAAAGTTGACCGTGCAGGATAATGGCAGGGGATTCGACAAAGACAGCGCGGTCGCCTCATCGGACGGACATCTTGGCCTGGTTGGCATGCAGGAACGAGCCGGCAGCATCGGCGCGACTCTGGAAATAGTGGCCGTGCCTGGGAAGGGCACCAGAATTACCCTCGACGTACCTATTACAGAGCGACCGGAGAGGTCTGGATCGGAAGGCAAGGCCAAGTCGACCGGGGAGTCGAACTTGGTCGCTGTTTGCGAACGAGCTGCGGGCGTCCCGGATGTCCACAAGGCTACTGGAGGCCATTGCAAGTGGAAAAGATAAGCGTGATGATTGTCGACGACCATCCAGTGGTACGTCAAGGACTTCGTAGCATGCTGGCAAACGCGAAGGACATCGAAGTGGTCGCCGAGGCCTCCACAGGCGTCGAAGCTCTGCGGCGTGTGGCGTCAAGCCCACCTGACGTGGTTCTGCTGGACGTCCAACTGGTCGGGGTGAACGGCGTTCAGGTGGCGCAGCAGATCAGGCAAATGGCGCCTTGCGTGAAAGTAATAATTCTCACAGTGTACGACGATGACGAATATGTATTTGGCGCGCTGAAGGCCGGCGCGCACGGGTACCTGTTGAAAAACGTTGCGGAACGCGAGCTGGAAGCGGCAGTGCGGACTGTGCACCAGGGCGGCCGGTTGATCGGGCAGGACCTCACGGGCAAGGTGCTCGCCGAGTTTGAACGGATCGCAAAGGAGAAGGCAAGGTATGACGCGGGTCTTTCTGATCAGGAGCTTCAGGTTCTCTCTCTGATAGCCCAGGGCGCGACGGGCAGAGAGATAGCTACGCGAACCTACTGCAGCACCATTACGGTGAAACGGAAAGTGCACGATATCTGCAGCAAGTTAGGGGTGTGCGACCGAACCCAGGCGGTCGTCGAGGCGATGCGCCGCGGTTTAATTTGAGGAATGATACCAAACGTATCAAAAGATGATACTTCTTCGTCTTGACCTCACCGGACCCATACCTCCATACTCGTGCGTAAAATACGCAAATGAGGAGGACTGTGATGGCAACTGCGCAGCAAGCGTTCCTGTCAAGGATCGAAGGTCAGTTCTGGCGCGTCAGCACGAAGGATATCATCGGTTCTGTCCTCATGGGAATTGCCCTTAACCTGGTCCAGCAAGTTACGGAGAGGGCGGACGCGGCCCTCACGGGCGGGTCCTTTATCATCTTCGGCTCGATCTCCTACATGACTATCTTCACTATCGCAGCGATCTACTTTCGCTACCCCGGCGCCCTCATAACCGGCCTCGTTCAGGCAGGTATCTCTGTGGCGACGGCGGCATCGCCGATGTCGCCGGCCTTCGTCTGGACGAACATCATTCAGTCTTTTGCCGCCGTGTTGATCGTATGGAGGCTTTCCCTTCGGCCCTGGTGGCACTGGCCGGTGCTGACTTTCGGGCACGGGCTGGTGGGCTCAATCTGCATTGCCATAGGTCTTTGGCTGATCCTGCAACTGCCAGCAAACGTGATTCTGCTGTCCGCCTCAGTGACGTGGGTTATCGAGAGCGCTGTGAGCGCGCCGTTGGTTGCTGTAATCGCCAGAGGTATCGACCGCTCAGGGGTCTTAGACTGACGCAGGAAGAGACGTTTGCCGCTACTGACTGCCTATGCCTATTGCGATAGCCCTGTTCACCGTCTAGATCCGCGGCCCAAGACGCTCTGGCTGGCGGGTATGCTGGGCATAATCTACTCGACGGCAAGCATACCGATCCTGATTGGTTGCTTAGTGGTCGCTTTGTGCGTCAGCTCCTTGGGCAAGCTTAGCTACAAGGCTTTCCTGCCCGTGGTGAAGGCCCTCCTCGCCTTGGGCGCATTTCTGCTGGTTGTCCAGACGCTTTTCCAGAGCAAGAGCCCGGTGCTGATGGCGATTGGCCCCGTTAATCTTTACGAAAGAGGCTTGTGGGTCTCCACAGAAGTGACCGTCAGGCTGCTGTGCATGGCTGTCCTGTTCTTGCAGTTCCTCCTGTGGACCCATCCCACGGATATCACCCTGATGCTGGTAAAGTTTGGGCTTCCATACAAGTATGCTATGATCTTACCCCTGGCCCTTCGGTTCTTCCCGATTCTGGAAAAGGAAATGGTCAGCATTTTCGATGCACAGCAGGCCCGGGGATTGGAGCTAAACAGTACCCACAAGCGCTTGCTCCGATTGGCCGTCATCCTGTTGCCCTTCTGCCTACGGGTTATGCGACGGGCCAATGACATATCGCTCAGCATGGAGCTGAGGGGCTTCGGTTGTCACCCCGACCGCACTTTTCTGCGGGAGATCAGAATGCGCCCAATGGACTACACGGTTGTCGCCCTACTGGCGCTGATGATTCTGGCCTGGATAACTGCTCGAACACTATATCTCAGTCGGTGAGCATCAGCAGCGCCCACTGCTATGACGTAACGGAAGTGAGGTCGCCGTTTGGCCACGGTACTTGATGCCTCAATAGAGAGTTTTCGGTACCCTCGTTCCAGTGAAAGCGTCCTCAAACCGATCCGACTCAAGGTCGAGGAAGGGGAATTTGTCGTCATCACCGGCCCGGCAGGCTCGGGCAAGACGACACTTTGCCATTGCCTCACCGGCGTAATTCCGAAATTCATCGCCGGTGAGTACAAGGGTCACGTCACGATAGGAGGGCAACGTGTAGATCAGATTCCACTACCCGCGGTTGCCCCGTTGGCCGGATTCCTTCTTCAGGCGCCGGAGAATCAGCTCTTCAATCCGAGTGTCATCGAGGATGTGGCCTTCGGTCCCGAGAATCTCCGGTTCTCTCGGCCCGAGATCCAACGGGCGGCGTTGGGCGCACTGCGTTTTGTGGGCATGGAGGACTATGCGCACCGTCTTTCCGACGCTCTCTCCGGTGGTCAGACTCAGCGCGTCGTGCTGAGTTGTATTCTGGCGATGGATCCGCCTTTGTTCATTCTGGATCAGCCGGCAGCCGAGTTGGACCCAAGCGGCAGGCGCGAGCTCTACGACAATATCTACCAATTAAACATCAGGGCACACAAAACCATCCTGGTGGTGGAAGACAGACTCAGCGACGTGGTGGCTTACGCTACCAGAATAATTCTGATGGTCGATGGCGCCATCGTTCGCGATGAGGAGCCCCAGGCCTTTTTCCAGAGCGAAGCCGTCGCCGCGTGCGGCATTCGGGTACCTGATGTGGTACGGTTGCACTATCTGTTGCAGGGCCGATCCGTCCAATCGCCACGTGTCTTCTTGACGCCAAGAGAGGTGGGCCAGAACTTTGGGCCCGCACTCGAGCAAGCCGCGGGGGCAAGCTCTTGTACAGAGACTAGTGGTAGTCCTGGCGCAAGCTTACCAGTAAGCCGTGCTGGCAACACAGCTTTACGGCAGCCCGAGAGCGCCGCCATCGAGGTGCACTACGTGCACTATCTGTACCCACCCGGCACTTGGGCTCTGAGAGGGGTGAGCATCGAGATACGAGAGGGTGAGTTTGTGGCCCTGATTGGAGAAAACGGCGCGGGCAAGACCACCCTGGCGAAACAGCTTATCGGCTTATTGAGGCCGACCCGAGGGAGGATACTGGTCAGAGGCCGCGATGCGACAAAGATGTCAATCGCTCAGCTCGCCGACCAGGTCGGTTTTCTGTTTCAGAACCCCGACCATCAGATTTTCAGCGAATCGGTCTTCGACGAGGTGGCCTTTGGCCTGAAGATTCGGAGGGTACCGCGAGTTGAGATTGAAAGCAGGGTAGCCGAGATGCTGGACAGAGTCGGCCTTGCCGCCTACCGAAACCACCATCCTTATCTGTTGAGCCGTGGGCAGCGTCAGCGGCTGGGATTCGCCTGTGTGCTCGTTCGGCGTCCGCCCATTCTGGTGGTCGACGAGCCCTCAACCGGTCTGGACTACGCGGAAACCATAGATGTCTTCGATCTTCTTTCCGAGTATCGTCGCCAAGGCGGCACGGTCGTCATCATCACGCACGATATGGACATGGTGGTGCGTCATGCCGAGCGCAGCATAGTCATGGCCGGAGGTATGATTTACGTCGATACGGCCACCGCTCGGTTACAGGAACACTTCGACATGCTGCACAATGCATCCATCCGCCTGCCTGATATCTACTATCTGGTAGAAGAGCTGAAGCTGCCGAAGTCCATCACGTCTTTGGAGGAGATCGCAGACAGAATCTCAGCTTCTTGGCACGCAAGCACTTCTAAGGGCAAAACAGCATAGGCCAAAAATGGCACCGTAGACTGGAGCGGCGACAAATATGAGGTGGGGCCAAATCGAGCTTGACAAGTATTCAGCAAGTGTTGTATGATGAGCGGCAGAGGAGGGGCGCTGAATCGTCCGCCTCACCACTTTGATCAACCGCTTCGTCAAACCACTATCTGTTCTTCGCGCCAGTTTGTCCGTAAGCCGTCCTTTGAGACGGGCGCGCCTGTTCCGAAGTACCCAGACTTAATCGAATATGCTTGGTCTGCTACAGAGTAGGCTTTCGCTTTGCGCCGTATCTGGATATTCACGCGAGTTCGTGCGTAGGGAGGGCAGCCTGAGTGATGGCTAGGCCCCGGACAATCGATTTCCACGGCCACTTCTTGCCCCAGAGGCTGATCGAGGCTTATCGCAAAACGCCTTATGGCCGGGCTACCAGTTGGTTGTGGGAATCACCGGCCTTCAGCGACCCCGAAGAGCACATCAAAATAATGGACGCCGTGGGCGTCGACGTCGAGGTAATCGGTCCTTCCACTGCCTTCGTAGGCGCTATCGAGGCGGCGGGGATGGAGACCAACGAAGGCGTCAGGTTCACTAACGACGAATACGCCAGGGTCATTCGTGAATACCCAGGTCGATTCGCCGGTTCGGCGTCCATAAACCCCTTCGACATCAAGTTCTCGGTGGATGAGATAGAGAGAAGCATTACGAAATTGGGCCTCAAGGCGATCTCGATGGAAACGTGCTACGATGGCCTGTACATCGACGACGAGCGTTTCTGGCCTGTTTTCAAAATCGCCGAGGAGCTCGACGTTCCCATCTACGCTCACGCGGCCGTTACCACACCGTATTGGAAAGAGGCGCAGAGGTCCGACAAGGACTACCTGCGCGCCGAGATCGCCATGTTCCTAAGCTCGACCATCGCCGTGGGCCGCTTCGTGATGTTTGGCATCTACGACCGGTTTCCAAAGCTCAACGTGGTGATGGGGTTGCTGGCGGGCTTCATTCCGTTTATGTTCGGTCGCTTTGAGGTGGTCCAGAGCTTCTACCAGAAGTGGCCGCCTGAGGCGGTCGCAGGGGAGACGGTCTTCCCGTTGCGGCTCATGGCCGACTACAAGGGCAGGATCTTGGGCGATACCCATTCGGTAGATCACCGTGCACTCGAATGTGCCGTGGACACGCTCGGCGCGGATTGCATCGTTCTCGGCGGGGATTATCCGATCACCCCGGACCGATTCGGGATTCGGTGGAATTTGAAACAGATCGAGAGGATGAGGGTTCTGGAATCCTACAAGAGGAGCATTCTTGGCGAGAACGCTGCGAGGCTCTTGAAGTTGGACCTGTAAGTGCCCACTTTGGGCTGACACTGGGTCTGATCTGGCAATCTTTGGCATGGAGGAAGCGTCTATGGGCGGCGTTGGTTCTGACAAACTCATCAAGGCCGACGTACTGATAATAGGAGGCGGCCTGGCAGGCACCTGGGCGGCACTGCGCGCGGCGGACTTCGTCGAAAACGTGGTGTTGGTGGACAAAGCGCAAGTGTCTCGCAGCGGGTCCAGCACGTCGGCCGCAGGCATCATGCTGGCGTCGATGCCCGGCGACGATCTGGATGCCTGGACCAAGGAGATCGTCGAGCGCGGCGATTTTATCAACGACCAGGATTGGGTGCAGGTGATGGTTGGCGACCAGATCGAGCGGGTCCTGGAAATGGATAGTTGGGGCATCGGCTTCGAGAGGGACGAGAAGGGCAACATCGCCCGCACCATCACCCGAGCGCACAAAGAGACGCGTGTCCTCATGTTCCACGGCAAGCAACTGATGGAGAAGATGCGGGAACAGGTGCTCAAGAAAAAGGTGAGGCTGGTCGAGCGGGTGATCGTAACCGACTTGCTGACTTCCGACGGCGCTCATCCAACTATGGGCAAGGTGATAGGCGCCATCGGGTTCAACTGTCGCACCGGAGACCATTACACTTTCGAGGCTAGGGCCACCGTCGTCTCTACGGGCTGCATTCATCCCAAGCGGGGCGGCGAATACGTCGACAACATCAATGGCGACGGCTGCGCGATGGGCTACCGCGCGGGAGCCGACCTCATCAGTATGGAGCTAAACACCGCCGGCCATTTGCAGGGGTGGGAGCGCAAATATTGGTTCGCCGGGCTCAGCTTGATGCAGGGCCTGGGCGTCCGGTTTGTAAACAAGCAGGGCGAGAGGTTTATGGAGAAGTACGACCCCGATCTAATGGAGAGGTCGAAACTTGCCACCCTCTCGCAGGCGTTCTGCAAAGAAGCCCTGGAGGGTCGCGGGCCAGTGTACGCCGATATGCGACACTTTACCCCCGAAGCCCTCGCCCAATTGCGCCGGGTTGTCCCTCTGGCTATGCTCATCTTCGACCGCGCCGGCATCGATCTGAGCAAGCAGATAGTCGAGTATGCGCCGTTCAACGGCGTGTTTGGCACCTGTGGCGATGGCGGACTCTGGGTCAATACCTACTGCGAGACCAATGTCCCCGGCCTCTACGGGGCAGGCGGCGCGACAAAGATTCTGCCACACGGCACTTACGCGGTGGGCGGGCTCAACCTTGCCTATTGCTGCGTTTCGGGCCACCGGGCTGGTGAAAACGCGGCCAAGTACGCCATCGGCGCCGGCCAGCTCCCGATCCGGCCCGACCAGGTTCTCCTCCTGCGGGAGCAGACTATCGCGCCGATGGGACGGACGGCTGGCGTGAAAGCAGATGACGTCTTCGATCGTGTAATGGAGATCACCGTTCCAGCACAGTACAGCACATTCAAGAACGAGAGAAGAATCAAGAAAGTGCTGGCGGAACTCGAGGGAGTGAAGGCCTCGCTGTCCGAGCTGGCTGCCCCGAATCCGCACGAGCTGGTAAAAGCCCAGGAAGCGAGGAATTATGTCCAGTGCGCCGAGCTGGTGTTCAAGGCGGCGCTGGAAAGGAAGGAGAGCCGCGGCTCGCACTATCGAGAAGAGTACCCGTACCGGGACGACGACAACTGGCTCAAATGGATCGTTCAGCGGCGCGAGAATGGCTCAGTCGGTATGCGCATCGAGCACATTCCCATCTGGCGATACCCGGTTAAGCCTGAGACCTACGGCAAGAAGCCCCATCCGGTGCAGGTCTTTCTTGAGCCAGGGGAGGAGTAGACAGTGGGAATCCAGAAGATAGACGAGGATTTGTGCAACGGGTGCGGTATCTGTGTCGATAGCTGCCCCATGGATGTGATAAGGATGAACGATTCGACCTGCCAGGCATACCTGGCATTCCCTGGAGACTGCACCACCTGCTATCTGTGCGAGCTAGATTGTCCTGTTGAAGCAATCTCCGTGTCGCCGGAGGCGACTAGAAGAATGATTCTGCCTTATTAGAAGTGCACGACAAGGGGGATAGGTGAAAATGAGTGCAGCGCTCAGAGACTTCCTGCACTACATCGAGGAAAACGAGCCAAAGGAGCTCGTGCGGATTCACGCGCCGATAGACCCCAACATGTTCGAGGCGAACGCTATCTATAAGAAGCTCAACGACCTGGGCAAGTGGCCGGCTCTGCTTTTCGAAAACCCCAAGGACCTCACAGGCGCCAGAAGCGAGTATAACCTGCTCGTAGGGGTCACCGCCAATCAGAGGAAAGCGGAAATAGCTCTGGGGCTGAAGCCGGGCTCGAGAGCGGACCTCGTGAACGAGTACCTCAAGAGGGAGAGCCGCACGATTAAGCCGGTTGTCGTCGACAAAGCAGAGGCGCCGGTCAAAGAGGTGGTAATGACGGGCGATGCGGTGAACCTCGCCAAGATGCCCGTGGTGCGCCAGCACGAGATGGATGGCAACCCGTACTTCGACACGGCAGTGGTTGCCTGGGACGAGGAGTACGGCTACAACACCTCGTTCCAACGAATGATGTATCTAGACGAAAACCATACGGCTTTCCACGCGGCCCCTCGACATCTATGGACCTATCTCCAGAAGTGGGAGAGTGCCGGGCGTGCGCTTCCCATGGCCATAATAATCGGCCACCACCCAAGCTTCTATATGGGCGCCCTCACGCTGGCGCCGATAGACACCGACGAGTACGAAGTGATCGGTGGAGTGATGAAGGAGCCCCTGAGGCTCGTCCCATCGGAGGCCTACGGGGATCGGCTGTTGGTACCAGCCGACGCCGAGGTGATCGTCGAGGGCGAGTTGCTGCCGAACGTGCGGACGATGGAGGGACCTTTTGCGGAGTTCACGGACTACTACGGGCCCCAACGCCTGCGCTGGGTCTTCGAAGTGAAGGCTGTGACGCACAGACGGAATCCGATTTTCATGACCCACATTAGCGGTGACCAGTACCAGGAAGATTACTACATCGACATTGGTAAGGAAGCTGGGGTGCTGCGAGTGGTGAGGAACGCAGCACCCAGCGCGGTCGCCGTAGCGATGCTCGGCAGGGGACTTGCCTACAATGTCGTCATATCTATGAAGAAGCGGATGGAGGGCGAGCCTATGAGGGCGGCCCTGGCCGCGCTGGGAAGTCGTGACCACGTGAAGCACGTCATCGTCGTCGACCACGACATCGACCCCTGGAACTTGAAAGAGGTGATGTGGGCCATCGCTATGAGAGTACAGGCGGGCAAGGACGTCACAATCTTGAGGAATCTCAAAGGCTCGCCTCTGGACCCCTCTGCCGACCACGAGTTGGCGACCGACGGCATGATCATCGACGCGACGATTCCGCTGAACAGGCCCTTCGAGCCGGTGACCAATATTCCTAAGAAGGTCCTGGACAGAGTAAACCTCGAAGAATACGTCAACCCGGATTACCTCAAGGCGCTTTGAGGAATGGAAGGAGATGGAAATGACGCTAATCTTCTACGTTGAATGCCCGGAGTGCCACAAATCCTATTGCGGAGACGTGGAGCTGCTGCACGTGGACGCGGAGCTCCACTGCCCCCACTGCGGACTATACTTTAGGAAGGAGGACAGTCCCAACATCGTCAAGCCCGCCAAGACTACTCACGATATCAGATCCACGACCGGTAGCCAGGACCTGTCGAAGTACACGATCTACAAGCCCAAGAACCCGTTGAGAATGAAGCTGTAAATGAAACCCTACAACGACTTGCGCGAGTTCATTCAGGCGTGCGACGAGATCGGCGAGCTGAAAAGGTATGACGGTGCGGACTGGAACCTCGAGATCGGCGCGCTAACGGAATTGGAGAGCGAGCAGCGGGGATCAGCGCTGCTTTTCGATGAGGTTCCAGGCTACCCATCCGGCTATCGCGTTTTCACCAATGGCCCCATAACGCTCAGGCGAAGCGCTCTGGCTCTTGGATTTCCTTTGGATCTACCGGGCATCGAGCTCCTGAAGCTTTGGAAGCAGAGGTTTCGTGAGCTCAGGCCGATTCCCCCGGTTGAAGTCGACGACGGACCCGTCTTGGAAAACGTGATCACCGGAGAGGCCATCAATCTCTTCAAGTTCCCGGTCCCCAAGTGGCACGAGCTCGACGGAGGTCGCTTTATCGGCACGCAGGACGCGGTGATCACGCGTGATCCCGACGAGGGTTGGGTAAACCTTGGCACCTACCGCGTCATGTGCCACGACAAGAAGTCCGCCACCGTTATGGCCAACCACGGCAAGCACAACCGCATTATGATGGACAAGTACCATCGGCGGGGAGAACCCTGTCCGGCCGCCGTCGTCATCGGGGCGGACCCTCTGATCTGGGCCGTGTCGATGACCTCCCTGCCCTGGGGCGTCAGCGAATACGATTTCGCCGGCTCCTTTCTGGGGGAGCCGATGCAGGTCGTGAGAGCGCCTTACACCGGCCTACCGGTTCCAGCCAATGCCGAGATCGTCATCGAGGGTGAGATCCCTCCTCTCAGCGTTCGCGCGGAGGACGAAGGTCCGTTTGGCGAGTGGGCCGGCTATTACTCGCACTTCGTCAAGAAGTCGGGATACGTGCTGGAGGTGAAATCGGTTCTACATCGCCACAATCCCGTCCTGGGTGGGGCACCGCCGCTTCGGCCACCAATGGAAAACGATTACGCCCTGCCGTTCAAGATGGCCGGAGCCGTCTGGTACCAACTCGAGGTGGCGGGTATCTCGGGCATCAAAGGAGTCTGGCAACTGGCGATGGAGGGAGGCCCGTCGATTCTGGTGGTGGCTCTGAAACAGCAATACGCGGGACACGCTAAGCAGGTGGCGCTAGCCGCGGCCTCTTCGCGAGGCGGCGCTTTCGTCGGCAAAGTCGTGATTGTGGTGGACGACGACGTCGACATCACCGACAACGATCAGGTGCTCTGGGCGCTGGGCACCCGGATGAACGTCGACAACGTCGACATCGTCAAGGGCCTGCCAACCGACCCCACCGATCCGTCCACACCCCCCGGGCTGCGCTACAGCGGCTACGCAGTGAACTCCAGACTCATCATCGATGCTTGCAGGCCTTACGCCACTTTGCAGGACTTCCCACCCGTCAACGTGTTCGGCGAAGAGTACCGCAAGAAGATTAGGGAAAAATGGGGTATCCAAGTTAAGAACAAGGAAGGAGATCGCAAATGAAGGCATCCGGGCTACGACTAATCGCTACCGTGGTTGGATTGCTCATCATCGCGCTCGCTTGCGCCCCTGCCGCGCCCCAACCCAAGCAAGTGGTCAAAGTGACGATGGGGGGAATTAGAGGGGTCTCGGACGCTGGTGACTTCATCGCCCTGGAGAAAGGCTTTTTCAGGGAACAGGGCCTGGACGTCGAGTCGCTCGCGTTTGACACGGGAGCCAAGATGATGGCCCCGCTGGCAACCGGTGAGTTGGACGTGGGCGCTACGGCGCCGGCAGCCGCCCTGTTCAACGCCGTCGCCAGGGAGATCACCATCAAGATCGTGGCGGATAAGGGCTCGGTGCCCCAGAAAGACAGCTTCCAGTCGCTACTGGTCCGGCAAGACCTCATAGACAGTGGGAAGGTCAAGGACTATGCCAACCTTAAGGGACTGAAAGTGGCGCTCGTGTTCACCGGCGTCAGCGGCCACGTCGAGCTTGACAACGCCTTGAAGAAGGGTGGGCTCAAGCTCGAAGACGTCGAAGTGGTCGCCATACCTTTTCCGGACATGGCCGTCGCGTTCGCCAACAAATCCATCGACGCGGCCATCAACATCGAGCCGTTCGTGACGGACGCGCAGGAGAAGAAGCTGGCGAAAGTGTTCAAGATGAGCAACGAGTTCTATCCCAACCATCAGCAGGCCGTGGTGCTGTACTCGCCTGAGTTCGTCAAGAACAAGCCCGACGCGGCCAAGCGCTACATGGTGGCCTATCTGAAGGCCGTGCGTTACTACAACGACGCCTTCGTCAAGAAAGACAAGAAGGCTATGGACGAGGTGATCGACATCCTGGCCAAGTCTACAGCCGTCAAGAACAAGGATCTTTACGCCAAGATGACGATGCCCGGCCTCGATCCCGATGGCAGGGTCATGATCGATAGCTTGAAGTTCGACCAGGATTGGTATATGGCCAAGGGCTTCCAAAAGGAGAAAGCTGACATCGACAAGCTGGTGGACACATCATTTGCCAAGTACGCGGTGGAGCAATTGGGCGGTGCGTACAAGAAGTAGAAAAGGTAGCCATAGCAGCTAATCGTGCCCTTGGCCCGCCTAGAGCGAGCGTCCTGTCCCCTCTCCCTGAACGGGCCGAGGGGAGGCCGGTTTTCGTGATAACCAGCAAACCTGTGACCGGGCGACCAGCCAGTCCCCTCTCCCTCGCGGCTAGAGGGAGAGGGTTAGGGCGCCTGAGGCCCGCCTGAGGCGGACCCAAGGCAGGTGAGGGTCGTTCTCTAGGCAGCAGTAGCAAGCAAGAGGGACCGAGAGCCACACCGTGGAAGCAAGTCCTGCTGACCGGTAGTGCTAATGCGCTCCGGGCACGAGGTTGCCTGCATGCAGCCTTCGCGGTCGACGTATTTTCGTACTCGGGAGGGAGTAGAATATGGATACGCGCTTTGTTCTCGACCCCAGCGAAACCGCGCTCCTGGTGGTGGACATGCAGAATGGCTTCTGCGATCCGCAGGGCACCCTGGCCCGCTCCGGGCGCAACTACCTTCCCCAATACGAGATCGTGCCCAGGGTCAAGGAGTTGGTGCATCTCTGCCGCGCAGCCGGCATCCACACCGTATGGTCGATACAGAAGCATTTTCCGGACGACATGGCCAGGAAGCGGCACAAGATACCCTCGCACCTGGACAAGCAAGGCTCCCTTCCCTGTCTGGCGGATACGTGGGATGCCGAGTTGGTGGACGTGCTGAAGAGCGAGGTGAGGCCTCAGGACGACGTGTTGGAGAAGCACCGTTCTTCCTGTTTTTACAACACCACCCTCGAAGTGAAGCTGAGAATGCGCGGCATAACGACGCTCATCGTGTGCGGTGTCTCCACCAATTACTGTGTAGAGTCGACCATTCGCGACGCCTACGCCCGCGACTACGACATTGTTATGGTCGAGGATTGCACGGCTTGCCCCTGGGAAGACCTCCAAAAAGCCACGGTCAAGAACGTGGAGATCTTCTACGGAATGGCCGTGCGGCTTGCTGCGTTGAAAGATATTCTACCTGGATAGTTCTCGGTGCGAAATAGAACAGCGTAGGCGAGGTTTCCTCGCTCTGGGCTGGTGCGAGCGGGCATGCGTGGGGGCGGACGGCCCTGTCCGCCCGGGGTGGGGTGGGGCGCGCCGCCATTCTGCACCAGAAACCAGATCGCTCGTTGGGAGGGTGGTCCATGTCCTATACTATCGCCATCGACGTGGGCGGGACGTGCACGGACTGCGTGGTGGTGGACGAAGCGGGCGTAATGACCGTCGCCAAGGCCTTTTCCACTCCGCCCGATTTCTCAGCGGGTATGCTGAATGCGCTGCGGGTCGCGACGCACGAGTTGGGGATGAGCCTTGATGAGCTCTTGCGGTCCACGCCACTGTTCTTGCACAGCACCACCGTCGCCGAGAACGCGATCGTTGATGGCACGTTGTGCAAGGGAGGACTGCTCGTCACCAGAGGGTTCGAGGATACCCTCTACATGACTCGGGGCGGCTACGGCAGATGGTCGGGACTCACCGAGGAGGACAAGAAAAACGTGATCGACACGGACAAGCCTCCACCGGTGATCCCGTTCGCGATGATAAAGGGAATCAAAGAAAGAACGGACTATCGGGGCCGCGTGCTCGCCAGTCCGAGCGAGCCCGAAGTCGAAGAAGCCATCCGCTCTCTGATGGAGAACGGAGCGGAAGCTATCGGAGTGTGTTTCCTCTGGTCCTTTCGGAACCCGGAGAACGAGCAACTGGCAGAGGACACGGCGAAGAAGATACATCCGGACCTGTTTGTAACGAGGTCCAGCGTGCTCGCCCCCATCAACGGCGAGTACGAGAGAACATCTGCCGTGGCCCTCAACGTCTGCCTGGGCCCCATAATCTCGAGATACCTCGCAAACCTGAGGCAACGGCTGCAAGAGCACGGATTTCAGGGCGCTATGTTGGTTATGCAGGCCCACGGTGGGCTGCTGACGGTAGATGATGCTCCTGCCCGCTCGCTGGGCATGGTCGAATCGGGTCCGGTGGGAGGCCTGGTGGGAAGCAAGGCTTTGGGAGCTTCACTTGGCTTCGACAACATCCTTGCCACAGACATGGGTGGAACCACGTTCAAGTCGGGGGTGATAAGGGGCGGAAGCATCGAGTATCAGCGCGAGCCGATGGTGGCCCGCTACCACTATGCGCTCCACAAAATGGACGTCGTGTCCATCGGCCTGGCTGGAGGAAGCATCATTTCGCTGGACCCACGAACCGGGATGCCGAAGGTCGGTCCGAGAAGCGCGGGCGCTTTCCCGGGGCCAGTCTGCTATGGGTTCGCCGGCCAAGAACCGACCATCACCGATGTCGACCTGATATTAGGCTATCTCACTCCACGCTTTTTCCTCGGCGGCCGGGCCGGCCTCGATAGGGAGAGGGCATGGCACGCCTTCGAGTCGACGATAGCGGAGCCTCTCGATATGGAGACCGTCGAGGCTGCCGGCGCTGTCTATCGGCTGGCCAACAGCCTGATATACGATCTCCTTCACCGGGAAACGGTGGAAAAGGGGCTGGACCCGAGAGAATACGCGCTGTTCGCCTACGGCGGGACCGCCGGCATGCACATGGCAGCCATCGCTCCGGATCTGGGCGTCAAGGCCATCGTCATCCCCCACTCGGCCTCGGTTCACGGCGCCTTCGGACTGGTGAGCGCAGACGTCGTCTACGAGGATATCGCCACGCTCACATTGAAATTGCCTGTCGACCCGGACGAAGTGAATGCCGTCTTCGCACAGCTTACGGAAAGGGTGGTCGAGCGGTTGAGCCTGGCCGGCTTCGAGAGAGAGCGCGTCGTGTTTCAGAGATCCGTCGACATGCGGTACAGTCGCCAGGTCCACGTCATCAACACCTCGATCGAGGGCCAGGAGCCGATGGCGGAGGGTAATCTGGAGAGGCTGGGCGCGCGCTTCGAGGCGATTTACGCCGAACGATACGGCAAGGAATCGGGGTACAGGGAGGCCGGGATAGAGATGGTGTCCTTCGTGCTGCGAGGCATCGCTCGACTCAGGAAGCCCGAGCTAACGAGGATGGAGCCCGCGGGGCACGACCCGGCCGCTGCGTACGTAGAGTCCAGAGAAGTTTACGTCCCAAAGCTGCGAAGGTTGGTGGAAGTGGCGTGCTACGATTTCGTCGAGCTCGTGCCCGGCAACCAGATAGAAGGTCCGTCGGTCATCTGGACTCCAGTCACCACCGTTGTGGTGGACGCGGGGCAAAGGGCGCTTTGCGACCGCTATAAGAACATCGTGATCACGTGGTGATGAGCTGGCGGGGAAAGGAGAGCCATCGGATGGCGGGGAAAGTAGACCGCTTCACCTTCGAGATAATTAGGCACAAGCTTTTCAGGGTCACTGAGGAGGCGGCCATCGCCTTGGAAAACGTTTCGGGCACGCCGATTACCGCCGAGGGCCACGACCTGATGGTTTCACTCTACACGGCGGACGGCAGTCTGCTGGTCGGAGGCGTGGGCTTCCTGCACCATCTTACCTCTGCCTCTCAGGCTGTGAAGCACGTTCTCGCCAACTTTTCGGAAGACCCAGGGATCTACGAGGACGACGTGTACCTGTTCAACGATTCCTACGCCGCCGCACTGCACGCTCCGGACGTATACCTGATCTCGCCCGTCCACTGGCAGGGCAGACTGGCAGGCTTCGTGGCCGACTTCGTCCACGTGACCGACGTAGGGGGCATAGATCCGGGCGGCTTCTGTCCCACCGCCAGGGAATCGTTCCACGAAGGCTTCTCTTCGCCGGGATTGAAGCTGGTGGAGAGAGGGAAGCTGCGGAAGGACGTTTTCGGCACGATCCTTAATCTGGTGCGAGACCCCGGTATGGTCGGACTGGACCTGAAGTCTTTGATGGCGGCCAACCACGTGGCAAAACAGCGTATGCTCAAGATTTACCAGGACTACGGTTTCGAGAACGTAGATGCAGTTGGCAACGAATTGATAGCCGAGTCGGAGCGGCTGCTCAGGGAGCGGCTGCTGGAGCTACCAGACGGCACCTGGAGAGCGCGGCAGTACTACGATATGCCCGACAGGACTATGCGTGTCGAGCTTGCCGCCACGAAAGAAGTGGACAGCCTGACCTTCGACTTCACCGGCACCGACGCGCAATACGGTTATGGCATCAACTGCTGCTACTGGGCAACCTGGGGAGCGCTCTTCGCGCCTCTCTTCCCTCTCCTCGCCTACGATATGGTCTGGAACGACGGGCTCACTAAGCCAGTCAAGCTGATCGCTCCGGAGGGAACTTTGGTCAACGCCAGACGGCCGGCTCCCGTGTCGATAGCCACGACGGGCATGGTGCACGTCGTCAACAACCTGTCCATCATCGTGCTATCGAAAATGCTGGGCGCATCCGAGAAGCACAAGAACCGTGCCACCGGCATCTGGGCCGGAACACACATGCACTACCAGTTGGCCGGGCTCAAAGCAGACGGCCAGTTCGGCATACACCACAGCACAGATGGATTCGCGGGCGTCGGCGGTGGGCGAGCTTTCAAGGATGGTATAGACATGGGTGGGGAGATATCGGCGCCTTACTCTCGCTGGGCAAACGTGGAGCGACACGAGATGGACTTCCCGCACGCGTACCTCTTCCGGCAGTTGGTGCCCGACTCGGGTGGGCCGGGCAAGTATAGAGGTGGGCTCTCCCACGAGCTCGCCCTGATCCCTAATGACACGCCCGCCGACAGCATCACGGCACTGATAATGCCGGGCAAAGGAACGGAGTACACCACGTCTCCCGGCATCTTCGGCGGCTACCCAGGCTGCAACACGGCCAGCATCCAGTTCAGGAAGGCCAACGTTGCGGAACTGCCCTACAATGTAGCGTCGATAGCAAGCCAGGATCAAGACTACGTCCGATTCGGAGTTACCGAGCTGGCAAAGCAGGATATCATGTACCTTCGCTTCGACGGCGGAGGTGGTTACGGCGACCCCTTGGATCGAGACCCCGAGGCCGTCCTCGAGGACGTGTTGCTGGGACTTGTGACTACCGGGCCAGGAGAGGACATCTACGGTGTGATCATGGACCTGGAAAACAAGAGCGTTGATCGCGAGGCCACGCGCGAGAAAAGGCTGGCCCTGAGAACTGAAAGGCTGGGAGGCACAAAGCCGAAGGTCGAAACGGGGACGCGTTACGAAGTGCCGCGAACCGGGAAGCGGATAAACGAGTACCTGCAAGTATTTGGCGACGGCGACGAGGCTCTCGTCCAGTGCACGTGGTGCGGCGAGAACATATGCCCGGCCGACGCCGATTGGAAGAATCATGTGCCAAGCCGCAAATCGTCGGTGGCAAGAGCTGGACCGTTCCGTGTGGACAGCGGCAAGTTCTTCCTGCTGGAGTTCTTCTGCCCGAGCTGCGCCACCGCGCTGGACGTCGACGTCACCTACCTGGACGACCCGCCTTTGATAGACAGGGTCTATTTATAACATAGCATCAACGGCAGCGGAATTCTCAGCTTAATCGCCCCTTCGACCGGGCAGTCGAGGCCGCAGGCATTGCAGTGCCAGCACTCGTCGGGATAGGTCACCACCGGCACCTGGGCTTTTTGCGAGCCGAAGAACACGTCCTCTGAGCAAACGTCGACGCATCTACCGCAACCGTTGCAGAGATCCTTATCGATAACGGGGGGCATCGATCATCCTCCTCTAGCGACCTATTTCTTTCCAGTACGTAACTGGCTGTTGATCCACTTGCTTGATGAAAAGCAGTTGCCTGTCAAGCAGGGGATTGGCGAAGGGATAATCGGGGCGCTGGTAGCCCGGCCTCGTCTCCTTCCTCGCTTTCGAAGAAACTAGTACCATCTCGCCCACGTCAAGCAGATCGAGGACTTCCAGACAGCGCATCAATTCGTGATGGTTGCTGGCCACCATGACGTTGCGCGCCTTCTCCCTGAGCCGCCGCAAGTGGGTCAGCCCCGCGTCCAGTATCGTGTCCGACCGGATCGCGCCGGCGTAATCCTGCATAATCTGCTGAACGGCGACGTTGACCTCTTTCCAATGGGCGCCTACAGGACGGCTGCGAATCTCATCGATGAGCCTCTTCTTGTCCTCGATCCTGTCCTCACCCTTCTCCGCCGGCGAGAAGTCCGTCTCTTTGGCGTATTTCGCGGCGTTCTCACCGCAGATCCAGCCATACACGGCGGCGCAGGAGATACCACCGGCCAGCAGTTCGTCCCCGGCGGCGTAGAGACCGCGTGTCGAGGTCTCCCCCCGCTCGTCGCAGTACAGGCCACCGTGCAAGGCGATCCCGTAGGTCATAAACTCCACGGGGTTCTTGCGGGGATCGATGCCTTCCTGCGCCATATAGTCCAGGAGCGCGGTGTTGCCCTCCTGCTCCAGCCAGTACACCATGTACTCGTAGTCCTCGTCCGAGACGCCCTTGCAGTCCATGTAGACGGGGCCTCGCCCCGACCTGGCGTAATCGTCGAACACCGTACGGTAGACGTCGCCGGTCATATCCCCGTACTTCTTGTCTGGCTCGGAGACGAAGGGGCCGATGGGTCTCCCCTGCGGGTCTCGGTAGAGCCCGACCCAGGTGCCCTTGCCACAGCGCGCGAAATATTTCGGCCCTGCCCAGCGCCGGGGAATATCCATGCTGGCAAGCTCTGTGCCGGCTCGATAGGCCATCGCGCGGCCACCGCCCGTGTTGCTGAAGGGGTGCTCCAGATTGGACATCCAGCCCGGCGACGCGCCGGGATAGAGGCGAACGCAGCGGCCAGTCCCCAGCATCACGGCCTTGGCCCTGATCTCGATCAGTCGCTCGCCCCTGGTATCCACGCCAATGGCTCCATGCACGGCGCCATCGCCACCCAGCAGGTCCAAAACCATGACTCTGTTCATGATCTGGGCGCCCCGCTTACGGGCCTCCCGGGTCAGAACGGGCTTCTGCGTCAGTCCCGCATACTTCAGCCAGATGAGCGGGCGTCCGGGGAACGCGTGGCCGGCAAACTCCCATTGACCTTTATATTTCATGGGGATGCCCCAGCTATCCCAGAGCCTCACGATGTCGGTCGTGTTCTCCACCCACTTCCGCACGAAGGCAGGATTGCTGCCCTTCGACTGTGACATCTGCACCTCTTCGATGATGGGCTTGATGTCAGGGCCGTGAACTTCGGGCAGATAGGTCATGAAGTGGTCGTTGCCGGTAGCCCCAGCGCCGCTGCGCATCGTGTTACCCTTCTCCACCACGATGGCCCTCGCCCCCATCTCCCTGGCGCGGATCGCGGCCATAAGTCCGGCGATGCCACCACCCACACACAAGACGTCCGTTTCCACGGTTTCCAGCTTCACGTCGATCCTCCTAACCAGTTTGCGGTGCAGAATTGCTGTCCGTAGGGGCAACCCTACGTGGTTGCCCCGGGGCAGGGCGGGGCATCACCGCCATTTCGCTCCAGGAAACAACTAACAACTTCCTACCTGTCCAGCTTCAACAGCCTGGCCGCGTTCTCGCCCAGTATGTTGCGTCTTTCCTCGTCTGTGATGCGCAGGCTGTTGATCTCGGCCAGATTCCAGCGCAGACCAAAGTCCACCGGGGTCAGCGGGTAATCGCCGCCGACGACGATGCACTCGGCGCCCAGCGTCTGCACCGCGCACTCAAGCGCCGCGCGGTCCGAGGTGTGGGTGTCGCCAAATATCCTGCCCTTGTAGTCCCGCGCGTAGCGCAAAGGCAGCACCGCCTCTTTCTCGATCAGATCGTCCGGCCAGAGCTGCCAGAAATTGTACGTGCAGTCGAAGCGACCGAACATAAAGGGAATGAAACCACCCAATTGCCCGAAGACCACGTTCAGCTTCGGGAACCTGTCGTAGATGCCGTAGTAAATTAAGCGGCCGATACAGATAGTGGAGGCGAGAAGCATAGCGACGTCGATGCGCAGAATATTGCGGTCTGCCTTCTGCATCTCCTTCCAGTAGGGGAGCACAGCGGCAGGATGGGCGAAGATCGGCACGTCGAGCTCCTCCGCGAGCCTGAAGATAGGCCAGAACCGCTCGTCGTCAATGTAAAGCCCGTCGTAGCACGTGGCCATCAGGACCGCGCGCATACCGAGCTGGGTGACACACCTCTCGATCTCGGCCAGCGCGAATTTCGTGTCGAAAGGGTCGATGCCGACGGTGGCGTAGAAGCGTCCTGGATAGTCGGCGGCCAACCTCGCCATCTCGTCGTTGTACCAACGCACGCCTTCCTCGACGCCCATGCCCGCCGCCTTGACCGCGGGCAGCAGAGTGTTCGTTGGCCCGAAGAGCTCGGCTTCGACACCCAGCTCATCCATCATTCTGATATGGTCCTCAGGATCGCTCCAGGCAGGGGGCTGCCAGAACGGAGCGCTGTCCTGCCCGTAGCGAGTCCGCAGAAAAGCATCCATCAGGCGCTTCGGCAAGAAGTGTCCGTGCCAATCGATTACCCGGGGCTTGGTGATCATCTATTGTCCCTCCGCAAGGCGTCGGCAACTATGTCCAACGTGGAACACCGGTTCGGCTGCTGGTGGCCTGGCTAGTGGGCGCTCGTCCAGACCACGCTCAGTCTACAGCATCCCACGTGCGTCGTCAATCCGTCGATGACGCACGGACGCACGTTGACTCATGACCGTTCTGTCAACAAGCAGGTGTCAAATCAGCGGGCTGCCTGGTTTCAGTTGCGGCGTTTTGGCCGCCGATTCGGCCAGAAGTGAAGCACTCGCCCAGGTTGCCCTCGAGCTCGTAAAGATGGCCGAAGAACGAGCCCAATTCCCCTACCGAATAAAGCCGCGGGATGACCTGCCCGAAGGAATCGACCACTTGCTGCCTAGCGTTGTGAACCGGCCCTCCCTGGGTGTTGGAGATGATGGGCCACACTTCTGCCGCGTAGAAGGGAGGCGTCTCAATACGCATCGTCGTCCCGGGCGGGCGGTGTAAGGGGTCTTTTCTGCTCTGCACATGGTCGTTCCATTCCTTCACCGTGTCATCGAGTCGCCGGGCGTCCATCCAGCCCTGGTTCTCCGGGAACCGCTCCCTGATGGCCGCCGCTAGTTCCGTGAGGCTGTCCGCCCGAACAATCCAGCCTTTCTCGATCTCGCGGCTGTTATCCTTGCTCCACTCGTACTCATAGCCGGGGAAGACCATAGGCCGGCCGATATCCCCCATCTTGCGACCATCCTCGTCGAATATGAGGTACGAAGGGATTCGCGGATAACCGGGGAGGTCGGCGTCGAAAAGCTCCATCGCGCGGTGGCCAGTGTCCTGCGGAGCGGGGGGATACTCGTTCATGTATCGCGACCCGAACTTGTCGACGACGATCCAGGGCATCCTGCGCTTAGGGTTGCGCGGGCCACCGAAGGGATGCCTGTAGGCGATGGGCGATTCCGGCGTCTTGAAACCGTAGGAGCCGTGGACGTGCCACATGTGCCACAGCGCCGCCCCAACCTTTTGCGCCATAGTGATGCCGTCTCCGGTGTGGGTAAGAGGAGCCATCGAGTAGAATGGGATGCCCTGGAGGAACTGCTTTTGGAACCACGTGCTCTGCTCAAACCCTCCGGTGGCCAGGATCACCGCGCAGCGCGCGCGAATGGCGACCTCCCCCGCACCACTTGCCGCGATCACGCCGACGACGGCTCCCGAGGCATCGGTTACCAGGCGGCGAGCCGGCGCGGAGAAGATAGCCTCGATCCCTCTCGTTTCGACGTTGTCGATAGCCAGTTTCATCAGGAACACCCCGCCCGGGTACTCATAGCAATTGAGCCAGGGAAAACGGGTAAACCCCGGGATCTTGGAGATGTGAACTGGATACAGAGCCTCCCGCCCCGGATACGGGTATAGCGCCGGCCGATTGGGTAGCCTCCCGATCTCCGCGCCGTCTACGGCGGCCAGCTTTTTGATGAAGGCCTCGTTTTCAACCAGGGCCTCGGCGAAGGTGCTGATTAGCTCGGGCGCCATTCGGCCTCCCGAGATGGCCGTCAAATACTGCACGGCACCTTCCACATTGTCCGCGCACTTCACCACCCCACCGGCAAAGATGGAGCATCCGCCGGGGTATTGGCCCTTCTCTACGATCAGCACGTCGGCCCCGGCGTCGCGGGCAACCGCGGCCGCCACCGCGCCAGACAAACCATAGCCGACGACAACTACGTCCGTCTCCCTTGCCCAGGCAACTGGCATAAATGACCTCCTATGGGACAGCGGTGATACTCATCTGCTTTTCCGAAATTTGGCCGGCGGGCTTTCTCCAGGCAGCAGGGCCGAGAATGGGAGCAAGCCCCACGCACCCGCACGCAGGCTGGTCGCTGCCACAATACCACGAACACTGCCGAAGCGCAAGTTGGTTTGTATGATCGCTATCAAAGCTCTTCGTCCTCCTCGCCTATATGTTTCAGGAAATCCTTCACGATCGTTTGGTTCAACTCAAATAGGCTGGAGGAATCGTAAGAGCGAGGTCTGGGCAGGTTAACGGTGATCTCTTGATAGATTACGCCCGGGCTCCTGGTCATTAGCAGGATGCGATCCGCCAGGTAGGTCGCTTCCAACGAATTGTGGGTGACAAAAATCACTGTCTTGCGCATCTGCCGCCAGATGCTCAGCAACTCCCGTCGCAGCCGGCGCGCGGTGATCTCGTCCAAGCCACTGAACGGCTCATCCATCAAGAGTATGTCGGGGTCAACAGCAAACGAGCGGGCTATGGAGGTACGCTGCTGCATCCCGCCTGATAACTGGTAGGGGTAGTATTTCTCAAAGCCTGTTAAGCGAACGACATTGATACATTGCTGCGTGATCCTTTTCCAGTCGCTTTTTGGTATTCCCTCGCCTTCCAAAGCGAAGCATATATTCTCCTCGAGGGTTAGCCAAGGCAGTAGACGAGGCTCCTGGAAGATGTAGCCAACACGATAGCGGTCGCGGTCTGCGTTTCGGATAGACTTGCCAGAAATGAACACCTCTCCTTCGTAGGACTCTTCGAGACCGCCAATGATATTCAGCATGGTTGATTTCCCACAGCCTGAGGGGCCCAACACGCATACAAACTCCTGGTCTTGGACCTGAAAGTTCACCGAATTCAACGCGACAAAACGGCTTGCAACCACATCGTTCTTGGAAAAAGACTTCGAAAGATTCCTTACTTCGATTTTCGGTATCATTATTCGAATCCCTTCTTGTATCCAAGCTTAGGCTCTCTTCCGGAGGCTAGGCGTGCTTGCAAGCTCGGGAGTTTAGTGGATGCCAGCACAAGCTACAGTGCAGGCACTGCGTGTTCTGCAAATGGACTCTAGATTCTCGCGGCTGGTCGCCATTTGAAGAGGCTTTCCTCAATGCGCTTGAGTATCACCACCTCAATCAAGAGCATGAGTACGGTGAACAGCACTGTCCAGGCAAACACTTGTGCCATATTGTATAGCTGAAACCAATAGTTGAGCATATAGCCAACGCCGGTGCTGCGCCCCAGCAGTTCAGCCAGCACCGTGATCTTCCAGGCGATCCCAAGTCCAAAGCGCGTGGAGGCCATTACGAACGGTAGCACTTGGGGGATGATAACCTTGGTGAAGCGCTTGATCTTGGATGTCCTGAAGACTCGCGCCATATCGATGAGCTTGTTGTCGATACTCTTGACACCTTGCCACATGTTGATCGCTATGGCCGGAAACGTTGTGACGGCGATGCCGACACTGGTGGAGAATTCGTTCAAGCCAAACCACATAAAGGCCAAGATTATGTAGACCAGACCAGGAACAGTTAGTGCCGCCATAACCCAGGCGTCCATAATGGACTCGCTCTTGCGTGACAACCCCATAATCGTTCCGGTGACCACGCCAATTACCATAGCCAAGAAGAAGCCAGACACTAACCGTCCAAGTGTCGCAGACACGTGCAAAACCACGCGGCCGCTAATGACCTCTCCCATCAGTGTTTGGGTGGTCTTCACTGGTCCGGGAAGGATATGGGAAGGCAGAGTCATCGACAACAACCACCAAACGACGACAACAACAACGATGGAGAGCACTTTCAGGAGGATTTCCTCTATCGATTTGCTACTCCGGATCCTCGACCACAGACTGGACACCACGACCTCGCCTTGATGTACGGCTTGGTCGTTCGTATCTGAGGCTGCTGAGGTTCTCATTCCTCCCTCCATTTGCGTTAAGTCCTGGTGCGGAAGGACGTCCTTGGGAGATGCGGGGCCGGGTGCGGGAGACACGCCGGTTGCCGCGCATCCTTGGTTCCCGTAGGGTAGCGGTTCGGCCCGCTTGGCCAGCCGCTACCCCGGGTTCTTGAACTGCGAGCACACAAGCTTACGGTTGAATAGCTGCGGAGAACGACTCCCGAGGGACCGAGGGCAAGAAATCATCTCCAAGGTGTTTCCGCGCCAGTTCGGCAAACTCGATAATCTGATCGATGACCTTGTCATTCCATTCGGTCGCAAAGGTGTTCTTATTGCGCTCGCGCACTAACTCGACCTGCTCTGCCTTGTCAAGGTTGAAGTACTCCTTGGCCATCTCTGGCCAAATCGAGCTATCCGTCTGCACAATTTCGTAGCTCTCCTTGAGGGCTCTTAAGAACCTCCGCACACCCTCAGGATTACCTTTCACGAAATCATCGGTCGTGACAAACGTTGTGACCGGGATCTTGGCGCCCGTTTTCTGATGCCAATAGGTGCCGCTAACAGCGATAGATCTGAAGTCCCCACTGGCCAGAGCCATTGTGACAAATGGGTCTAGCAATAGAGCCGCAGCGAGATCGCCCTTCAGGACTCTTTCCATAAGCAGAGGGGACGCACCTGCCGTAACGTTTGCTCCTTTAAATGGATCGAAGCCGACCGACTCGATCATCTCTACCTGCCACATCGTTGTCGTCGTGCCTCCGGGACCGGCAAAGGTGCCGACTTCCTTTCCTTTCAAGTCGGCCAAAGACCGAATCGGCGAGTCCTTTCGCACCAACACATCGTAGCCGCCGGGAAAAACGTTTCCAGGATAAATTGAAACAAAAGGCTCGCCACGAGCCCTGAAAATCGTGCCGAAGGTCCAACCGGTCAAGATCACGTCGGTTTCGCGGGCCAAAATAGCCGTGTTCATAGCGGCAGGGCTGGCAGGAACGGTAAGCTCGACATCGAGATTATACTTCTTGTCGATACCGCGTTTCTTTATGACGGCTACCGGTATAACCCCTCGGCCCATAAGTGTCTGGTATCGCACCTTGAACGGTTGATCGGCAGCGGGCTTTGCCTCAGGAGGGGCGGCAGCAGGCTTAGGAGAAGGCGCTGCCGGAGCACAAGCTACCACAAGTGATGCGACCGCAAGCACGAAGAACAGGATTGCCAGACTTCTCATTGTTTGATCTCCTCTTTACTCACACTTCAGACTGGTCGATGGTGTCCAGCATCGAAAGCTGTACTCTTTCCACCTCCTCTCTGGGATAGAAAAGGCTACCCGTCACCGCGAGGCCGGCCTGCACCGGCCAGGAGCCGAAACTCATCGTGGTAAGGAAGTGAACCATGAGCGCTAATTGGGAAGAGATCCGCCTTAGCCCTATTGCCGTCGTTTGGGCGAGCACTTCGATCGCCGCGATACTAACACGATGTGGAATGTGTTGTCAAGGAATGAGAAACTAGCGCCAGCGTGCCTACTCCGCGCGCAGCAACTGCCCCGTACCCGGATCGAAGAGGTGCGAGCGATCCAGGTTCACGGCCACCTCGATCTCACGGCCCGGGCGAACGTTTGGATCATATTCGCTGCGAGCGACGAACTCGGACCTGCCCGTTTGCAAGTAGAGAACGACTTCACTTCCCAGAGTCTCCATCACCTCCACACGGGCCTTGATCACACGGCCGTCCCGGGCGCCTCCGTTAGCCCGGCTGTCGATGTGCTCGGGCCGAACGCCCAGAACCAGCTTGCTGCCCAGGTACCTGGCCATTGCTCTGGCCTTGTGCTCGGGGACCTTCAGCCGGAAGCTGCCGCCGTCGAGATACATATCCGCTGCGCTCCCCGCCACGTCCACCTCGAACACGTTCATCGCGGGACTGCCGACGAACTGGGCCACGAAGACGTTGGCCGGCTGCTCGTAGATTCGTTGCGGCGTGTCCAGTTGCTGTACCACGC
>JACQUC010000020.1 GCA_016210495.1 Chloroflexota bacterium
GACATGTGGCGTTGTACCACCTGCGGGCAGTGCCCTCGGCTATGCCCCAGGGACGTCAAGCAGATCGACGACATGATCGCCTTGCGCCGGATGGCGACGGGCTACGGCGTTTTTCCTGCCGCTGTCCAGGCCGTCCGCACCATCAGCGCGGCCCTTACAGCCCAGGGTAACCCCTTCAACGAAGACCGCGGCAAGAGGGCGGATTGGGCTCAGGGCCGGTCCGTAAGACCCTTCGCCGAAGGCATGGAAGTGCTATACTTCCCCTGCTGCTACCTCTGCTATGACCCGAGGCTCAAGAAGGTGGCTCAAGCCACCGCCAGGATCCTCAACAAGGCGGAGGTAGACTTCGGCATCCTGGGCACCAAAGAGAATTGCTGTGGCGAGAGTATCCGGAAGACCGGCAATGAGGCACTGTTCAAACGTTTGGCCAGGGAAAACATCAAAACCTTCATCGATCACGGGGTCAAGAAAATCCTGGTGTCTTCCCCTCATTGCTACCACACCTTCAAGAACGAGTACCCCGAATTCAAGGTCAGCTTCGAGGTGGTGCATATATCCCAGTATCTAGCCGAGCTGATCGAAAGCGGCAGGCTTAAGATCACCAACGAGTATGCGAAGAAAGTTACGTACCACGACCCGTGTTACCTGGGTCGCCATAATGGCATATTCGACGAGCCGCGCGCGGCCTTGCGGAAGATGACTGGCTCACCGCCGATCGAGATGCCTGAGTCGCGCGAAGATAGCCTCTGCTGCGGTATGGGCGGTGGCAGGGTCTGGTTCGAAACGCCCAAGTCCGAAAGATTCTCGAACATCAGACTGGAACAGGCTATTAGGGCCGGGGCTGACGAGTTCGTCACCGCCTGCCCCTATTGCATCACCAGTTTTGAAGATACCAGAGAAGTCCTGAACTGTGCCAGCCTAATCGAGATCAAGGACCTCACCGAGGTCCTCGAGCAAGTGATTTCGTAGGGGAAACCGCACCCAAAACTATTAAGGGGTGACACAACGTGAGAAAAGAGCGCAACATAGGCCAGACTCATAAGAGCCTGCCTGCCGATAGCTTTGGCGACGTCATGGTCGTTGGTGGTGGGATCAGCGGCGTTCAGGCATCTCTCGATCTTGCCAACGCGGGTTTCAAGGTTTTCCTGGTCGAGAAAGGACCCGCCATCGGCGGCCATATGGCCCAGCTTGACAAGACCTTTCCCACCAACGACTGTTCCATTTGAATACTTTCGCCTAAACTGGTCGAGGTCGACCGGAACGCCAACATAGAGGTCCTGACCCTTACCGAAGTCAACAGTGTGGAAGGGGAAGCAGGGAATTTCAATGTCACGCTGACAAAAAAGCCCAGGTATATCGACGAGAGCAAATGCACGGGCTGTACCACCTGCGTCGAAAACTGCCCGATCAAATACCCTGATCAGTTCAATCAGGACATGTCGAAGAACAAGGCGATCCACATCTATTTCGCGCAGGCGGTTCCGCTTGTCACTTACATCGATGAAAGCTGCCTCTTCCTTAAGGAAAAGAAATGCCGTATCTGCGAGTCTGTCTGTGAGAACTACGCTATCGATTTCAAGCAGACGACGGAGAAGCTAGAGCTAAATGTAGGGGCGATAATTCTGTCCCCTGGCACCGAGCCGTTCGATCCTAAGGTGGGGCATCAATACGGCTACGGCAAGATGCCGAACGTCGTCACCAGCATGGACTACGAGCGACTGCTATCCGCCAGCGGGCCATACGAAGGTGAGATCCACCGCGCTTCCGACGGGAAGCATCCCCATAGGATAGCCTGGATTCAATGCGTCGGTTCCCGGCAGGTCAATCCGGGCGGCAACAGCTACTGTTCAGCCGTCTGCTGCACGTACACCCAGAAACAGGTGATCTTGACCAAAGATCACGAGCCAGCGGCCGAGTGTACGATCTTTCACAACGACATTCGTGCCTATGGCAAGGATTTCGAGCGCTTCTACGCCAGGGCAGAGCAGCTTCCCGGGGTTCGCTTCATCCGAAGCTACGTATCGGTAGCCAGAGAAAACCCGGAGACCAGGAACGTCACCATACGGTACTCTACGCCCGACGATGGGGTAAAAGAGGAAGAGTTCGATATGGTGGTGCTGTCCGTCGGATTGACTCCTCCTGCCGATGCCAAGGCCCTGGCAAATAGGTTTGGTATCAAGCTCAATGCTCACGGATTCTGCCAGGCAGCCCCTTCCGATCCCATCGAGACCACCAGGCCAGGGATCTTCGTCAGCGGCGCCTTCCAGGGTCCCGTGGACATACCCGAGTCGGTTTTTGCCGCCAGCGCGGCTGGCTCCCGCTGTGGTGAGCTCCTCGATTACCGGCGCGGCCGGCTCAGCACACAAAGGGCCTATCCGCTGGAAAGGGACGTCTCGGCAGAGGAGCCCAGGGTGGGTGTCTATGTCTGTCGTTGTGGCGCGAATATCGGCAGCGTGGTGGACGTTCCTTCCGCCGTGGAATACGCTCTCACCTTACCCAACGTCGTCTACGCTCAGGAACAGCTATTCTCCTGTGCTACCAATTCCGCCAAAGAAATAGCGGACATGGCCAAGGAAAGAGGGCTCAATCGCGTGGTCATCGCCGCCTGCAGCCCCAGGACCCTCGAATCGCTGTTCCGTGACACCCTCCGGGAGGCGGGCATCAATCAATACTTCTGCGAAATGGCTAATATCAGAGAGCAATGCTCCTGGGTCCACTCCAAAGACAAGGAAGATGCCACCCAGAAGGCCAAGGATCTGATCCGGATGTCGGTGGCGCGAGCCAGCCGTTTGGAGGCGCTGCAGGAGTTCGACCTGCCGGTGAACAAGACGGCGTTAGTGGTTGGTGGAGGCATCGCCGGTATGACCTGCGCTCTCTCCATCGCCAACCAGGGACACGAGGTTCACCTGGTAGAAAAAGCGGAGGACCTGGGGGGAACGGCACTAAAGATTCACTCCACCCTGGACGGGATGGACGTCCAGGCATATCTGCGTGACCTCACCCGCAAGGTTTATCAGCACTCCTCGATACACGTCTACACCGAGGCGACGATCGCGGAGGCCACCGGCTACGTGGGGAATTTCGTCACCAGGGTGAAGTCTGACCGAGGGCTCACGGAGATAAAGCACGGCGCGGCCGTCATCGCCACCGGCACCGACGTATATCGACCGGCCGAGTACCTTTATGGCCAAGATGACAGGGTGTTGACCCACCTCGAGCTGGAGGAGCGGATCGACAAAGGTGACGAAAGGGTTATCAACGCCGAGAGCCTGGTGATGATCCAATGCGTCGGCTGCCGCAATGAAGACAGAAACTACTGCAGCAGGGTCTGTTGCAGCGAGTCGATCAAAAACGCGCTGCTGCTCAAAGAGAAGAATCCCCGGATGGACGTCTACATTCTCTATCGGGATATCAGAACCTATGGGTTCAAAGAGGACTATTACCGGGAGGCGGCAGGCAAAGACGTCAGGTTCATCCGCTTCGAGCCGTCGGACCAGCCTCAGGTGGAAGCTGTTAAGGAGAGTGGCCGGTCCGTTCTGAGGGTTACCGTGACGGATCAAATCCTGGGCAAGAAGCTCGAGATAGATGCCGACATAGTTGCGCTGGCTGCCGCGGTTGTCCCCTCCGCCGGAAACAGGCAGATATCTCAGTTATTCAAGGTCTCCTTGGGGCCGGACGACTTCTTCAAAGAAGCCCACGTTAAATTGCGACCTGTTGATTTCAGTACAGACGGGGTCTATCTTTGTGGCATGGCCCACTATCCCAAGCATATACCCGAAGCGATCAGCCAGGCCTATGCAGCGGCGGGCCGGGTGATAACGCTTCTCTCACACGATACGGTCGTCGCCTCCGGCTCCGTTTGCGAGGTGGACGAGAAGAAGTGTATGGCGTGCGGGCACTGTATCACCGCCTGCACGTATGGTGCCATCGAGTTTCGTGAGACGCGCCAGGGCCAGAAGGCTCTGGTCAATCCCGTTATCTGCAAAGGATGTGGTGTCTGCCCAGCCAAGTGTCCCTCGGGGGCCATCCAACTGAAGCACTTTACCGACGAAGTGCTGCTAGCCCAAATCGACGCGGCAGTTCCGGAGGAAGTAACCGTCCGACAAATCGACGCGGTCGGCGTTGCGTAGGGGCGGACGGCTGTCCGCCCCGGGCACGGCCATCTGTAGGGGCGGACGTCTCTGTCCGCCCGGGGTGGGGCGGGGGCGTCGCGACCATTTCGCTATTTATCAAAGCCGGCATTACTGGCAAAGGAGGTGACAACAAATGACTGCAACCCATAGATTTCAACCCAGAATACTGGGTTTTGTCTGCCACTGGTGAGGATACGGCGCTGCCGATTTGGCTGGAGTTTCCAGACTACAGTATGCAACCGACATAAGACTTATTCGCGTCATGTGCACCGGCCGGGTCGACCTGGAATACGTCCTCCGGGCCTTCTGGAACGGCATGGATGGGGTGTTCATTGGCGGCTGCCGTTTGAACGAATGCAACTATGTTACCCACGGAAACTACCATGCGCTAAGTATGGCGCTTCTATGTCGCCGAATAATGGAGCACATCGGGCTCAACCCGGAGCGGCTAAGCATCGAATTCATGACTGGCGGCGAAGGAATCCGGTTTGCCGAAGTTACCAACGATTTCGTCAAGAGGGTGAAAGAGCTAGGGCCACTGGGCGAAAGCGAGGGAATAAGCCAGGCAGAGTTAAAGTACAGGCTTGCGGACGTTAGAAAGCTAGTCCCCTACATCAAGCTGATGAAGAACGACAAGCTGGGGACACCCCTCAGGCACCCAGAAGAATACGACACGTTTTACACGCGTGAAGAGATAGACACCCTATTCCGTGAAGTGGTCACGTACTATATCGAGCCAGACAAGTGCCAGGCCTGTATGATCTGCGCCAGGAGATGCCCGGTCGAGGCGATCATCAGCGCTCGAAACGAGGTCCACGTCATCGAACAGGATAAGTGCATCAAGTGCGGCGTCTGCCTGGAAGTTTGCCCGCCTCGGTTCGATGCCGTGGCCAAGCTATCCTGCCAATCCGTCCCGCCCCCCCTTCCCGAGGGGAAGAGAGCCCTAGCCAGAAAGGCCAAAGAAGTCGCCTAACGGGGATCTAACCACGGAGACACAGAGTCATGTCCTTCCCTCGTTCGAAGAGGAAACGGGGGAGGGACACGAAGAAGTGCAGCAGATTGGAAGACGTATCCGCTGTGAACGCAACTAATGTAGGGGCGAACGGCGTTCGCCCACATCGATGGTACACAGACATGTCTCCGTGGTGAGCGGTCCCGTTACAGCCAAACTAAACTAATGTGACAGGAGGACCCAATGCCAAAGATACCCGACAAAATCGAAGCCTGGCGAATGATGGAGCCAGGCAAACTCGCCAGAGCCAGCCTGCCGGTGCCAGAGTTGAAGCCCGGTGAGGCCCTGGTCGAGATCGCGGGTTGTGGCGTTTGCCACACGGACCTGAGTTACTTCGCCCACGGGGTGAAAACAGTCGTGCCGCCGCCCATCACCCTCGGTCACGAGATCAGCGGCGTGGTGATCGCCGGCGACGGCAAGCTCCTTGGGAAAGAGGTGATCGTGCCGGCGGTGATGCCGTGCAACAACTGCCCCATCTGCGCCGCGGGTCGGGGCAACCGCTGTCTCGATCAGAAAATGCCGGGCAACAGCCTGGGCGATGCGGGCGGCTTCGCCAGCCACATCGTCGTTCCCTCGGCTGACCTGTGCGTCGTCCAGAACCGGGACAAGCTGTCCCTGGAGACCCTGGCCGTGCTTGCCGACGCCATTACGACCCCTTATCAGGCCGCGTTGCGAGCCGACATCAAACCAGGCGATCTGGCAATCGTCGTCGGCACCACCGGTGGCGTAGGCATCTACATGACGCAGGTGCTGTCGGCCCTGGGTGCCAAAGCCGTCATCGGCATCGGCAGGAATCCCGAGAAGCTCGAAAGATCCAAGCAATACGGGGCCACGCACATCATCAGCTCCAAAGGCAAGAGCGCCAGAGACGTACGCTCGGAGTTCAGAGACATCTGCAAAGCCAACAACTGGCCCTCCAACTACGGCTGGAAGATCTTCGAGTGTACGGGCACCGTCGACGGCCAGGAAATCGGCCTGGAGCTCCTCTCCTTCATTGGCAAGCTCGTTGTCGTCGGCTACGGCACCGGGCAGACCTCGTATATGCTGTCCAGACTGATGGCATTCGACGCCGAGATCATCGGCACCTGGGGCTGCCCGCCCAAGCTCTATCCCGCCGTGCTGGACATGGTGCTCGCCGGCAAGATCGCCGTCGAGCCCCTGGTCGAGACGCGCCCCATGAGCCAGATCGCCGAAGCCTTCAAACAAGCCGACGAAGGAACGCTCTTGAAGAGGGTAGTCCTCACGCCAGATTTCTAAGCCCTGCGTGGGCTCACCTCGCTGCGTAACCACGGAAAGCACGTCCTTCCCTCGTTTCCCTTCCTAACGAGGGAAGGACACGGAATACACAGAAGGTGCTGTTGAGCGCGTGCAGTGTCATACTCGTCCGTGCCTTCCGTGTATTCCGTGGTGCCAAGGGTGGGTAGGCAAACTTCCCAACCGGTTGGGCACAGCCATTACCTCTAGCCCTCCTTCAAGGCTAGTTCTTGGTGCGAATAGAACAACGTAGGGGCGAGGTCTCCTCGCCCTGGGCCGGGTGGGGCGAGTGCGTCGCAGCCATTTCGTACTAGAAACAAGGCTAAGAACGGAGATATCTACATCTTGAGTACGAAGAAGGACAACCAGAGGACCCGCCGGCGTCATAATCGGCTGATCAATGAGAAGAGCCCCTACCTCCTTCAGCACGCGGCGAACCCGGTGGACTGGTATCCCTGGGGGCCCGAGGCTTTCGATCGGGCCCGTCAAGACGACAAACCGGTGTTCCTCTCCATCGGGTATTCCACCTGCCACTGGTGCCACGTTATGGAGCACGAGTCATTCGAGGACGGCGATGTTGCCAGGCTAATGAACGACGTGTTCGTATCCATCAAGGTAGACCGTGAGGAGCGGCCCGACATCGATATGATCTACATGACCGTCTGTCAGATGCTCATTGGCAGTGGCGGTTGGCCCCTCACCATAGTAATGACGCCAGACAAGAAGCCATTCTTCGCCGCTACCTACATACCTACGCGGAGCGCTTTCGGCCGCGTTGGGATGATTGAGCTCATTCCCCGTATCCATCAGATCTGGCAGACCCGGCGCGACGAGGTTATCGATTCTGCCGATAAGATCGCCGCCGCCTTGCACGAAGCTACCGTTGGCGCTCCAGGCAAGCAATTGGGTTTGGCGGAGCTGCGTGCCGCCTACACCCAGCTTTCCCACAGCTATGATGCCTACCACGGCGGGTTCGGCAAGGCGCCCAAGTTCCCCACTCCCCATAACCTGAGATGTCTGCTGCGCTACTGGAAACGCAGCGGTGATCGCGAGGCCCTGGAAATGGTCGAGACAACTCTTCAAGCCATGCGCCGCGGGGGTATTTTCGACCACGTTGGATTCGGGTTCCACCGCTACTCCACCGACGAGATCTGGCTGGTTCCTCATTTCGAGAAAATGCTCTACGACCAGGCACTGCTCGCTATGGCCTACCTTGAAGCTTACCAGGTAACCGGCAAACAATTCTACGCTGATACTGCACGCGAAATCTTCGAGTACGTTGAGCGCGACATGACTGCGCCAGCAGGAGCATTCTTCTCCGCCGAGGACGCCGACAGCGAAGGCGTCGAGGGCAAGTTCTACGTGTGGACTGCCGCCGAAGTCCGCGAGACACTCGGCCAGGCAGAGGGCGATCTCTTTTCCCGCGCAATGAACGTCAAGGAAACAGGCAATTACGTCGAGCAAGCTGCTCGGGAAAACAAGCGAGACAACATACTTCATCTGCAAAATACGCTGCCGGAAATCGCTTCAGATCTGGGCGTTGATCCGCGGGAATTGAAGCGTCGACTGGAGGATGCCCGGCAGAAGCTGTATCACAAGCGCGCGAAACGCGTACACCCGTCCAAAGACGACAAGATTCTTGCCGACTGGAACGGTCTCATGATCGCTGCGCTAGCCAAAGGCGCTCAAGTCTTGGCCGAAGAGAAGTACTCGACCGCCGCACAACGAGCGGCGGATTTCATCCTTGGCAATCTGGTGCGATCCGACGGCCGCCTGTTGCATAGATATCGCGATGGTCAGTCGGATATCTCGGGGTATCTGAGCGATTACGCTTTCCTCATCTGGGGACTCCTGGAGATGTACGAGGCCAACCTCGACGTCCGCAACTTGCGGGCGGCTCTGCAATTGAACAGTCGTGTCACCGAGCACTTCTGGGACCTCAGAACGGGAGGCTACTTCGTTTCGGCCGATGACTCCGAGAGCATTCTTGTTCGTCAGAAGGAAATCTACGACGGGGCCATCCCTTCCGGCAATTCGGTTCAGATGTTGAACCTGCTTCGCCTGGGGCGCATCACGGGCAATCCGGATTTCGAGAAGAGGGCCTCGGAGTTAGGTCGAGCCTTCTCGGCGAGCGTTCAACAGAGCCCCGTCGCCTACACTCACTTGCTCTCCGCCGTGGACTTCGCTCTCGGGCCGGCGCAGGATGTGACAATCGTGGGCAAGTCTGGTGCTGCCGGCACCAGGGAGATGCTGAACTCGGTGCAGCGTGTCTTCCTTCCCAACCTGGTGGTGGTGTTTCGGCCTACGGACCAAACTTCCCCGGAGATCGAGTCGATCGCCGACCTCACCAGATATCAGATTTCGCTTGGGAGTGAGACGACGGCCTATGTCTGTACTGACCGGGCCTGTCAGCCACCTACCACAGACCTTGGGGAGTTGCTACATCTGCTGGGAGTGCAGTAGGCAGATGCCGGGTCGAACGCCTATATGTTACAATGTCTGTTGGAGGTACGACTGTGGGCATAGAGATCTGGGACCTTTGGTATCCCAACGCGGCGGCGCAGGGGCTCTCGTTCTGTCGAGGACGGATGAGTAGCTCGGATGCAGTACTCGTGCACGCGGCCCCCGACTCTCTGCGCGTCGAGGTTCGTCTCGACGATGGCCGGCTATTGGCCTTCGGCTACCAGTTGCGGCGTGCAGGGCCATACTACCCGATGACACGGCTGCGCAGGAACGGCTCGCGAATTCACCGTGAAGACGGGTGGCCCATCGAGGAAGACATCGGCCGACCGGTGCTCTTGCCCGGTGGCGAAATCGGCATCCTACTGGAGTGGTGGAACGCGGCTGACGGGAGCGAGTGGAGGTGGAGGGTTGAGTTCTACAATCATACTTAAGCGAGCCAACGGGCGTACTGTGGGCGACATGATAGTTCACGAGGGAAGACGAATGAAAGAGGAGTGATCCAACCACAATGTTATCTTTTACAAGATGCTTCAGGGGCGCCTGTTTAGCTACCACGACACCCACCTGCACCGGCTCGGCCCCAACTACCATCTTCTGCCAGTTAACGCCCCCAGGGCCTGCGAGATGCCCAGCTACCAGCGGGACGGATTCATGCGTCTGGACGATAACGGCGAAGGTGGTCCGAACTACTGGCCGAACAGCTTTGGCGGTCCAGCCCCTGACCCTGGCGTGACCCCACCGCCCATCGATATGTCCGGGATCGCTGCTAGACACGCCTATGAGCTGGGCGACGTGGACTTCGTGCAGGCGGGTGACCTCTATCGCAAGGTCATGACCAATGAGGACCGCCAGCACCTGGTCAGCAACATCGCCTCCCACCTCTCAGGTGCCCAGAAACGGATTCAGCTCCGACAGACCGCCCTCTTCCACAAGGCGGACCCGGACTATGGTGAGCGGGTTGTCAGGGCGCTTGAGCTGGCCCTGGAGGAAGTGAGGCGACTGGCCGCGATGTCCCAGGAGGAGCGAGTGAAAGCGACCGTCGCATGCGAGGTCAGCTAGGTTCGAACCTATTAGGTTGGAACCCATTGGCACAAAGCTCAAACAATACGGCAACACAACCTTTCTTCAATCGCGAGCGCGAGTTGGCTCGTTATTTGTGCGAGATAACTTCAGGGCTCGACACGCTGGTTCAGCGCTGGTGGGATCGGATCCACGGCACGGCCAACTTGATGCTGGTGTTGTCGGGATCCGGATTCTCCTTTATGGGGGGCTCACAGGCGTAAGGGGGCCACTTCACGGGCGCCGGACGGCCCAGGTGGAGGTGCAGCCTTTCGACTATTACGATGCGGCGTACTTCTTTGCCCATCTCACTCCCGAGGATCGTGTGCGTGCCTACGCATGCTTCGGTGGTATGCCTGCCTTCCTGCGCCATTGGAACCACGGAACGCACGGAATACACGGAAAGTACTAACTGAGCGCGCCTGGCCCGATAATCCTTCCGTGTGTTCCGTGGTATGTATTCCGTGGTAGAGCTTCAATCCGAAGGCGATTATCTCCAAACTCGTCTCCAAAGGTGCATTTACAACCCCCATTTCACTGTGCTAAACTCTTCTTTGGCTGGCTGCCGTTGTCTTGCACCTTAGCTTGGAGGGGCGCTGCCATGCACGCTAAAGCTCTTACCTGCGCCGTCGTCGGCCTCGAGGGTGCCATCGTCGAGGTCGAGGTGGACATCGCCCAGGGACTGGTCTACTTCGGCATCGTCGGCCTGCCCGACGCCGCCGTCCAGGAGGCGCGCGAGCGGGTGCGAGCGGCGATCCGGAACTCGGCCTACGAGATGCCGACGCGCCGCATCACGGTGAACCTGGCCCCCGCGGACGTGCGCAAGGCGGGGCCGGGCTTCGATCTGCCCATCGCCCTGGGC
>JACQUC010000220.1 GCA_016210495.1 Chloroflexota bacterium
CCCTCGGGCTCCTCGCGCTCACGCTCCTCATCGGACCAGCCAACCTCCTGCTCCGCAGACGGACTCCCGTCTCGAGCTACCTGACCCGTGACGTGGGGATGTGGGCTGCCATCGTCAGCGTGGTCCACGTGATCGTCGGATTCCAGGTGCACGGCCCCCCGGCGCCCCTCGGCGCAAGGATGCTCCGCTACTTCTTCGCGTCCGATGGCAGCCCGTTGACCGATAGTTTTGGCCTGGGAAACTGGACCGGGCTTGCCGCCACGGTGATCGTGGTGGGGTTGCTCGCTATTTCCAGCGACTTCGCCCTGCGGAAGCTCAAGGCCGGGCCCTGGAAGTGGCTCCAGCGCCTGAACTACGCCTTGTTCGCGCTGGTCATCGCGCACGCGATCTGTTACGGTGCACTGTTGCGGGTCACATCCCCCTCCACGCTCCTGCTCGGCCTCAGCGTCATCGCGGTCTTCGTCGGACAGGCGGTGGGGGTCTGGCTGTGGCGACGGCGTGCTCTTGCACAGCAGGCCGGTGAGCGTGAGCGGCAGTCGGCGGGCGCCACACTTTGATGGGACAAGAGGTCTTCCTCTTCGCAAGAATAGCCCTTTTCTTCTTTACTCTGCCCTCCAAGGGTCATGTCTTGCAGACTGCAGCTACGTATCATACTTGACAACTACGCGTGACAGAGGAGACGCACATGACAAAGGAAGACACGAGCGCGGCTGACCCGGCTTCCGGCGACGACACCGGCCTGGGGCCCGGCCGTGAATACCCCGGCATGCCACGCTGGGTGAAGGTGTTTGGGATCATCGCCATCGGCCTGGTCCTGCTGGTCGTCGTCGTGCTCCTGGCAACCACGGCCCTTGGTCTCCACACACCGCCCGGCGGCGGTCTAGGCGGTCACAAGCCACCAATAGAACACGGCGTGCAAAAGCCGTGACCATGACACCCGGCCTCCGCAAGTTCGCGCTCACCGTGCATCTCATTTGCTCGGTCGGCTGGATCGGTGCCGTCTTTGCGTACCTGGCGCTCGGCGCTTCCGCCGTGAGCAGCCAGGATGGTCAGACAGTGCGTGCCGCCTGGATCGCGATGGAGTTGACCGGCTGGTTCGTCATCGTCCCGTTGGCCCTCGCCTCGCTGCTGACCGGGCTTGTTATGTCACTGGGCACCCCGTGGGGCTTGTTCCGGCACTATTGGGTCCTGATCACACTCGTGCTGACCATCCTTTCCACCATCGTCTTGCTGTTGCACATGCCGGACGTGAGCTCCCTGGCAGCCCTGGTGCGAGAGGCGGACGATACCGCCCCCGGCGGGCTTGGGGGCGATCTCATCCACGCCGGCGTCGGCCTGCTGGTGTTGCTGGTGATCACGGTGCTAAATGTGCACAAGCCGCGGGGTATGACCAGGTACGGGTGGCGCAAGCAGCACGAACAGCGTACGGGGTCGCAGCCGTAGACGCAGCGACTTCGGCATTGGCAATCAGTCTCCCACCCCAGGCCAGTAATGGAACGGCAAATGCTATGCAAGAAGCCGGGCGGTGGTCTCGTCGGCCGGGAGCCAGAGGATGACGAAGAAGCGAGGGTCCGCCACCATCTCCGACGCAAACGCATGGAACTCTAACCGGCCGTCGGGGGTGTCGATCTGGTAACGAACGTAGTGCATCAACTCGCTGCCGATATCGGGAGAGGTTGTATTCCAGAGGTCTCGAAAAAGAGAGATGCGGAGCAGTCGCTGGAGCAACTGGCGATACCAGCGTTGCTCCGTGCGGTCTCGGTGCTGCGCTTTGAATCGCGCAATCTGCGCGCGTCCGGTCTGCGTCAGAACGTCCTCAGGGAGGTGACGCCGCGTGGCCCACCGAGGGTCGAAGGCCAACTCCAGGAGGTTTGGCTTCTCGTGATCCAGGCGGGCGATCTCGTCGGGCGGAAAGCCGAAAAGCGCCAGCATAGCTCGATTCCAACCTAAGAAACGCCACGTGAAGTCTGTTAAGTAGGCGGGGCCTTTCCAACCCTCCAGGAACGGTTTGATCCCCGCCAGCACGGTGGCTACCTCTTCATCAGTAGGCAGGTAGCCGGCCTGCATGAGTAGCACGCCCCGCTCATCACGTGCAAGGTGGAAGACGTCAGCGAGCCGATCCAAAGTGGATCGGCTGGGCACTACGCGACCCTGTTCGTAGCGACTAATGCGAGAAGGGCTGGCGTTCCACCCCAGCGCCGCGGAGAGCTCGATCTGGCCCAAGCCTCGTCGCAACCTGTGGGCTTTTATCATTCCCCCTATGGGAGACTGCACCGTCGTCCTTACACTCGTTCGGTTTTCCTCCCAAGTATACCACGTCGGGAAAGACAGTACAACGGAGATATTGCAAGAAATAGAGTGCAACTATTGACACTTAGATATCGTTGCACTAGAATGAAAGCATGCACACAGAACCTAGCCTCGTTAGGTGGTGGATTGATCTGTGTTGTCTTTGAACTGCTCAGACGACTTTGTCTGTAAACCTCGTGGGGCAGTGAACACAAAAGGTAAAGGCGAGATGGAGGCATGGATTGTAACTGGACAGAGAGTAGCCCCATTGCAGGCTGTTGTGAAAAAGGGGTGAACGAAGATGCCTAGGTTTGTTTGTTGCGGGTTCACATTCGAGGGCGAACAGGCCTACATAGAGCACCGCCAGAAAATCCACGGCGATCAACCCGAAGTGAAGAACACGTGCTGTGGCATCAAGTTCTTCACGGATGAAGGATATGCCGAGCATCGGCAGTTGGTGCACGGCGAAAGTGCCCCTTCCCGCCGTCGCGGATTTCTAGCCCGGCTTCTGAGGCGATCTTGAGGCGTGAATAGAGAACAAACGAGCAGCAGCCTAATCTACTCGCGTCGCTGCAAGGTGTGCCGGACCCCAATCCGAGGCCTGAGCGCCTTGCCCCATCGACTGCGAGGCGTAGCGCCTTTCAAGAAGAACCCTCAGCTATGCAACCAATGAGGCACGGTGAAGTTTCCTGCCGTGGAGCAGGAGATCACCGTGATGTTCGCCGACGTACGGAACTACACGGCACTCGCGGAACGAATGCCTTTGGCCGAACTGCGCCATTCGCTGAACGTCATGTTTTCCGCCGCGAGCGACATTCTTGTCAGGAACGATGCATTGGTGGATAAATTTATGGGAGACGCGGTCATGGCGCTCTTCAATGCACCCATCCCTAACCCGAAGCACCGCGAGACAGCGATGCGCGCCGCGATCGGCCTTCTGGAAGCGGTCAAGGGGCTGAAGCTGCCTTTTGCAATAGGGATCGGCCTGAACACCGGAGTCGCCATCACCGGCAACGTGGGCGGCGGTGACGTGACCGACTACACCGCCATGGGGGATACCGTGAACGTGGCTGCGCGCCTGTCTGGCCTGGCCAGCGGCGGCGAAATCCTGGCTGGAGTGACCACCTGCGAGGGTCTGCTCGATGGTCTTCCGCGGCAGTACGGCCACGAAGTAGTGCGCCTTCAGGTGAAAGGGAAAGACGAGGCTGTGATGGCTTATCGCATTTATCCGCTGGAGACCTCGGGGGCGAGTTGAGGGTAGTGGCCGTTGCCCAGCAAGGTGGCAGTGAGATTCTGCTAAATAGACCGACATAGCAGTTGCTACCTGCTGGTCTGGCAGGGCAGGTTTGAAACCTGCCCCTACGATTGACACTTCTTGTGTCGGACTATTTGGTGGATACTGACCAAGCTGCGAAAGAAAGGAGGTGAAGTGAAATGCTGTTCCTTGTTACGCAAACCCACACGCCGGAAAGCTGCCCCATCGACGCTGGGGGACGAGGGGTCTTGCACGAGAAGCCGGAGAACGTCTCGGGGCTGAGGGTCGTAAGCGCTTTTGCCGCCTACACCGAGCACGTCTTGTACTACCTCGTCGAGGCCAGCGACTACGATGCCATCGAGAAGTTTCTGACGCCTGGTTTCAAGCGATGCCGCGCAACCATCACGCCGGTCAGCCAGTTTATGGGCTAAGGCCGATTTCAATCAGTTGTTCGAGGCTCTTGTCGGCAGTCGGTAGTGGCCAGCAGCCTACTTCGCTTTTCTTGGCGGAGGATTAGGAGATGGCAGACCCGAATTACGGAAAAGCCGGGCCTTTGTCGGCGACTGTTGCGTGGCGCGCTAACGATTGTGAAAAGACCGCCTGAGGGTCTGCCTGCAGAACGCCCTTATGCCACGTTGAGAGAGGGGGTTCCCTTCAAGATTCTCCCAGCTCCGAGCAGTGCGGGAATGTCCTCTCTTACCTCGATTCCCGTTTGCCTGAGCAAAGCGACGAGGTCGGACTTGATGAAGCTCGAATAGTATTGGGCTTCGTAAAGCTTCACGAAATGATAAGCCAGGAACCTGCCAACCTTGCCCCTGGGCAAACCATAATCGACGATCACTACCGTTCCCCTCGGGTTTGTCTCCCTTGCCATCTCTTTTAGCACCTTTTCTCTTATGCTCAAAGGCATATCGTGCAGGGCAAAGGAGATGCAAGTCACTTCAAAACTGCCATCCTCGAAGGGCAAATTTGTGGCATCCGCCAACTCAAACTTCACGTTTCCAAACTTGTTCTTCCTCTTGGCCACTCGTAGCATATCCTCGGAGAGATCCACGCCAACGACCTCATAGCCTCTTCGCGCAAACGCGAGGGCCTGCTCCCCTGTCCCAGTGGCGACATCCAGTATCCTGGAGCCTTTCGTCGGGTTTGCGAAATCCACCACCTGGTCTCTTAGCCTCGAGAGGAAGGGCATGGTTAGTATGTCATAGAAAGGGGCCAATATGCGCCACACCCTGATTGTGAGCGCGTAGTATTCCTTTTCTTCGTCGACAGTTTTCCCCATTGCTCTTCCTATGTGGGCTTTTTCCCTCTGTACAATGAGACGGTCCCGTACGGCATCGTGAAACGAGTCGCCTCCTCGACTTGTGCGAATCCAACCTCGCGGAGCATCTGGGGCAACATGCCTCTTACGTTATCTACTCCTTCCTCCAGCCTCGCAAGAATCAAACCAATAAGAAACGTAAGACCATGTTGCTTCCCCAGATCCGCCAGGTGGAATTCCCCACCTGGCCGAAGGACCCGAAGCACCTCGCTCATCGCCCTGTACTTGTTCTCTCTGGTGAGGTGATGGAACATCAGGCTGGAGAGAACGCGGTCGAACGAGCTGTCGGGATACGGCAACTGAAAAGCCATCCCCTGACCGAAGATGATATCCACCCCGGCCTTAGCAGCCTTCGATCTGGCTGTTTGGAGGACTTGCGGGTCCGCGTCGAGACCGGCGACTTCTGCCTGGGGGTGCATTTCCTTGATGAGGATCGTGAGCGTGGCGGTGCCGCAGCCGAGGTCCAGCACCCGGTGGCCCTTCTCGATGCGGGCCCGCTTCACCATCTCGGTTTTGAAGATAGCCTCGCGGAATAGCCATCGTTGGGCGAAGTCGTACAGGGGGGTTAGCCAACGGTAACGGAGGGCAGGGATGCACTTGCCTATGTTCTTCCCTCGTCCTGGGTTTCGCCGCGCATGACAATCAACCCTTCTTGCCCGCCGGTACCGGCACATTGGCACTCACTGTGGGTTCCGATTGCTCGGTAGGTGCCTTGTCGTGGCATCCAGCGCGCTGATCCCCGTGGCCCATTCCTCTCATCATAAACAGATGCAGTAGAGGACAGGCGAGCATTACGAGGAACAGCCCGACGGTGCCAACTGGGACGTCGAACACAAAGATGGCTGCCAGCAGAGCCATTGGGACCACGCAGCAGATAACCATCAGGAGCGCGTGGTTACCTTTGAGCAAGCGACTGACCTCGTTCATTAGTCCTCCTCACTTCTTGGTTCTATCGATTAGCTAGTTCGCGATGCGAATGGGATAACGGGCCGCGCCCCAGCCCAGGGCGAGGAAACCTCGCCCCTACGCTGTTCTATTTCGCACCAAAAACTAGCTAACGCGTTCGAGATTGGCGTTGAGGTTGTACATCTTCCCGATGTAGAGCTTGCCGTTCTCCAACTTGGTCTCGTAGCGGTCCAGAGGCCGCGGTGGTGGACCTCCGATGACCCTACCTTCTATGTCGAATATCCCGTCGTGGCACGGACAGAAGAAACGATTCTTGTCCGCCTGCCACGAATAGGCGCACCCCAGATGAGTACATCTTGGGTCGTAGGCGATGAACTGCTGCCCATCTTTGGTCAGAATCCAGGCCGCCTTCTTGACCGTTTCTTCTACCCATCCGTCGCGCCTAACCAACGTGTATTCGGCCTTCTGAGGAATGCCGCGCGAGAAGTTGCCCACCGGCTCCAGCTCCACCCAGTCTGCCTGGGCTTTTCGCAGCGCCGGCGAGACGGCGTACCCCAGCAACGGAACGCCAAGGGCTGCTCCAATCAAAGCCGCGATGGCGCCAATTCCGAAGCGGAGGAAGTTTCGCCTGGATACCGTCCTGGCGTTTTCACTGCTCTGCTGATGCACGGATTACCACCTCCTGTCGCTTCAGTTTCCGAAGTCTATCCGTCCCGCCAGATAAGGTTACCATCTGGAGCTTAAAGCAAACTGAATCGAGGCTGAGACATTGCCGGTGAACACCCCTAGCAGTAGTTGCCAGGCGTTCGTCGTATTTCCTCTTCGTCGTCGCTAACGGTGGAGAATGACAGGTAAGCATCAAACGATTGCACGCTAGTGCGTAGGGAAGCTTCTCGGAGGAACTGTTCCGCGTGCTCGCGCGAGCAAGCCAGCACCTCATTTCGGTCTGCCCAAGCCCTCATAATGGGAATGCCGCAAACGGGACAGTAGCGTTTGACGTTAGTAGCGATTTCTGTGGCCAATGTTCCAGTCTCCTTTGCACGATAGAGAGTTTGGTCGACCGGTATAACCCGTTTGGTCGTGACGTCCAGGGTAATGGGGCGAATGCGCTACCTTGCCACCAGCACATCGTACCACATCTTGGCAGCTATGGCGGAGATAACTACGATCAGGACCAGGCGGAGGGCTCGCACCTGCATCCGCTTGCTCACGAATGCGCCCAACTGAGCACCTGGCAGGGCGCCCAGAACCAGCACGGATGCCAGGAGCAGGGAGACCTGGCCGGTGCCCAGCTTGCCTATGAGTCCTCCGGTGGACGACAATAGCACGACACCTAGCGCGCTGCCCACGACAACGCGTGTGGGAATCTTCAAGACATGCAGCATCAAAGGAACAAGCACAAAGGCGCCGCCGGCGCCGACTATCCCGGCCAGAAACGCTACCACAAAGGCAAGTAGCACTGAGAGCGGTCGGTTGAACGTCACTTGCTCTGCCGTAAAGTCAGCTCCCTGCTCCTCCCTAGGAACGAACATCAGGGCTGCCGATAGGAGCGCCATAGAAGCGAAAACTATGGTGATAACGTCGGCCTGTAGGTATTGTGAGATGATGGCGCCGGCCAGCGATCCTAACAGGCTAGTTGTGCCCATATGAATCACAAGATCACGACTCACCATTTTGTTTCTCCAATGGCCGACGACGCCTGAAACAGACGCGAAGAAGACCTGGACGATTGCGATGGCCGCCACTAATTTCATATCGAGGTGGCCAACCCCGAGGGTGTGCGGTATGTAGAATAGCGCGGGAATAAGTATGATCGCGCCGCCCAGGCCGACCAGGCCCGAGAAGAAGGCACCGGCCAACCCTAGGGTCGCAAGGAGTGCCAAAAGCAGTGCATCCTGCATCGTCAGCCCTCGCCATTGAGGTTGGTGCTGCCTGCCTGGAGTGACCAATCCAGGTTCGAGCGGTCTCGGCACCAAGTCTGCCTCTTAAGTATGGCATGAGAAGCTTTGAGCAGGCTTAAGGGAAGCTTAAGATCAGCTTAGTGGTGGGGAGCAGGTGCTGTCGGGTTCGCATTCTGCCTGAACTCCCCGTGAGGCTAAATCGTCAATAGATAGTCTAAACTGCTGCCGTAGCTTCTTTTGAGCAAAGAGCTTCGAGAGCTGGTCGCGGGAAGCGGTAGGATGCGCAATGCATCCGTGCGCTTCAGTGAGGCTACCAAGTCGCTTGTGCAGGTGTTTTTCGCCGCGATCGCACGGGTTCTATCTAACTTCAGCACAAGGTGAGCGAGTTTAGGATGGGTGAAAGATAAGGCTCCTCATCGACACTAATATCCTTCTCGAAATCATCCTTGAGCAGGAAGAGGCCGTGGAGGCAGGCGATCTCCTTTCCCGAACCGAGGAGCACGCGTTCTTCATCTCCGACTACTGCCTGCACTCGGTGGGCTTGCTTCTTTTTCGGCGGAAACGGCAGGTTTTCGACCCCGACCGCGGAGACGTGCGCATTCTGGAAGCGGTGAAGCGATGCACAGAGCAGCGCATCAGCCGCTACGCCGAAGAGCACTTTGCCGGCCGCTACACTCGGCCCGACATCCGCTTCCGCGGCCAGTTTTTGCTACATCGACGCCTACACCGAGCCCGAACCCCTAGGGCCTAACTGGCCTCCGCCGAATGGGCCGGAAACGCGCGAAATGCACCTCGAACTCTTGCGCAATACGCCAGTGGATCTATGCCGCTTACGCTACTTCGGGGATGAGGGAGTTAGTGGGAGAAGAACCTCCCCTATCTCGGGCGGATTTTGAGGAAGCATTGGGACGATACCCCGTGTGGAGCGGGAGACGAGACTCGAACTCGCGACAACCTGCTTGGAAGGCAAGAGGCGTCAATCCGAATTATTTCCCCAAAATCAAGAATTAAGCACCTGACATATGTACCTCCGGTATTATACCCCATCGAAATCAAGCTAACAAGCCTAACGCACTCCAAACAACCCAGGATAAGACACATCATTACTTGTCCGTTACTCGCTCGGTCTAGCCACACTTGTCTGCCAGGCAAGTACGCCTGCCACTGGCGACATTGCCTCACGGAGGCCAGAATCTCCAATACCAATGTCAATATTGCGCCTGCCAATCCCTCCGAATTCCGTGCACCACCCGATCATCGAGAAGATCGGCCGGCCCATTGAGGGACAGACCGTACGCTTCAGCCTTGTCCGGCAAGAACTGACCAGCTAGCGACTGGCCTGCCGATTATCTCCACGTTGGCGCCTTCACCCTGCACTGCCTCTATCTACTTCTTGACGCCAGCCATTGAATATGCTAAAATCCGCATAATGAAAAAGGCTGATTGGATAGTCGTCTTCTACCGGGATGACCGGGGAGAAAGCCCGGTCCTGGAGTTCTTGCAAGCGTTGGACGAGGATGCTCAGCATAGTCTCGGTTGGGCTATTGAGCAGCTGCGTGTGCGCAACGTCACCGCCCGCGAGCCCTTGGTCCGGCACCTGGAAGGAAAACTGTGGGAATTGCGGCGAGAGAGCAAGACGAACATAAATCGCCTGCTTTATTTCTTCTTCACTGGACGGCGGATCGTCTTCGTCCACGGTTTTCAAAAGAAGACTCAGAAGACGTCTCGAGCAGAGATTGAGATCGGGTTTAAGCGGATGAACGATTTCAGCAGTCGCGAAGGGGGTGAACAAGAATAAGATGGCGAACAATCAGAAAGAGCGCGATTACATAGCCGAAGGGGAAGCTGACTACGAACGCTGGCGAGCCAGTATCGTTGATACCCCAGAGAAACAGGCCGCGTACGATGAGATAGCGGCGAAGAGCGATCTCTGGCTACAACTGGTGGAGGCTAGGCAGGCAGCAGGATTGACCCAGGCTGAGGTGGCGAAGAGGTTAGGGATCAGCCAATCCCAAGTCTCTCGCATTGAAAAGCGAGGGTATGATGCTTACACTCTCAACACGCTGCGTAAATACGTCAAGGCTCTAGGGGACAGCTTTCGTTTGGAGGTAAAGGTCGTCTACCCTCACTCTTCCGCTTGATATCGGGTTTGATGAGGGGGGCTAGCATGTATCTAACACCATTCGTTTCCGTTTTTCGGGAACAGGGTCTGAAAGAGACTCGTGTTATCACCATACGTAACTATCTGGGGCTGCCAGACGACGATTATGCCCTGATCGATGCCTACTGCACCGATCCAGAGTGCGACTGCCAGCGTGTGATGCTTAACGTTGTAAGCCAGCGCCTACCTGGCACCCGATTGGCATCGATCAGCTTCGGCTTTGACCGCGACGCCGAGATGGCGGGCCCTTTTCTCGATCCGCTGAACCCCCGAAGCCATCACGCCGATGCACTGCTCGCGCTCGTAGCCGATATCCTAGACGATCCCGCGTACGTCGCTCGGTTGGAGTCTCACTACCATCAGTTCAAGCGGGCCATTACCGATCCAAAAGATCCGGGCTATAAGACAATGCGCCGCATCCGGGCCGATGAGAAACGCTGGGAGGCTTAAATCAGCGAACTTCAGTCCGGCCAAAAAATGGGCCAGTCGTTTGCTCTCATCCATGGGCGTCCTCCATCACTAATCAGGCTATTTGCAGGTCATTCGAAAGCCATAAACTCGAGCGTCTTCCAGTCTCCCTGGGTGATCAGGATACTAACACGAATGCAATTGATTGTCAATATATTGACAATCAATCGTCTTGCAATTCTCAGGTGTGAACGCACGCTGGACGGCCGAAAAGGTTTCCGTGTCCAGACGCAGCTAGGATATGACTTTGCTATCTACTAGTTCTGCTATGGTATCTTTGGGTAGTCCCAGGAGTTCACCAAAAACGTAATCGTTATGCTGACCTATTAACGGAGCTGGGGACCTGAACGACCCGGGGGTCTCGCTGAGCCTCGAGACGAGGCCGGGAATCCAATCCAGGTCAGTGGCCGGATGCTCTAGTTCCACCAGCACCTGTCTTTCCGCCAGGTGCTGGTCAAAGAAGCGGTCTTCGGTGTCCGCGCAGGGCATTGCCGCAACTCCCGCTCTTTGAAGGATGTCCATGGCTTCGTACTGAGTCTTGGTTGAGGTCCACGCCGTTATGAGTTTGTCGAGCTCCACTCGATTGGCTTGCCTTTGAAAGGTATCAGCAAACCTCTCGTCGCTTGCCCACTGCGGTTCGCCAATCGCTCTGCAAAAGGCTTCCCATTCCTCATGGTCGCGAACAGCGATGGAGATCCACTTGTCTTCACCTTCACACCGGTAATTGTTGTGTGGGGCCATGGTCGGGCTGGTGTTTCCTGCCGGACCCAGCACTCGTCCGTTCATTGAGTATTCCAGAACTGCTTCTGCCATCGTGCTGAGAAGAGTCTCTATCTGGGCCAACTCAATATATTGTCCCTCGCCGTAAAGCTCACGGTGACGAAGTGCGACAAGCACAGCAAAGGCAGCATGGAAGGCGGCATTTATGTCGGCATAGGGCTGCTGCATACCCAGGATCTTTTCACCGTCGTAACCGATGATGCTGTCCAATCCGGACAGGCTAGCTAGCGATGGACCGTAAGTGACCACATCACTGAGCGGTCCAACATTGCCGACCGAAGGAAGCGAGGTCATGATGATATCTTCTTTGATTTCTCTTAATGCCTCGTAATGCAACCCCAATTTGCGCATGACTTGGGGCGAGAAGTTCTCGACAACAACATCGCTAATCTTCACGAGTCGTTTGAGAAGGTCGATGCCCTTCGGATTTGCTATGTCCACGGTGATACCCAGTTTGTTGCGGTTCACGCTGTGAAAGAAGGGCGATTTCTCCGGATCATTCGTCACGTTATCCGCGCCGAATCTGAGTGCGTCCACGCGCTTGCGCGACTCGACCTTGATTACTTCAGCGCCCATGTCCGCCAGGATACTCGACGTCCGCGGGCCAGCTGCCACCCAGCCAAAGTCCACGATCCTACATCTGTCCAGAACCGTCTGCAATGTAACAAACCTCCGTTTCGAAACATAGGCGGCTATGACTAAATGATGTTTGAACGCCGTAACTTGAGCAGAATCTCACGCGAGTAACCCAGCTCACCTACATAGACATCCTCATTATGCTCGCCCAGATGTGGCGCTGTTCTACCCAGACTCCACGAAGTCCTTGAGAACCTGAATGGCGGCCCAGGGCACTTGTATCCTCCACCCCGCTTCATGTCCAATTCGGCGAAATACTGGCGTTCATTCAAATGCAGGTCGTCAGTGACTTCTGCCATGTCTCTTACAGGAGCAAAGGGGACATGACTCTGCCGACATAGCGCGAATATTTCGGCTTTCGTATGGGACATCAGCCAGGGGGCAAGCAATGCATCAAGCTCATCGGCGTACTGGTTGCCGGCTATTCTGCGGTCTGCGAATCTGGGATCGGACGCATACCAGTCTGGGATTTTGCCATCGCCGACGATATCCAGGAACCGTTTCCACTGAGCACCCTGAAGCGCAACGAGATACACATATCCATCCTTACACGGCAATATGGTCATGGGGTATGGACCGGGTGTACGGTGACCAGCTCTTATTCTCTTACTGCCGTGGTAGACGAACGATGAAACCACATTGCCCGTATGCGAAATCGCCCAGGCGTCAGTCTCTGCAGCATCCACTTGCTGGCCCCGTCCAATCTTGGGCCGAGCGAGTAGAGCGAACATGGTCCCAATACCGCCGACGATTCCTGCCTGATAGTGTCCCATTGAAAGTGGAGGCGCTAATGGCTCTCGGCCAGGCTCGCCCATTGTTAGGCTCATGCCCCCAAGAGCGCTGCAGTTTATGGCATAACCCTTGAAGTCTCGATACGGCCCCGTTTGCCCGAAAGGTGTAATGGAAGTGACCACAAGGTTGCTGTTCACCTTGTGCAGAGAGGGGTAATCGAGCTGAAGGTCTGCTGCAACCGCTGGAGGCATACTCTCTATCAGCACGTCCGCTCGCTCGATCAATTCGAGCAGGAGCTTTCGCCCGGTTTTCACCTTTATGTCCAGAGTAATTCCCCGCTTTCCCCTGTTCAGATACGTGAAGAGGCCGCTGGTCTCGGGGTCAGGAATATCGCCGGGAAAAGGACCGTATCTCCGAGTTTCATCGCCGGCATTCGGGTTCTCGACCTTTACGACATCCGCTCCGAGGCCGGCGAGCAACATCCCGCAATACGGGCCGGCAATAAATTCACTAAGCTCTACTACCTTCAGCCCTGCTAGGGTCGCGGGGCTCGACAAACTGTGCACAGCTTATTACCCCTTGTTCTCGAAGATTCTCAATCTGCTCGGCTTCGTAGCCGAGTTCTTTCAATACCTGATACGTATGTTCCCCATAAAGCGGAGCGAAACTCCTGATCTTGCCGGGTGTTTCGGAGAGCTTAATTGGAATCCCGACCTGCTTGACCGGTCCAAGCGTGGGATGCTTCAGCTCCACCACCATTTCCCGATCGACGACTTGAGGCGATGAGAAGGCATCTTTAAAGGAATTCACCGGCGCAACACAGGTATCGGCGCCTATCAGGAGGTCCAACCACTCGTCACGTGTCTTGGTACGGAAGACCTTCCTGAAGGCCGATACGATTTCTCGCCTTTTCTGTTGCGCCTGCTCATCGTAGTGCGTGGTTGCACGCATTGCCATCCCTTCCATCGCGTACGGGATGAACTGCTCCGTTCCTAGGGCGCGACATAGCTTTTCCCACATCCATGGCTCTGCCGGACAAATCGAGATGTATTTGCTATCCTTGGTCCTGTACACATGGGCGGGTCTTTCCCCTGGTTTTGGCTGCAATCCCGTGGCAAGGTAATCGGCACCGTAGCGCCAGGCCATGACCGAGAACACACCGTCGGTCATAGATATGTCTATGAATTGACCCACGCCATATTTCTGACGAGCGATGATGGAAAGCAAGATACCTATCGTGGCTTGCAGGCTGCCTCCGGCGACGTCGGCAATTGGGAGTCCGGGTAGAGCGTGTTGTCCAGTTGATGTGCGTGTAATGCCCAGCACACCAGCTACTGCTTCGTAGTTAGGATCGTGGCCGGGCTGCCTCCGATTTCGTCCGGTCTGGCCGTATCCAGAGATCGAGCAGTAAACTATCCCTGGGTTGATTCTCCTCAATGTGTTGTAGTCGATACCGAGGATCTCCGTCATCCCTGGTCTGAACTCCTCGATGACGACATCAGCCCGTTCGGCCAGCTTGTGGAAGATGTCTTGCGCTTCTTTTCTCTTCAGGTTAAGCGCGATGGCCTTCTTGTTGCGTTCGGTTGAATCGTAGGCCGCAGACTTCGTCTCAGTCTCCGCTTGCACTGATCGAGGAAACCGGGCTTTAGGAGCCTCCTCAACCTTGATCACCTCCGCACCCATGTCGGCAAGGATCATGGTGCAGTATCTACCGGCACCCTTGGTCAAGTCTAGTACGGTCAAGCCTTCTAAGACGAGCGGCACACTGGCTCCTTTCGCTGCAGCTTATTTCTTCTCAGCACGATATGAGCAGAATCTCTAGTTCTGCACAGGGCCCTTTCTCTCTCCAGCTCTACACGAGTCCTTCGTACCTGGCGTCTCTTTCACGGAAGGCGGCGGTAACGCCCTTTTCCTGTCTGGTCTTGAGAAAATTGAACTCCCCGGGCTCCAGACGTAAGTTCGTACCCAGGGTATGGCCGATGTAGCCGATGGCAAAGGCCCTGGTCAAGCCCAGCGATTCGTACGTCAGGTGCGTGATCGCCTTGCCTATGGCAATGCCATCTCGCGGGATTAGCGTCATCGCCTGGGCAAAACGCATGGTCTCGTCGTCGAGCGCGTCCTCCGGAACTGCCTTGGTGACCAAACCGATCAGTTCAGCTTCTTTGCCGTTGATGAGTTTGCCACTGTACAGAAGGTGTCTCGCACGCCGTAGCCCGATCATCATTATCTCCAGCGGGAGCGCATAGGTCACGCCGGCAAATCCCAGCCGCTGCTCGGGATGCCCCAGTTTGGCGTCTTCTGCTGCAATCGCGAAGTCGCAGCAGTTGGTCATATAAAAACCACCGCCGATGCAATGGCCGTGTACTTGCGCGATAGTTACCTTGGGGAAAAGCAGCAGGCGACGTAAATCTTCCGATCGCCGACGATCGTATTTCAGCCTGGAACGCTCGCTGGGCCTTCGATTGTCCGTCTTTGGCTGACTCTCCTCGTAGACGTGGAAGACCCGGCCCAGATCATACCCGGTGGAAAAGCACTTTCCCGCGCCTTTAATCACCACCGCCTTGACTTCGTCGTCAACCTCCGCTTCCGTCAGGACGGTGTTGAACTCGTCGGCCATCCGCATATCGATGGCGTTCAGTTTGTCAGGTCTGTTCAGGGTAATGACTGAAACAGCACCCTCGTCGAAACTCCTCTTCTCGTAGAGGATCAATTTTTCGTTCATCTATATCCTCCTGTTTAATAACTCGTGACATCAGATGGGTCACGCCCCCTTGCCGAGAAACTCCCTCCGAGGGTCAAGCATCCTCATCAAAGACAGTTCTCTCGAAGTCGGATCGGCGATCTTCGTCAACCTCAGAGCGATGGCCAGGTCCCAACCACAATTCTCGCGGATCACTCTCAGCGCGTCATCCGGGGATTGCCCCTGGCGAGCGATGTACGCGGTCAGCGTCAGGCCATCCTCTCCTCTTCTATATACCGCCAGGTCGGACACCAGTGTTCCCACTCTGTCTCCTGGAGAGGTCACATAGTCCACCTTGCGCAGAAAGCGTCTCGGCGATTGTCGAGCGACGACCAGGATATCGGCAGCGGTGCTTGCGATATCGTTTGCCCCACCGGAGCCGCCCAAGTACGTCCCCTCGCCGGTCTTTGTTGAGTTCAGGTTACCGCGCACATCGATCTGGGCCGCTCCCATAACCGCAAGACAGTTGCTGAATTCCCCGCCGACTCCGATACCCAGCACTTCCGACTGATCGCAGAGCATTTTGGCGGTAGCTTGATTCGCCGCACCACCCGATAGAAGGTGCCCCGGCCGGGGTGAGAAACCGATAGTCCCGCCTCCGATCAAGTCGATGTTGTACCCTTCCTCCAGGAGTTGGTAGTACGCCAGCGCGGACGCCAGCAATGAGATGCCAATTCCTGCGAAAAGTAGCTTATGGCGGCCCTCCTTGATCCTATTTCGTATCTCTCTGGAAGCAGCCACAACCATCATCTCGGTTGGCGTGAAGCCTTGGGTTGCCGCAATGCTTCCTACGGCTGTCTCTAACTCGTTCCTCCACCGGGCGGAATCAGCTTTGCCTTCCAGAAGCGAAATCTTGTCGGGTCCTAGTTTGGCGAGATATTCATCGTGACTGGCACAGCCAAGGATCCAGTGCTCGATCCACTCGTCAAAAGTGCCTTTCTTCTTGCTAGCAAGACCAGCCTGCTGCATAAAATCGCTATCCTGTTCGTACGATTTCATTTCGGGCAACATGGGGAGGTTCAATCCCTGTGGATGAGCCCCGAGCGGGGCTACCGAGACCGACTTCACCATGTAGCCAGGGATCTTGACGAGCGTTGAGTGATTTCTAATGAAGTCCGTCGACACGAGCTTCTCAACGGTTACTATCGCTCCATTGCGGCTGGCTTTGGTTCCGTGGAAGTAAGTTAGTGAGGCGGGGACCACTATCGTGTTGCCGTACTGATCGGCAGCACATCCGTGGATGATAGATATGTCAGGGTTAAGAGACTGCACCAGCCCGACTTTTCGGCCGCTTCCGAACGGATCTTCCACTGTCCGAAAACTCCGCTCATTGTCGTTGGCGATGTCACTGCCCGAAATTGATCTTGTTGGCATAAAGGGTAGTCCCATAGATCCCGCCATAAGTCGATGAACGAGTGAGAGGGTCGTCCAGTTCTCAAGCTCAACCACGCCTTCCGAGTAAGCCCGCTGGATAACGGGATTCACACCCGGCGTTGGATACCAATCCGCTCCACTCGTGAAAATCAGTTTCCTGACCAAGCCACCGTGTATCATCACTGGAGCAAACGTCCCCGCTGTCCCGCCCATAACAAGGGTGAACTTCGGGTCGCGGGACCAGAACTGCCGGACAATCTCGCAGGCTGCCGCACCAGCCTCGTACCCTAGATGCACCGTCATCCCGGGCTGAACAGAGCGCCTTATGGCCTCGGCAATGCCGAGGACCTTGTTGCTTCCTTCGCTAGCTCTGGGCCCAAAAAGGGTCCGCAATTCTCTGAGTTCGCCAATCCGCGAAGTCTCGTTCATACGGCCAATACCTTCACCATCTGTAAAAACATAATTCCAGCCCCCGTTTTGAGTCGCACGACTTCCCCTCGCCAATGAAGCTGGAGGTTCATAATTATCGGCAGCCAAGCAAACCGCCATCAACGATGAACGTCTGCCCCGTCACATAACCGGCCACATCGGAGGCCAGGTACACTAGCGCTCCGCCGAGGTCGCTCGGTTGGCCTCGCCTCCGGAGGGGGATGTAGGAGACAGGTATTTCGACCTGAGTGGATACTTCCTCATCCCATTCGTCCGACATCGCCCCGTAAGCGATCGCATTGACTGACACCCCTTCTGTCGACCATTCGAGGGAGAGCGCCCTGGTCAAATGCAGCACGGCAGCTTTGGCCGCACAATAAGCGCTGTTACTGGGCGAAGCCCTTACGCCAACGGCCGAAACGATGTTTATGATCCGGCCACTATGCTGCTTCAGCATTTGCTCACCAACAACCTTGCAGCACGAGAAGACAGTGGTCAGGTTGGATGCGAGTATTTGGTGAAACTCTTGTTCCGTGACCTCAACTGTTGCTTTGGGCAAACTCAGATCGAAGCAGGTCACCAGGATGTCAACTCTCCCAAACTCGGAGATAGCCGAATGCAGTGCTTGATTGATCTTTGCCGTATCCATTGCAGCACCGCTCTGGCTTGCTCTCGTTTGGCTCCCTGCTCCCACTCCCTCCGGGGAATCGTCTTCGTCAACGTTGGCGTCGACAACCATGACGCCTGCTTGCCTCAGCGCGGCAGAACTAGAAGTTACCCACCTTCTCTGGCCAGCCACAATGGCTACTCTGTCCGTTTCCCTCGGCACATTCGACGAAGTACCGTTCGTTTGATCCTCTTTCACGTGTTAACACCCTGGTGCCCGGATCGAACTCGCTGTTGTAACTCCACCCATGCGGGAGATGCCACAACTGTCTCGTGTCACACTCAAAGCCGGTTAAAGCAGTAAGGTTAGTCACAAGCAGACGAGCAAATGCCAGCCCGCAACGCCTATTAGGCCCGTAGTATAGAGTACTCTAAGAATGTTGTCAATAGGTTGATCGTCAACCGAGAGAGTAAGTTATTCGTGAAATAACAACAGATTGATAATCAACCTATTGACAAGCCCTTGAACTTGTGTTACTATCCTCACGCTCAAGAAGGGGGATGGATGAGCGACCACTTGTGTTGCGGCAAGTAGTCCATCACCCAGCACTACGCCGAGATGACCTGGACCAATCGGTGTTGCCTAGGTTCAGATAGGGTGCGGCAGAGAAGCCAATCCTTCGGCAACCTAGTAATACATATCCATTATCGGCTCGACTCCATTGGCACGTCTCTAAGTGAAGTACCTGCCTTAATCTGGCCTGTCCCCCAACTACTGGGCAAACATATACAGGTAATAGGAGGGAAGAAAGAGTGATAAAGCGAGCATTGTGGATGGCTATCGTTCCGGTCCTTATGTCGGCGGCTTTGATCACGGTCGCGGTAGGTTGCGCTGGAGGGGCAACCCCCACAGAAGCTCCAAGCAAAGCGGCACCGGCAAGCGTGGCGACACCAACCAGTCAGGCTAAGCCGGCGAGCCAGGCGGCGCCGCAAACCCAGCCATCAGCAAGTCAAACGACCCCGGCTGCCAAAGCTGCGGCCCCTGTATCGTTTGCAGGGAAGACAGTTACAGTGGTCGTGCCCACCGACGCCGGAGGATCAGCGGACCGGATCGGGAGGCTTTACGCCAAGTACCTGCCCAAGTTTCTCCCCGGAAGTCCCAACGTCATCGTGCGTAACATGCCAGGCGGCAACACAATAATTGCTGCCAATTTCTTCTACGGGTCCAAGACCGACGGACTAACCCTTTACACGAGCCCGTCCAGCACCGCCCTTGAGGACCTCCTGGGGAATAAAGCGTTGAAGTTCTCTCTACGCGAGCTGACCGCTGTCGCAGCGCCGCCCGCCTCAACTAACGTGGTTTTCGTACGGCCAGAAGTGATCGAAAAGCCTGAAGACATCCTCAAAGCCCAGAGGCTTATCTGGGGACAGGGGGCTGGGTCGTCAACCAGCTTCCTGCTCGCCGCGGAGATGATTGGCATCCCGGTAGCGAAAGCGGTGTTCTCGTGGAGTGGTCAGGCTGATGCGTTCCGTGCCTTTCTGGCCGGGGAAACAAATATCTCCTCTGTGTCATCCACAGGGTTTGACGCGCAGGTCAAACCGTTCGTGGAAAGGGGAGAGGCTAAGCTCTTGATGCAATCAGGGATGATTGATGAAACGGGAAGCGTGATAAGGCACCCCAGTTTCCCCAACCTTATGACTGTAGTGGATTTGGGGGAGAAAGTAAATGGCAAAGCCCCCTCGGGAATGGCGTTCGACGTCTTCAAGGCCATCGCAGCCTCGCTCGATTCTATGAAGCAGATCTTGTTTTTACCACCGAACACGCCAGATAGCATCGTGCAGGCGTACTGGGACTCCGCGGACAAAATGGTAAAGGATCCCGACTTCCTCAAGGAAAGCAGTGCACTAACTGACGCCGGAGATACGTGGCGAGCCGGTAAAGCCTTTGACCAAATGTTCCATAAGTCATACGGAATGAAACCTGAAGCCAGCGAGTGGCTGAAGAATACTATGCAGACGAAATATGGTTTGGTCCTGCAATAGGCCGGGTAGCGAGGACCGTTGCAGCGCCTTCCTACTCTGCTACATTGACACTAAGCCGTATGAAAAGTGGCCAACCTGGACACAGGCAGTAGCACCAGTTCCAGCCAATCAGTAGTACTTGTATCTGGCCTCTTCCTAATCGCACTAACGTGCGATTAGGAAGAGGGAACCCGTTGGTTTGTCGATGGAATCCGTGCTAGGATTCTGGGCAATCCGATGACGACAGGAGTGCGTATGGACTATTTTGACGCGCTTGCGCAAGGTCTTGTGGCGCTCATGGACCCGACGAGATTCCTCTTCCTTTTTCTCGGCGTCCTACTTGGGATCGCAGTCGGGGTTCTCCCGGGGCTGGGAGGGACAGCCACCATGGCAATTCTCCTGCCGGTTATTTATGGGATGGACCCATACACAGCTCTGGCCCTGCTCATTGGAATGATGGCCGTCACCGCAACGGCAGATACCATTCCCGCGGTGCTGTTTGCTGTTCCCGGCTCGACCAGCGCGGCAACCTCGATTATCGAGGGATACCCGATGGCCAAGCAAGGTCAGGCTGCCCGGGCTCTGGGGGCGGCATTCTCTGCCTCGATGCTGGGTGGCCTTTTCGGCGCCGTGGTCCTGGTCTTGTCGGTGCCCATCGCGCGCCCTTTACTGCAGCAATGGCTCTCCCCCGAGTTCTTCATGCTTTGTCTCACGGGCGTGGTGCTGGTTGGAGGGCTCGCTGGTGACCAGCCCCTGAAAGGCCTTATGGCCGGCGGCCTGGGCCTGTTGCTGGCAACTATTGGCGGCGCCCCGGGAGTGGGCTTTTATCGCTTCACGTTCGACCTGCCCTACCTGCTTACCGGCATTCCACTAATCATCGTGGCATTGGGTATGTTCGGCCTGCCCGAGCTGGTTGATATGCAAATGAAGGGAACCAGTGTTTCTGAAGTTCCCATTGTAGGCAAGGGGGTCTGGCAGGGCTACAAGGACACTTTCAGGAACTGGTGGCTGGTGATTCGAAGCAGCGCCATAGGCGCTTGGGTGGGATTCGCACCCGGCATTGGGCAATCGGCCGCCAGTTGGATCGCCTATAGCCATGCCGTGACAACTACCAAGGACGGAAAATTCGGTAAGGGTGACGTTCGCGGGCTGATCGCCCCCGAGGCCGCCAACAATGCGGTAAGGGGTGGCGACCTCATCCCCACCCTTCTCTTCGGCATACCCGGGAGCGGAGGCATGGCGGTCTTCTTGGTGGCGCTCATTCTGATCGGAGTGCGCCCTGGGCCGGATATGGTGGATAAGCAGTTACCCTTCCTTTTCACGGTTGTTTGGAGTCTTGCCATCGCCAGCATAATCGTTACGGCGATGTGCACCGCCCTCATTCGTCCAATTGCTGCGCTCAGCACGGTTAAGGCTCACATCATTATCCCTTTCATCTTGCTGTTCGTTATGGTGGGTGCTTTTCAGGCGACCGGCGACTGGGGAGACTGGATCGCTTTGGCCGTTTTCGGCGTGCTTGGCTGGACGATGAAGCGAGTCGGTTATCCACGGCCTCCGCTAATGGTTGGGTTCGTGCTGGGATCCCTTGCCGAGAGGTACCTCTGGACTTCTGTTGCCATATGGGATGGGAATTGGCTGTATCGACCCTGGGTGCTTGGCTTGTTTGCGGTGATCATTGCGTCCCTGGTATTTGTCGTAAGGAAGCCGAAGCAGCAGCAGGAGCAGAATGAGCCTGCACAGATAAGCGGAGGGGTTTGACATGGTTTTCCGACCACAAACCCTGTTGACACTGCTCATTGTGGTGGTTTCTGCCTTCGTCGTGCAGCAGTCGCTCAGATTTCCCGTCGGGGCTGGCATCTACCCGCTGGTAATTGGTGTGATTACTCTCGGCTTGAGCCTGGCTCAGTTAGGCATCGAGCTGCGCGGCGGGGGGACAGGCGCCACGGGGGCAGTAGATCTCGCCGTGGAGGAAGAAGCCACGGGAACGGCCGCCATGCGCAGGGGTCTGAGGTTCCTACTTTGGCTTGCGGGACTGTACGTGGGCACTTACCTGGTCGGCTTCAATATCAGTCTGGTGCTGTTCTTTTTCCTATACATCAAGGTGGAAGGCCAAAGTAGCTGGAGAACCGTCATTCTGATGACTGCCATAGCCGCGGCAATGGAGCTCTATTACTTCCCGGAAATCCTGGGCATGCGCTGGGCTACCGGTTTACTTCAGGAGTTTGTTGACATCCCCTTCTAGAATTGGAGCGCCTTGTCTGGGGATCTGGTGGGATCGTTAGAATTCTGGCGCTGTGTGGGTGGGGCCACAGTTGATGGGTATTCAAGCACACGAAGACCAGGTGAGTCTCCAGGGGAAAGTTGCGGTCGTTACCGGTGCGAGCGGTGTTCTAGGAAGAGCAATTTGCCTCGCTCTGGCGAGGGTCGGAGCCGACATCGTGGCCACGGGTAGACAGGCTGACGAGACTGCACAGACCGCGCTCGAAGCTTCAAAGCTCGGGATGCGTGCCATATCGATTTGCGCTGACGTCACGGACTCACATCAGGTCAACCAGATGATAGATAGGGCAATAGCCACATTTGGCCAGGTAGACATACTGGTGAACAACGCCGGCATTGTGCGCGAACATCAAGAGAACCGTAAGCCAATTTGGGAAATAAGCGACCAGGAATGGAGTTTGGGACTAGATACGAATCTAACCGGGGCGTTCTTCTGCTGCCGTGCGGTTGGGAGACACTTGATCGAACGAGGGCAAGGAGCCATCATCAATATGTCGTCTATGGCTGGCTTCAAAGGGGTGCCCAACTCCTTTGCCTATTGCTCCGCCAAGGCAGGGGTGATCGGGCTGACTCTATCGCTGGCTGCAAGCTGGGCACGTTTTGGCATAAGGGTCAACTGTATTGCACCCGGCTTGTTCGCCACTTTTCGTAGTCCGCAGGAATATGAGGCCATGTCGAGTTTCATACCCGCAGGACGTGTGGGTCAACCGGAGGAACTCGGCCCACTGGTTGCTTACCTCGCATCACCGGCCTCGAGCTATGTAACAGGTCAGCTGTTTTGCATCGACGGGGGTGCCTCTGTGGGTGGGTACGCGCCGGCGCATCGTATGTCTTGACGCTAGTTGATCTGTCGCACCTCACGAGGTGACGTGGACGGTCAGAAAAGCCAGGACAAGCGGGGGGCTTGGTTTCAACCCCAGTCCTATGAATCAAATGAGAGGCGTTTGGGAAACGTACCGATGAATGAGCGAGACCAACATAGCCATTTGTTAGGCCCATATCGAGCCCTGGATCTTACGGACGACAAGGGCATTTCTTGCGGGAAGATACTTGCCGATCTTGGGGTTGAAGTCATAAACGTCGAACCGCCGAGTGGTAATCCCGCCCGTCATATTGGGCCTTTCTATCACAATGCGCCAGACTCGGAGAGGAGCCTTCTCTGGTACGCTCAGAATACCAACAAGAAAAGCATAACGCTAGACATCGAAAGCAGGCAGGGTCAGGAAATTTTCAAGAAGTTGGTGAGGACGGCCGACTTCGTCATCGAATCCTTCAATCCTGGATACCTCGACCAACTTGGCCTGGGACTTGAGACACTACACGAGATTAACCCTCGCCTCATAATGACTTCCATAACACCATGGGGGCAGACGGGGCCTTACAGCCAATATCGCTGCAGCGACATTGTGGCCATGGCTATGGGAGGGCAGATGTATATCACGGGGGATGCAGACCGACCTCCGGTGGCAATCACTCCCGATCAAGCATATCTGCAAGGCGGAATACATGCTGCGATTGGCACTCTCACAGCGCATCTTTTGAGGCAGGCCACTGGAATCGGACAGCACGTGGACGTGTCTATAGTCGAGAGTGTTTGCCGGCTGCTCCATGTTGAGTTGGCGCAGTGGCAGGCCGGGAGGATACTAGGTTCAAGGCAGGGTCGTCGGATCTTTCGTGGCAAATTCTCTCTCCTGTCCATCTTCCCCTGTAAAGACGGAGAGATATCTTTCATGTTTGTGGTGGGCAAGTTCGGGCGCCGTCTGGAACCACTTGTGAAGTGGATGAAGGCCGAAGGGGACGCAGGTGAGCTGGAGGAAGTGGAAGATTGGGAAGCGGTGGATATTATGGATTTCACCCCCGAGAAGGCACAACGATGGGAAGACATCTTTGCGAGGTTCTTCCTAAAACACACAAAAGCTGAGCTCTTTGAACAGGCAGTGAAACGGGGGATATACATTGGGCGAGCCAATACCATATCTGATCTCCTGGTGGACGATCAGCTCTGCTCCAGGAACTTCTGGATTGAGGTAGAACATCCGGATCTGAAGGCCACCATAACCTACCCCGGCGTGCCTTATAGATTCAGCGACGCAGCTCGCGTGAAATTGAAACGGGCTCCGCTCCTAGGTGAGCACAACTCAGAGGTTCTTGAGAGGGAAATTGAGTACTCGGGACACGGGATGTCAACTTTGAAAACCGCAGGTGATGTTCCGCCAACACTGATTACATCTGAAATTCCAGAACGCGCTTTCCAAGGAATGAACGTCCTCAACTTCAGTGTCGCCGCCGCGGGCCCGGTTGTTGCGAAACATATGGCAGATTACGGAGCCAACGTTGTCAAATTGGAGTCGATTTTCGCCCCAGATCTGACTCGTGTATCGGGGCCTTATAAGGACGGCAATCCGGGCCCAGACAGATCGGCGTCATTCGAAATCCTGAATAGCAGCCAGTTGAGCATCACTCTTAATCTCAAAAAGCCGCGTGGATTGGCGTTGGCCAAGCGCCTGATCGCCTGGGCGGACGTCATTATCGAGAACCATTCGCCGGGCACGTTGGAAAAGCTGGGGCTGAGCTGCGAAGCCGTTAAAGAGATGAACCCGGGCATAATTATGCTGAGCACCACAATGAAGGGCCAAGACGGACCTTACGCCCTTGCACGTGGATGGGGCAATCAGGCGTTCACCGAAGCTGGCTTAACATATTTCGTAGGTTGGCCCGATCGTGAGGGGACAATTCCCCAGAACGCAATAGTTGATTATCAAGCCGCGTGGTATGGCATCGTTGCGGTGTTAGCCGCCCTGGAGTATCGGCGTCGCACCGGTAAGGGCCAGCACATTGACTTGTCGCAAACTGAAGTGGGGATCACCTTCCTTGTAACCGCAATTCTGGAACAGGTGGCCAACAGCACTTACCCAATGCGGCAAGGCAACCAGTCCGATAGGGCTGCTCCCTATGGGGCTTACCGGTGCAAAGGCAAAGAGCAGTGGTGCGCGATCAGTGTGTTTAATGACCAGCAGTGGCGCGGTCTCAGGGAAACCATTGGCAACCTCGAATGGACAGCGGACCCACGCTTCCAGACTCTGGCAGGTAGACTTGAGCACCGCGACGAAATCGACAGATTATTGGAGCGGTGGACCATAAGTATGGATGCCCTCGACCTGATGGTGCGCCTCCAGAATCAGGGTGTTCCGGCAGGCAAAGTTCAAAGCAGTGCGGATCTTCTAGATTCGGATCCGCAGCTTCAACATCGGCGATTCTGGCGTGAGGTAAACTCGGAGGTGATGGGAACGTTCAAGCACTATGCCTCGCCGGCGCGGCTGTCAAAAACGCCGGATCAGATAAGGGAAGCACCTAGGATGGGAGAGCACAACTACGATGTGTGTACTCGCCTGCTGGGTATGTCGGACTTGGAGTTTGCCGAGTCAATGCAGGAAGGCATTTTTGAATAGGAGCATTTGAGAATCTACGCGTGAACATTACTTCGTGTCTCGAAATCAAATCTTCTTAGGAGGTCTACTTTGAAGCTCGACATCAACAACTACAAATTGCCCGAGCACCTGGAATCGTACAGACTGGCGGTAAGGGAATTCGTCCGGACTGACCTGGAGGAAGTTACCGAGGAGATTGAAAGGACAAGACAGCTCCCTGAAGAAGTGCTGCCAATGCTGTCGGAAGCCGGCCTGCTGAGGCTGAGGTTGCCACGACAATATGGGGGATTTGGACTTAAGTACACTCAATATTGGCCCATCCTCTTGGAGGTCGCTCAGTCTTCCGGGGCAATTCGATTGCTGGTGCATTCGATAAACACCAGGTGGCTCATGATACATCACCACGGCACTGAGGAGCAGAAGAAGAACATCCTGGCACTCTGGCTGCAGGGAAAATGGACGACCGGTGCTATCACCGAGCCCGATGCAGGCACTGGGTTGGACATCAAGACCACCGCTACGAAAGTTGGAGACGTCTGGCGAATCAACGGCAACAAGCACCTAATAACTTACGCCGATATCGGTGAACTCATGTGGGTCCTGTGCTATACCGGTGATAGATCGCTTGGTGCAAAAGGTATGAGCGTACTGATCGTGCCAAAGGGCACACCGGGGATGATTATCGAACCTATGAAGCAGTCAATGGGCTTGTGGGGTAGCTACCACGGCATAGTTCACTTCAGGGATTGCGAGATTCCGGTAACCAACATCCTCGGCGAAGAAGGCGACGGGCTGGACATTATGCTGCGCACGAGCCTGGATCCCAGCCGCATGTCTATTGGCGTAAGCTGCCTGGCTATCGCCGAGCGTTGCCTCGAGCACTCGGCGGAATTCGCGCAGAAAAGGGTGACCTTCGGCAAGCCGATCGCCGATAGAGAAGGAATTCGCAGCATGCTCGCCGACATGGCCGTCGATATTTACGCGGGCAGATCGATGATCTCCGACTGTGCCGCGAGATATGATAACGGAGAGCTTATCGCAACTCAGTCAGCAATTTGTAAATTATTCTGCCTGGAAATGGTGGGGAGGGTCTCGGATAAGGCCCTGCTAATTCACGGTGGAGTTGGTTATACCAAAGCCCACGCTATCGAGAGACTCTACCGTGACGCGCGGGCCATGTGGTTCGAAGAGGGCACTCCATCGGTCCATAGGCTGGTCATTGCCCGGGACGTGCTGGGGAAGCAGGTTCGAAGCATCGGCAAGTAGCTTACTTGATGTGATTCTCGGTCCAATAAAGAGGTTATATGGAATTCGAGACCCTAATCTATGACAAGCGCGACTTCATCGGCACCATAACACTAAACAGGCCGGAGAGATTGAATGCCATATCTCGCACCCTGAGCCGTGAGTTCACAGGTTTGCTTCAAGAAATCGAAAGGGATGACGAGGTCAGGGTAATAATCCTGACCGGCGCCCCCCGGGCCGATGGCAGGCCGTGCTTCAGCGCAGGTTACGACTTACTGGAAATGCGCGAAAAGGGGCTGTCATCGGCCGCACAAGAGTTGGGCCACACACTTGAAGAGGGGCTCCTAAGGACTTTGCAGGGCGTGGCCGAAGGAATTGACGCAAGGTCCCCGCTGTTCACCAAGGTGGTGTCCCTCCGAAAACCCACCATCGCCGCCATAGATGGAACTTGTACGGCGGGGGGCTTCGAGCTCGCGCTCTGCTGTGATCTGCGGATTGCCGCTGAAACCGCCCAGTTCAGCGATCTTCACATGAAGAACCTGGGGTCAATAGGCGGTGCAGGGCTGCAAACCCTGCTGCCTCGAATTGTGGGAATTGCCAGGGCCAAAGAGCTAATCTGGACAGGAGACGTCATAGATGGCAGGAGGGCTGAGCACATTGGGCTGGTCAACCGAGTCTGCGCGCCTGACCAGTTGATGAACGAAGCCCGCAAACTTGCCCAACAACTCGCAGCAATGCGGCCAACGGGTATGCAGGTGTCGAAGATCGTCATCAACGCAAGCACGAGTCAATCAACTTATGATTCACTGCGGTTCTCCGACCTCTGCTCATCTTTGCTGCGCTACATGTCTCCTGAGGATCAAAAAGAGTCATTTGAGGCTTTTGCGCAGAAACGGAATCCCAACTTTCGGGATAGATAGCTCGAACTGGGAAACCCAGTGACAAAACTTGAGGGGACGAATATGGCAGCCTTCGCCATAGGGAATCGGGTGAGAGTCAAGGACCGGCCAGGATGGCCTGGTGGGTACAAGATAGCTGCCTGGGAAGGTGAGGTAATCGAGGTCAAAGACGACCCCGCTGGCTACGTTATTATGAAGGCGGACAAGACCGGATACGAAATGGCCTTTCCGGAAGGTGAGCTGGAGAGAATATGAATGCCGGGCCGTCGGCGCAAGGTGCCCGGCCTAAAGAGGCAATTTGTTGCACGGTGCGCTCAAGAAGGGGGATAACGGTTGTATAGTAAGGAAATGTTGGGATGGGCAGAGGTTCAGGCAGCACTCCAGGCTATCTATGAGGAGGTATCTAAACGGATAGCTGTGAATCCGTCGCAAGCGCCGGTTTCAGTGGCTATTGTCGATGACCAATGCGAGCTGATCGGCGCGATGAGAATGGACGGGGCTGCGACACCGCTATCTATATATGAAGCTAGGAAGATGGCCTATACCGCAGCCCGAATGAGAATTGAGACACGTGCTCTAGGAGAAAGGGCGCAGAAGATCGGCAGACCCGCTTCCGATTATGGCGACGTAACGGTTGTGCCAGGCGGGGTATGGATAACTGAGCCGGGTGTAGACAAATCCAAGAATCCAGGCCAGCGAGGGCCAACTGGATATGGTGGGATTGGAGTCGCTGGCGCTGGGGCAGATCAAAATGAAGAACTCGCGTTCCTGGGCCTGCGAGCTCTACAGAAGGCCTGCTGGGGAAGCGCCGACTAGTCTACTCAACCAAATTGTCGTCGCCGGGCATGGGTTTCCAACTTAGAGAGACGTAAGAGGATTACAATGGACAACAGAGATGCGATCTTCCACTTGGCCAGCAACGTGGTTAACACCACGTATCAAGATCTCCCAAGAGAGGTCATAGAGATTACTAAGAAGAGTATTCTCGACACCGTTGGCGTCATACTAGCGGCCAGTGGGATAGGAGAGGGTTGTCAGCAGATCGTCGAGTTGGTCAAAGAGGACGGAGGGAGAGAGGAAAGCTCAATCTTGGGCTTTGGTGGTAAGGTCCCGGCGTGTGCGGCCGCCTTTGCTAACGGTGCAATGAGTCACGCCGTAGACTACGATGACGTGATCGACCTTGGCGACTATCACGCCACTGCACCCACGCTACCGGCGGCGATAGCTATTACGGAACGGGTTGGTGGGATAAGCGGGAAAGAATTCATAACCGCGGCTGCGCTAGGTGTAGACGTGATGGGAAGACTGGCATTAGGGGCTAAGATGCCCACGAAGGTCGAGAGACCTAACTGGCATCCGAGCCCAGTGCTGGGCGCATTTGGTTCGGCGGCGGGCGCAGGCAAGCTGCTGGGCCTGGACACGAGCAAAATGGTGGATGCCTTCGGCCACGCCCTTCATCAGGCCTCGGGCACCAGACAGATCGGCAGTAGTCCTGGCTCGCCGATGCGGGGCTTGTGCAATGCCTTTGGAGCCAGGGCAGGGGTCCTTTCCGCCACCCTGGCTCAACGGGGCATTACCGGAACTAAAGATTCACTGGAAAGCAAGTATGGATTCTTCAACGTCTATTTCAACGGCGACTATGATCGGGATGCGCTGGTCGAGGATCTAGGCAAGAGGTTCGAGGGCATCAACATAAGCTTCAAGGCGTGGCCCTGCGCCCGTCACACCCACCCCTTCGTCGATGCCACCCTGAGCATCGTGCGTGAGCACGATGTCCGGCCCGACGATGTGGTTGAGATCGTCGCTTCCTATGGCAAGCTCTCACAGGGCTTCTCCCAGCCTCTAGAAGCGCTGAAAAAGCCGAAGTCTATGATGGATGCCAAACTCAGCTCGCCATTCACCATAGCCGTTGCCGCTGCCAAGAGGAGGGCCATTCTTTGTGACTTCACAGAAGAAGGGCGCAATGACACCAAAACACTTGAGCTAGCGGACAAGGTAGTTCCCAGGCTTGACCCGCAGCTTCTTGAGGGACCTGTGATGTTGGGAGTCGTCAAGATAAGGACCAGGACCGGAGCAGTATTTTCGAAGCGAGTAGAACATCCCTATGGGCATCCGGCCAACCCAATTCCTATGCAAGACCTTGTCGAGAAATTCAGGGACTGTGCATCCTACTCGGCAAAGCCCTTGCCGAAGGAGAACATAGATAAGGCGATCGATCTGGTGACCAACCTGGAGGAAGTTGCGGACGCAAGAACGGTTATCCAGTTGCTGAGCTAGGCTAAACCGTATTCCTAAACTGACGAGGTGTCATCTGAACTTGATTAGAGAAGGACAAATAAGAAGATCAGCCTACCAAATACAACTATCGGTATTGCTACTGGTGGTAGGAGTCGAGGAGGTCCACTTGTGAGTCTACCGGTGCTTTCACTGAACAACAGGACAGCTTTGGTCACCGGAAGCAGGGGGGGGATTGGGAAGGCGATCGCCCTGGCTTTCGCCGAGGCGGGAGCTGACGTGGCCGTCTGTGATATGGTTATCGAGGACGGACAGCTTGAGGCTGTGGCGAGGCGAATCCGAGAGACTGGGCGGTGTTCTATAGCCGTTCAGGCAGACATCAGCAAGAAGGCCCACGTGGATAGTATGGTACAGAAGGTAGTGGACGAATTCGGCCACATTGACATTCTGGTAAACAATGCCGCTGTGCGCGCCAGATTACCTCTGCTCGATCTTGCTGAGGAAGACTGGGACAGAGTTATGGATACCGACCTAAAAGGGTATTTCCTGTGTTGCCAGGCAGTGGGGCGGAGAATGGTTGAGCAGAAGAGGGGAAACATCATCAGTATGGCTTCCAGGGCAGGAATGGTGGTTGGACAGCAGAAAGGCAATGTCTACAGCATTGCCAAAGCGGGCGTCATTATGCTTACAAGAGTACTCGCTCAAGATCTAGCTGGCAATAACGTGCGAGTTAACGCTATCGCCCCTGCAACGGTAGTAACAGATGCCACGCAGTATCGGTGGTCTAATTCCGACCTTCTGGAGCAGTATGTCAAGTCAATTCCACTGGGTCGTCTAGCTGAGACAGACGACGTAGTAGGGCTTGCCTTGTTTCTGGCTTCAGACGTTTCCAGTTATATCACGGGGCAGACTATTGCTCTGGACGGGGGCTCATTGGCTTAGCTTTGGGAAAGCGAATAATGGAGCAACTGGTCGAAGCGAGATCCTCGAAGTTCTGCAAGAGGCAGATGTACTTTTAGTAGGAGGCGCCCAAGGAACATGGCATTATCGAATCTGTTGGCCGAATTCGTAGTTGGCTACACTCGCGACAAACTGAAAACGCAAGTCATCGATCGGGCCAAGATACTGGTCCTTGACCAGCTCGGCTGCGCGCTTATTGGTTCTACGCTCAAGTGGAACCAAGCCGCGTACCATTTCGTACGGGACTTTGAGAGCAAACCAGAAAGCACTATTCTTAACCACGGCACGAAGGCGCTCGCCCACGACGCCGCTTTTGTTAATGGCACCTTTGGACAGGGAGCCGAGCTTGATGACTATCAGTGGGCCCGAGGGCGGGCGGGCGCACACGCGGGGGCGATATGCGTTCCCACCGCGCTGGCGTTGGGCGAAAAAGCACGGCTCGGCGGTGCGGACTTTTTGACCGCTGTCGCCGTGGGGTATGACGTGGCTTGGAGCCTGGGGCGCGACATGCATTTCGGTGTTCATGCTCGTGGCTTTCATCCTCACAGTGTTATTGGGGTGTTTGCAGCCACCGCGGTTGCGGGGAAGATACTGGGCCTGACGTCGAAGGAACTTACCAATGCCTTCGGTATTGCCGGTAGCCACGCCTCTGGAACGATGGAGTACGACCAGAGTGGAGGTGAGGTAAAGCGAGTGCACAACGGAATAGCAGTGCGGAGCGGTATCCAATCGGCAATGTTATCCAGTTATGGATTGACCGGCCCGGCGACGATCTTTGAGGGGAAGCGAGGCATTTTTCGTTTGTTTGCCGGTGTCGAAAAACCCGAAGCTTTGGCGTTAGACTTAACAATTGGTTCAGGAGTGATTAACAACGGTATTAAGCAGTACCCCGCGAATGCTTCCCAGCAATCTTCCATAGACGTGCTGGCTGACCTGATGAAAAAGAACGGGTTGAAAGCTGCCGATGTGGAACGAATCGACGTAGACTTGAATGAGGACAAGATAATGCACTGCGGCTCCATCTATGAACCGCAAGAGGCTATTCAGGCGCAGTTCAGCCTGCCTTTTTCTCTGGCGATACGGCTGCTGAAAGGGAGCAACGACTTAGGTTTGTACATGGACCGTGAACTCTGGCACGAACGGACAGTTCTGGATCTAGCTCATCGGATACATCTACATCCTAATCCAGAGGCGAAGGGGGACTTGACGTACTTGAGCCGGATGAGGGTTAGCCTAAGAGATGGACACACTCTGGAGGCGCGATCAGACTACCCCAAGGGCTCAAGTGAGAATCCGCTCACAAAAGAAGAGGTGTGCCACAAGTTTCGTAAGCTGGCATCAGCCGTCCTCCCTGATGAAAGGGTGGAAGAAGTTATTAGATCGGTGGACAACATCGAGCAAATGGCAGACGTATCGCAACTGGCCCGCTTGCTCGTGAAGTAGTCGGTTCCACAGTGGGTCTTCATCCTTAATGATGAAACTCATTGACAATCAAGTAGGTGACCATTACTCCTCTATATGATATAAAGATCGAGAATCTCTGCAATTTAGGTTTTTCAGGGGGTATCAATGACGACTAACAACGGTAATGATGTTCGAATTCTCCAAGATGTCGATCTTCGCTTCGAGGAGGCAAGGGCTCATCCAACGGTGCGTACTTTCTTTTGGCTTCTGCGATGCGGTGACGTGCTCGGAAGATATGTTGATTCAAAAATGGCAAAGCGCTCCAGCAATCGGACGAGGCTAGCGGTAGCGGACTGTTTGTTGAAACACGGCGAGGCGCTTCCTCAAAGGGATGTGGCGGCGGACATATTCCGCACCACGCAAGCGACGGCCAAGGTGATTGATAGCCTTGAACGGGATGGTCTGGTGGAGAGGATACCTGATCCCTCCGACCGCAGGATCAATAAAGTCAGGCTGACCAGAAGAGGAGTGGATAATCTCCGAGAGGTCTTCCCGGAAATGCTCGCTATGTGCGACGAGGCTATGTCTTGTCTCACGGAGACAGAAATTGTGCAGTTGCAGGATCTGGTATACAAAGTCAACAAAAACCTTCGCCAGCGAATCGAAAGAGACCTATCAGACGAGTAACTATTGGAGCCATCAATTCAGGGATGACTGAGAGGACGTTATGGATCTCAAGCTGAAAGACAAGGTAGTTGTCATTACTGGCGCCGGGCAGGGGATTGGCAAAGCCACCGCGCTCACCTTTGTGGAAGAAGGGGCGCGAGTTGTGATTGCAGATGTTGATCAACAAAGGGCCAAGCGTGTTGCAGATGAAATCCAAGGGTCGGGTGGTACAGCACTGGCACTGAAGATAGACGTAACCAAGTGGGAAGACGCGCATGGTATGGTCAAATCCACGATCGAGCAATTTGGCCAACTTGACATCCTTGTCAACAACGCTGGCCTGTGGCGAACGAACCGCTTTGCGGAGTCGCAGAGGGATGACTGGAATGCGGAGATTTCTGTTACATACCTGGGCGTGCTCAACTGTACGCGAGCCGTGCTGGACCATATGTTATCGCGACAGGCGGGTGTGATAATCAGCCTTGGCTCTGATGCTGCACGGGTTGGGGGAGTCGTTCAGCCTGTTTACTCCGGGGCGAAAGGGGCCGTGATTTCTTTCACAAAGGCGCTCGCAAAAGACGTGTCCCGGTATGGAATTCGTGTCAACGTGGTTAGTCCAGGAGCAACTAACGTCGAGCGGAGGGTCGAGGAAGAGGCACGAGTTCGAGCTGAAGGAGATCTTGCCAAGATCAAGGCATACGAAGATCGAATGGCGAAGCTTCTGCGTGCTTATCCCACTGGCAGGCTCGCCAGCCCACAAGACATAGCCAACATGATAGTGTTCCTAGCCTCAGAGAGGGCTGATGACGTAACCGGCCAGACTATCAGCGTGAATGGTGGATACTGTATGATCTGAACTCACCGGGCAGGGAAACTCAGACGAAACGGCAAGCCCATTCAGGTCGAGGGAGGACTCAGTCTCAGTGGAAGATATCAAAGCAATCGACGTGATGAACTACCTGTTCACCCCAGAAGCGAAGAAACAGTACTTCGACTCAGACGAGTACGCATTCGCGACGCGTAGGCTTCGGGGGGGCAAGAGAGAGCAGCTCACACCGGCGATGTATCCGAGTGCCATGGAGTTCGTAGCCTATATGGATGAGGCTGGATATGAGAAGGTTTTCATTACGGCGTGGAAGATGTTCTCCTGGGCAAACAAGAGATTGCAGGTGAACAACACGATTGAGCAAGTGTACGAGCAAGTAAAGATGGCTCCGGAAAGACTCGTAGGCGTGGCAGGCTACAATCCCCTGAAGATACAGGAAAGCCTCCAGGAAATAGAAACTGCCGTCAAAGAATGCGGTTTCAAATACGTGTACTTTCACAGTCTTTCCTTTGGGCTGGCCTTGAACGATAAGAAACTGTATCCGTGCTATGCGAAGTGCGCCGAACTTGGCATTCCGGTGGGTATGCAAGTCGGCCACGCCGCTGAGAACCTACCAAGTGAGGGCGGCCGCCCGATTTACCTTGACGAGGTAGCTTTGGATTTCCCCAACCTGAAGATCATCGCGTCGCATACGGGGTGGCCTTGGGTTGATGAGTTGGTGGCCATGGCTATGAAGCACGAGAATATCTATTGCGACATAAGTGCTTGGCCGCCCGAGATGTTGCCCGCGATGCACGCGCCGCTGTTACGCTTTATAGACACCAGGATAGGAAGAGAGAAGACACTCTGGGGAAGCAACGGCAGAGGGATGAAAGAGTACAGGGAGCAATTCCTTGCGCTTCCGTTACGAGAAGATACAAAGAGTAAGATACTGCGAGAGAACGCCATCGCGTTGTTTGGATTGTAGAGTTATCCCCTGGCACTGTCCTTAGACATAGTTAAGTATGTGATCTAGGGACTCAAATGCTTCCTCAGCGGGTCGCACACTGGAACGTAGGGCCCGAGCGCATTCCCATCGTCCCAATCACGTTGCCCAGTCTCTATGCCGAGGTCGCTTCCCACATGGAAAGTTTATTCCCCCGTTCGGCCAAGCAACCCAAGTGGTTTTGTCGTCAAGATTGTCGTCAAGTGGCTGTTTCGGTGCCATTCTTGGGGAGGATGTCGGTGGTAATCTGGAAAGGGACATTTATGGGCATGGCGAATCCGCAATTATGGGCGCCGAATAATCCCCATTTGTGGGCGGGCAAATGGACAAATATGGCGTCGAAAACTCCACACTTGTGGCTGCTTGGTTGGACACAGCTGGTGTCACAACGGCTATCCTCCACAGAGGAATTCGGCTGGAGGATAGAAGTAATGATCAGCCAAAAGGAGTGGATTATAATTCATACATTGTACGAGTCCGGGGTCCCGAAGATCCAGAACATCCACCTGTGACTGTCAACCCATTGGGCGCAACCTGTGCCCAGGGCATTCACCGCACCCCTTTCTAGAGCAGTTTGCAGTTATGTTGCGCCGATTGCTACACTTGGTTTATGCCAAGGAGTTATTCACAAGATTTGCGGGAACGAGTTCTCGCGGACATTGACGAGGGAGCAGGCGCCACTGCTGTTGGGAGAAGATACCGGGTTAATCGGGCCACGGTTGAATCGTTACGTCGCACGCCGGCAGCAGGTCGGCCACGCTAGGCCCAAGGCCCACCTTGGTCGTGTGGGGCTCATCCCACCCAAGGACTATCCTGATCTTGTCGTCCAGCTTGAAGGGCATAACGATGCTACGCTGGCTGAGCACTGTCTGATGTGGAAGAAGAGCCACGGAGTCATGGTCAGCGAATCCACGATGTGTCGAGCCATGACCAAGGTGGGCGGCCTGGAAACCGCATAGGAAGCTTCATTTCGAATCTCAAACCGCCGCAATTCGGTTGACCGCAAATGTAAGACTAGACAATAATCGTCGGCATCTTGGCTCCTGCATTCCTGTTCACTGCAATATCCTGTGGGGGGCGTCTGAGGACCGAAAGCTCGTGGCAAGATTGGCTACGGGCTCCAGGAAGAAGCGGAAGAGAAAGCGGTAGATCCACCGCAAGAGGTGCGAGGTCCTTTTCGAGGACAGGCCAGCGTGATAGCATGTACTCGCCAATATGTGCTTGAGCCGGGCGCGAGGCTGAGAATTCGATTGGAGGTTACGAACATGGGATTCGACTTCCATCAAGAGTTGGCCGAATTTTTCATAAAGATCAAGTCGTCACGGGCGTAAACCAATGGCCGGTAGAACTGTTGCAACTCTTCTTGGAATTCTCTGAACTGCACGACAAAATGGCCTTCTGCTTGCAACCCGATTATCGAGCTGATTGCTCTGCCGACCATCCACCTCGTATAATCAAGAGGTGATGCTTGCGAGTACAGGTGTTTTCGTGTGAATGTAAATCAATCGATAGGGACATATTCAAGCGACTTGAACCAACTACTGGTCGAACTCCGTCAGGCGGGCCAGAAGCCCGACCGTGTATTGCTCGACCGCATAAGATCGTATGGGCAGGATGCTGTGCGCCCTCTCATCGAGATGGCCATCGATGAGAAGCTCCACAACGCCGACTCGAAGAGCCCTGAGGTGTGGGCGCCCCTCCATGCGATCCAGCTCCTGGGCGAGCTAGGCGACTCCGAGGCCATCGAGCCACTGCTCCCGCTCTTCGATCGGGTAGATGACGACTACCTTGCCCAGACGCTGCCGGAAGTGTTCGGCGGGATTGGCGCTCCGGCCGTTGGGCCACTTCGCGCCCTCCTTTTCGACCGAACGAAGGATGTCTTTGCGCGGGCGCGTGCAGCCGAGAGCCTCAGCAAGATTGGTCAGCGCCATCACGAGACACGCTCCGACGTAGTGAACGCCCTCGTTGCACGTCTCGATCCAGTGGAGTCCCAATCGCCCAAGGACGAGATCCTCAACGGCTTCATCATTGCGGAACTTCTCCATATGAAGGCAGTCGAGGCGGCGACGGCGATCCGCCAGGCCTTTGCCGAGGACAGGGTCGACACCTCCATCGTCGACCTCGACCACGCCCTGGAGGAGCTGGGGCTGTCGCCCGGGTCGCCCCGAGCCGTCAAGGAACGGGGACTGCGACTCCGGCTGCGCTGCACGGGATGCGGCTACGAGCGCGAGCATTACGTCGAGACGGTCTACTGCGACCTTGCAACACAAGAGCGCCGCGGGAAAGGTGAGCCAACGCCCTACAGCGAGTTCATCATCCCCCAGCGGATTACCTGTCCGAAGTGCGGTGCCGTTGACCAGTACCAGCTATCGAGCCTGGCCTACATCACACTTATGGCCGAAGTGTTGAAGAAGAGGATGGCGCACGAGTTGGGGAGGCCAGGCGACGGACCGGAGGAAGGGGCCCTGCGGTTCATCCGCTTCGGCCTGAGCGATGGCCGTGAGATGCACCCCCTCGCCGCGCGCGAAATGTACCGCCAGAGGGTCGAGGGCGAGCCAAATAGGGCTGACTTGCGCGTGTGTTACGCTAACGTCCTGCGCTTTCTTGGCCATATTGAGGAGGCGACCGAGCAATATCGGGAGGCCCTGCGCTTGGAGCCCGCGAACCTCGAGGCCTATCTCAACCTGGGTCGGTTTGCCCAGGATGATGGCGACATAGCAGAGGCCGTGCGGATGTTCCAGAGCATACTCATGAAGGCTCCGAGCAGCGGCCTGCCGCGCAAGACCCGGGAGAGCTACGTCGAGGCGGCTGCCGAAGTACTCGCTGATCTGGCCGGTCCACCTGAGCGCTCGGGCGCACTGCAACTGCCGCCGCGCCTGCCTTCCAGGGAAGATCTGGGCACTCGGCAACCAGGGCCGGCAGCAATGGCACAGCCGATAAGGGTGACCCGGAAGGTCGGCCGCAACGACCCCTGTCCCTGCGGCAGCGGCAAGAAGTACAAGAAGTGCCACGGCCGATGATTGAGAAACGGAGGAGATCGCAACGGTGCCGAAGGCGCAACAACCACGGCTTGGCAAGCAGTCCCCTCGGTACCGCTTCTTTCTCAGCCCTTATCCGGAAGCGCACTGCACTGTCTGCCCATGGTGCCACGCCAAGACGCGCCAGCGCAAGTTGCCCCTGGTCATCCACGTCGACCCGTTGACCCCTGTGGCCTTGAACAAGACATGCCGCTGCTGCCCGGCGTGCGATCTGCTCATCGCCCACCAAGATGAGCTTGAAGCTCTCCTCACGGCGTTATTTGCCAAGCACAACCCCGAGGTGATCGGCAACGAGTACCTTGTCATCGGCACGTTAGACCGGCCCGACTGGCAACGGGGCGGGCAATCGCCGATGCCGATTCGGGAGATGGTCGAGCATCTGCACGACTTCAAAGAGGTGGTCCGATTCGAGATTACTGGCGGGTGGCAGATTGAATGATTTGGCCATCCTTGGGTCGTTACGAGGACAGATTCGGAGGTGTCGAGGTCATCCATGCAGCGGTCATCCAGCGCCGTAAGCTGGCCCTGACCTCAAATGTCCCTTCTCGTTCGGAGGTTCTGGCGCTGAATTTCCGCTTCAAGGTGCGCTCTCTGGACTTCGGTAGCAGCACGTACGGCAGAGGAGTACGCACCGGTCGTGAACGATTGCTGGCTGTCGCGTCGGATGAGCGGTAAAGCTACTCTGGCGAACTCCTCAGGAGTGGAGGTCGCAGCTAGAGAGGCCATGAACGCAGCGATATACTGTTTCTCGTCTCCAGGGATCATCGAGCTACCATACTCGTCGGCGAATACGATCTCCTCGCCTCCTTCCATAGCGTCGATAAGCTGGTACAGCATGTTGAAGCAAGCTACGGCATTTGTGTGGTCGCCCTGCGCGGTAAGCTCGCTGCTGGCATCAAGCAAGTCGTCAAGACGGTCGAACCATTCTTTGGTCTCCTCCGGTACGTACGAAAAGTTGCGCGAGTTCATGTTGAACGGCGCGTAGTATGCACCGTGTAGCGATTCCTGGCGGAAAAGCCTAACTTCCTTAAACAGTGTTTCGCCATCAACTGGCGCGGGGGGCACGGCCTCGCTATGGTGGCCAAAAACCGCCTGTCGCTGATCGTGATTCAACTCGTCGTAGGCTGCACTGAGCAGATCAAGTAACACAGACGAGTCCTGTTTGGACAGCCAGTGAAACAATCGTATCTTATCCATCTCCGCAGTCTTCCTCCAAGGTAGCGGCTAACTCACCCCGCGATCTTGGCAATCCGGCGCGCGAGCCGCTCGTCCTCATCCGCCAGAGTTCGCAAAATCGACAGAGCGTCCGCGCGTGAAAGTTGGTCTATGAACTTGCTTGGATCGTCCATCGTCATCTCCCTGAGCCACAGTTTAGGCTCCAATTGAACCATTCTTGGCCTCGACGGCATTGGGAACAATTGGAGTAGTACCAACCCTTCGCCTGCTCTCCGGGAGTATAGGCATCGACGATGATTTCGTACGCAATCCGCTGCTCACGCTCCTCGTCCCGCGCGCGCTCTGGCCTACTTGCTCCTTGTGTCGTTCGGCCACCGTTGGGTCGTTGTGATCGACCAGCAGTCTCTTTCGCGACTGAATGGTTCACCTATTTTAAAATGATAACATGCTTGAGCATATACTCCCAAGCTGTAGGCCGAATCATTATCGAGCAGTTCGTTGCTGGTGAAAGCTAAATGAGCGAATATCAGTACTACGAGTTCATAGCAATCGACCGTCGACTCACCCAAAGCGAGCTGGCCGAGCTTCGCCAAGTAACCTCTCGCGCGACCATCTCCCCCACTAGATTGCAGAACGTCTACAACTGGGGCAATTTCAAAGGCGACCCCCAAAAACTGATGGAGAAATACTATGACGTGTTCTTCTACCTAGCTAGCTGGGGAACACACCGGTTCATGATTCGGCTGCCATGAAGCCTGCTAACTTCAGAGACGGCCTCGCTCTACTGCCCTGGCGAATCAGCTTCAACTTGGGCAACCACTACCCACGTAATACTCGATTTCATCTCGCGCGACGAGGAAGGCGGCCGCTGGGTAGAGGATTCGGAAGGAAGTGAATGGCTCTCATCGCTCGTTCCGCTGCGCGGAGATATCGCGAATGGCGACTTGCGCTGTCTGTATCTTGGCTGGCTGCTTTGTGCTCAAAATGGAGATCTGGACGACGATGAAGTGGAGCCGCCGGTCCCTCCAGGGTTGGGTACGCTGTCTGCGGCCATCGAGGCTTTCGCCGACTTTATGCGAATTGACGCGGATCTCATCGCGGTCGCGGCCCAGCGTAGCGCTAACGGAGTTGAAGTTGAGGGTCTATCCGACGAGCTCCGGCAGTGGATTCACGACCTCGCAGAGTCGGAAAAAGATACGATATTGCTACGTCTCGTGGATGGAAGTGATGTCCATCTGCGCTCCAAGCTTCTGCGTCGCTTCCATGAGGAGAGAGCGACACCAGCAGCCACCGCGAAAGACGCTGAGGAAGGCAGCCGCACTGTGGCCGAGTTGCTGGCCTCTGCGGAGAGATACGGGGAGGTAAGGCGCCGCGAGGAAGCGAAACGAGAAGCCAGGGAGCGTGCGCGTCGGCAGCGTGAGGAGGCGGAGGCGCGAGCGA